>JAGAKF010000075.1 GCA_017625835.1 Clostridia bacterium
AATTTAAATTTTTTCTTTTATTTTCGGCATTATCGGGAAGCTTGCCAGGATACCTGCCGCAAGATAAAATTTGTAGTTATCGAGGTAGAAAATTGTTTTTTCGTCAAACAACTGGGCACCCGACATAAAGAACATTGTTTTAAGGTAACTGAGCGCATCGGCGATTGAATCCGAACGGAACAGAACCCAACCGATGATAACAAAAAGCATAGTGTAAATGTGGTTGAAAAACTTGACTTTTTCAGGGAATTTCGTAAGCTTTTCAAAAGCAAGAAGAAGAAAATAAAGAAGTCCCCACACGACAAAGGTCCAGTTCGCACCGTGCCATACACCCGTAAGAAGCCAGACGACAAAGAGGTTAAAAATGAGACGTGATTTTTTCTTAACACGGCTTCCACCGAGAGGAAAGTACACGTAGTCTCTGAACCACGTACCGAGCGAGATGTGCCACCTGCGCCAGAATTCGCTTACGGATTTTGAAATATACGGATAGTCAAAGTTTTCAAGGAAATGGAAACCGAACATTTTGCCCAGACCGATAGCCATTTCACTATAACCTGCAAAGTCGAAGAAAATCTGCAATGTGTATGCGATTGCACCGACCCATGCTGTTGCAACAGAAATTTCTGAATTTCCGAAAATTCCGTCGGCAACTACAGCGACATTGTTTGCAATCAGAACTTTTTTGCAGAAACCGAGCATAAAGCGGTAAACACCGTTTGAAAAATCGTCAAAAGTTTCCTTGCGAAAATTTATCTGGTCGGCGATTGTCTGATAGCGTACAATCGGACCTGCAATAAGCTGCGGGAAAAATGATATATACAGAGCAACATTGAACGGATTTTTCTGAACGGCACCGTTTCCGCGGTAAACGTCGATAACATATGACATAGCCTGAAACGTAAAGAATGAAATACCAATGGGAAGTGCTATATCGAGAGTGTCAAGGTTTGTCGAAAAAAGAGCATTGATGTTTTCAAGAGTGAACGTAAGATATTTAAAAACAAACATCATTCCGAGGTTTACGATCACTGACAAGCCGACAAACAGACGCGCTTTCGTCGGACTGCTGTCTTTGAACTTTGCAACTCCGAGACCGAAAAGCCAGTTAAGAAAAATTGAGGCGAGCATCAGAATAACGAAAAAAGGTTCGCCCCAAGCGTAGAAAAATATACTTGAGAATATAAGTATCGCATTACGGAAGGTAAGCGATTTAATTATCGGGTTGTAATAGAGTATGAGAACAGCAGGCAAAAACAGGAACAAAAACGTTGTTGATGAAAATACCACGGTCACACACTCCTTTCTCGAATTTCAACCTTCATTATACTATATATGAAAAATCTTTGCAAGCAACAAAAAGGACTGCTCCGCACAGGCGAAGCAGTCTTTTGAAAATAGTCTTAATAAATTTCGCGTCCCATAAGAACACCCATAACAGATGCCATCATAAGGCCTCTTGTCCAACCGCTGGAGTCACCGAGGCAGTGAAGATTTTCAACGTTTGTGTTGAATTTAGAATCCATCTTGACTCGGTTACTGTAAAACTTCAGTTCGGGTGAATAAAGCAAGGTTTCGTATGAAGCGAAGCCGGGCGCAACGTGGTCGACAGCCTGAATGAAGCCGATGATATTAGTCATCGCTCTGTAAGGCATAGCTGCTGTAATGTCGCCTGCAACGGCATCAGGGAGAGTCGGCTTAAGGTTGGAGAAATAAAGTTCCTTTTCCCAGGTGCGCTTACCGTCAAGAATATCGCCGAAACGCTGAACGAGAATGTGTCCCGTACCGAGCATATTCGTAAGCTCACCGACCTTCTGCGCATAAGAAATCGGTTGGTTGAAGGGGTGAGAGAAATTATGTGAGCAGAGAATCGCAAGGTTGGTGTTGTCAGATTTCAGCTCCTTGTATGAATGACCGTTAACAACTGCGAGATCGTTATCGTAGTTTTCCTGGCTTACAAAACCGCCGGGATTCTGACAGAATGTGCGAACCTTGTTTTTGAACGGACGGGGATAGCCGATGAGCTTGGATTCGTAAAGCACCTCGTTAACCTCTTCCATAACTTCGTTTCGTACTTCAACGCGAACACCGATATCTACCGTTCCGGGAAGATGTGCAATGTCGTGCTCGGCGCAGATTTTCTCAAGCCAGTCAGCACCTCTGCGTCCTGTGGCGACGATCGTCTTGTCAGCGTAGATTTCTGTTTCTTTGCCGTGGTTGTCGTGGATTATAACGCCGTTACACTTTTTTCCTTCGAGAATAATATCCGAACACTCACAGCCAAAATAAATTTCAACGCCGTTTGCAATAAGATATTTTTCAATCGCAAGGTAGATATCCTGTGCTTTTTCAGTTCCGAGGTGGCGTATGGGGCAGTCAACGAGCTTGAGACCCGCCTGAATTGCACGTGAACGGATTTTCTTAACGGCATCTGGGTTGCTGATACCTTCGATTTTTGTATCCGCACCGAATTCGAGATATATTGAATCTGTGTAATCAATTGTTTCCTGTGCAAGCACCTCACCGATAAGTGACGGAAGATCACCGCCAACCTCGTAACTTAATGAAAGCTTGCCGTCGGAGAACGCACCTGCGCCAGAAAAGCCTGTTGTAATATGGCAGTAGGGCTTACAGCTTACACACTTTTTGGTTTTCGATTTCGGGCAATGTCTGTTTTCAACGGACTGACCTTTTTCAACGATTACGATATGCTTTTTTGTGCCTTTTCGAATCATTTCAAGAGCAGTAAAAATGCCCGCAGGACCTGCACCGATGATAACTACATCTGTTTTCATAAAACGACCTCCCAAAAAATAAAACCGCCGATAATCAATCCATCGTAATGGACCGATAACCGACGGAAATCAATCTCGTTACAATCCATTCTATCACTTGCAAAAAAATTTGTCAACAAGCCCAAAGACGGATAAAAGAATATCTTTTATAACGATATTCCGAGAATAAAGCTGTAAATTGTGCCTGCAAAATGGAAGATGAAACCGCAGATATCAAGGAACATCGTGAAGGTTTCGGGGATGTCAATATTCTCACCCTGCACAGAAATGATCGGTTGAACACTTTTACCGAGACCGTTATCATAAAGTGTGCTAAGAATTGTCTGTGCGATAATCTCGTTGCCCTTAACGCTCGGATGTATCTCATCACCTGCAAAGTTTGCAAGGTCATCGCCCAGTGCCGTTCCGACGTCAACGATAATAATTTCATCGGGATTTTCAGTTGCAAAACGTTCGATAGCTGAGTTAAGTCTGTCTGCCGCCTGCTGATATGGAGCACGAAGATAGCCTGACTGAGGGTTATAAAGAGTCTGCATAAGAATGACTGCATCCTCGTTGTGCTCATTAATGATATCAACTATCGTGCTGAAATTCGAATAGAAGTTTTCAGCAATGCTGTCAAATGTAGTATAGTCGTTTTTAACCATCGCATCAAACATAAGATCGATAAGGTTATTCATAAGGAAATCGTTACCGCCGATTGAAATGCTGATTATGTCTGCTTTTTCAAGGTCAGCAATAACCTCAGGATCAGAAAGGCGGTTGATAAGATTTGTTGTAGTGTGACCGGGGACAGCGTGGTTTGCATATTCGTAGCCGTTTGTATCGGCAACGATTTTTCCGTAGCATGCCTCAGGAGCATTGGTGAGGCCTGAACCGTAAGCGATTGAATCGCCTAGAACAAGGTAAAACGGCTTATCGGCTGCAAAAGCAGAAACACCTACAGCACATAAGCACATAACCAAAGACAAGACTATTGCGATAAATTTTTTCATTATAAACACTCCTTTTCTTCTGGAAATGTAACACACCGCCGACGTGCTGTCAATAGATAATAACCGCTGTATGTATGGTCAGTTGCATTTGAAAAAGAAAAATGGTATAGTAATATAAAATACAGCAAAGTGAGGGTACGGTATGGATAAAATCAGAGCTTCCGGAACAGTCCTTGTGGATGACAAGGGCAGAGAACGCATTTTCCACGGTGTGAATTTTGTGGATAAAAGCGACTATATTTTTGGCGAACAGAAGGTCCAGGACCTCGATGAAGAGATGATAAAGAAGATTGCCGAAAACGGCGTCAATCTTATCAGACTCGGATTTACTTGGGCAAAGATTGAGCCTGCGCCCGGTGCGTACAACGATGAGTATCTTGATAAACTCGCAGAAACTATCGATCTTCTGGAAAAGTACAATATCTACGCTTTTCTTGATATGCATCAGGACCTATATTCTTCTACAACAAACTCGGACGGTGCTCCTGCGTGGGCAGTTCTTCTTGACGGTATTCCGGTTAAACCAATGAAGTTCGTCTGGGCAGAGGGTTATTTCTGGGGCAAAGCCTGCCACAGAGCCTTTGATAACTTCTGGGCAAATAAAAAGGTCAAAGGTAAAGGTTTGCAGGACTATTATGCGGACTGTTGGGCACATATCGTTGAAAGGCTTGGCGATAAACCTGCAGTTATCGGCTTCGATGTTATGAATGAACCTTTCCCCGGTTCACCCGGCGGTAAGGTGTTCAAAAGAATTGTTGCAGGCGCAGTCAAAACGATTCTTTTCGATTCGGAGATTAAACGTACCGATCTTATCAAAGAGCTTTTTGATAAAGAAGATCCGATCGGTAAAGTTCTTACACACATTGAATACGATCCGTTCCACAGGATTACAAGATCTTCTGAAGAGCTTATCAGAATTTTCGACACGAGGGTTTATGCGCCTTTTCTTGCAAAGGTTGCAGCGAAAATCCGTGAGAAGAGTGCTAAACTGCTCTTTATGGAAAATTGCTACTATTCAAATCTCGGAATTCCGTTCTGTGCACCGCCTATCAAGGTGAACGGCAAGCGTGACAATAACCAGGTTTTCGCACCGCACGCATACGACCTTATGGTTGACACTCCGTCGTATAAGTTTGCACATAACGGAAGAGTTGCGGGTATCTTCGGTGAGCACAGAAAAAGTCAGGAGAGGCTTGATGTGCCCGTAATCGTAGGTGAGTGGGGCAGCTTTGGTGACGATACTGATGATTGGCTTCCGCATATACAGCATCTTTTCGAAGTTTTCGAAGGCTATAAATGGAGCCATACATATTGGGCATACATTCCCGGATTCTTTGAAAACCGCCTTATGAAAGTTTTCCGCCGTCCTTATCCGAAGGCAGTTGCAGGAAAGATTGAAAACTACCACTATGACCTCGAAGAAAAAGAATTCACCCTCACATTCACACAGGGAGAGGATGATCATACTGACACCGTAATCGGCACACCGTTTGAGGTCGAAAGCGTAACTGTTGACGGAAAGGAAAGAAAAGGAACGTTTAAAAATTACGAGCTTGTTCTTAAAACAAAACCGGGCAAACACAGCGTAAAGGTCAAAGTTAAATAATTAAAGTCAGATTATTTTTGAATCCGTGATGCGAAAGTGTCACGGATTTTTTATATCAAAAATGAGTAAATTAAAGAAAAAAGAAGAAAATTAAAGAAAATAAGAGTAAATTAAATATTATTCTTAAAAATCAAACCACCAAAAATAAAATTTGACTTTTTCTGACCTTTGACGAAAGGTCAAAGAAGGTCTATAATTTATCACAGAAAGGTCAAGGAAAGTCAAAGTCAAAAAAGAAAGGGGTTGATGATATGAGTATGAGTAACGTCATCGCGCAGATGATACTCGAAATGATGCAGGAGGCGGGCGAGACCGAAATCCAGCGTAACGAACTTGCACAGACACTTGGCTGTGTACCCAGTCAGATTAACTACGTCATATCGTCACGTTTTACACCCGAACAGGGGTATATCGTAGAAAGCAGACGAGGCGGCGGCGGTTATATCCGTATTGCGCGCATAAAATATGATAAAAGCACGATGCTGATGCACGTTGTAAATACGGTGGGCAACAGTATAGACGAAGCAACCTGCAGAGCGCATATCTATAATCTGAATTATCAGAATATAATTTCAGCAGATGCTTCAAGGCTTATTCTTTCAGCGGTAAGCGACAAATGCTACCGCGAGCTTGAGCCTCAGCTGAGGGACAGAGTGCGTGCAACAATTTTTAAACAAATGCTATTAAACGTGAAAGGATGATTATATATGTTGTGTCAGAATTGCGGAAAAAATGAAGCAACAACTCACATCAAACGAGTTGTAAACGGTGAAACGGCTGAAATGCATCTTTGCGTTTCGTGCGCGGAACATCTTGGTTACGGGGATATGTTCTCGGGATTCGGTTTTAATCTGGACGGTCTTTTCGGCGGTCTGCTCGGCGAAAATCTTCCTTTGCTCGGTGCGGAGAGGGAAGAAAAATGCCCCAAGTGCGGTTACACTTTCTCTGACATCGCCAAAAGCGGAAAGTTAGGCTGTGCCGACTGTTACAGAAAATTTTACGACAAGCTTTTACCGTCTTTGCAAAGAATTCACGGTAAAATCAAACACACGGGAAAACAGGCGATGGTACCTGTTCAGGTAAACCGTGAGCCGAAAATAAATCCGGTTGCAAAGCTCAAGGAAGATTTACAGAAAGCGATTGAAGAGCAGAACTTTGAGCAGGCGGCTGTTCTTCGCGACAGAATAAAAGAAATGGAGGCGGACAAGAATGAATAAGTGGTACGTTGAAAACGGCGAACAGGGTGATATTGTAATAAGTACCCGTGTCCGTCTTGCAAGAAATCTCGAGGATTATCCGTTCCCTTGCCGTCTTACCGTTAAGGGTAAGGAAAAAGTCTGCGAAGAAATCAAAGATGCGATTCTCTCTGACGACAGTTGGGGATTCGGCTACACATGGATGAAGGATTTTACAAGAGCGCAGTCAGTCTCTCTTGCGGAAAGACATCTCATCAGCCCCGAATTTGCGTCCGACAGAGCCGGAAGAGCCCTGCTCCTTACTGACGACGAAGCTGTGAGCATTATGCTTTGTGAGGAGGACCATATCCGCCTCCAGGTAATGATGGCAGGCCTCGCGCTCAAGGAAGCATACAGTGTTGCCGACAAAATCGACAACATCATTTCCTCAAAGCTTAACTATGCATACGACGACAGAATCGGTTATCTTACGCAGTGTCCTACAAATCTCGGCACGGCTATGAGAGCATCGGTTATGCTTCACCTGCCTGCACTTACACGTTGCGGACAGATCGGAAAACTCGCTTCAACCGTATCGAAGCTCGGTCTTGTTATCCGTGGAGCTTACGGCGAAGGCAGCAGTCCCAAGGGCGACGTTTATCAGCTCAGCAATCAGATAACTCTCGGAATTTCCGAAGAAGCTGCGCTTAACAATCTTCAGTCAATCACACTTCAGCTTGTAGCTCAGGAAAGAGCTGCAGCGGAAAAACTTATCGAAAATCCCATCGAGGAGGACAGAATCTTCCGCGCTTGGGGTATACTCAAAAATGCAAGGGTGCTCAGCGGTGACGAGTTTATGGAGCTTTCGTCACTTTTAAGAATGGGTATCTCTAATAAGTCAATCAATTTTGACATCACAAAGCTCAATGAGCTTACAACAAGAGTTCAGCCCGCAACAATAAATGCTGCAGAGGGAAAAGAACTTACATCACAGCAGAGGGATATCCTTCGTGCCAAGTGGGTAAGAGAAGCTCTTGATTCATAATTTTTAAAGCTCCGTGAAAACGGAGCTTTATTTTTTCAAAAGGGAGGAGATTTTTATGTACAAATTCACAGGTTTCACCCAGAAAGCAAATAACGCACTCAATTCTGCAATTACTTTTGCGGAAAATCTCGGTCACACTTACATCGGCAGTGAACATCTGCTTCTCGGCCTTATTGCAAGCGAAGGAAGTGTAGCACAGTCCGTTCTTTCTTCGAGAGGAGTAACTTTTGAGAAAGCGGAGAGAGTGCTCAGAACCGAAATCGGTATGGGCACACCGACGGTGCTTTCTCCGAATGATTTTACACCGAGAAGCAAAAATATAATTGAAATTTCAGTGTCCCAAGCGAAGTCATCAGGTCAGAATTACGTCGGCACGGAGCATATCCTGCTTGCACTCGTAAAGGATTCGGATTGCTTTGCGATGATGATACTTGAAGAACTCGGCGTTTCTTTAAACGATATATCAGGAGAGCTTAACCGCTTTGCTTCGGGATCTTCATCGTCGTCCAAAAAGAACGACGAAAGGAAAAATAATTCAGGCGGAAAAACACCGACGTTGGAACAGTACGGAAGAGATTTAACGGATATAGCCAAACAGGGCAAAATCGACCCCGTAATCGGCAGGCAGAAGGAAATTGAGCGTGTGATTCAGATTCTCAGCAGACGTACAAAGAACAACCCGTGTCTTATCGGTGAACCGGGTGTCGGCAAAACGGCGATTGCCGAGGGTCTTGCGCTGAAAATATCTTCAGGAGAAGTGCCCGAACTGCTTAAGAATAAGCGTATAATTTCACTTGACCTTACAAGTATGGTCGCAGGCACGAAATACAGAGGCGATTTTGAAGAGAGAATCAAAGCCGCAATAGAAGAGGTTTCAAATTCAGGCGACGTAATTCTCTTCATCGACGAGGTTCACAATCTCATCGGTGCAGGTTCGGCAGAAGGTGCCGTCGATGCGGCAAATATCCTCAAACCTGCACTTGCAAGAGGCGAAATGCAAGTCATCGGTGCAACGACACTTGAAGAATACAGAAAGAACATCGAAAAAGATTCGGCTTTGGAAAGACGTTTTCAACCCGTCGTTGTCGGCGAACCTAGCGCAGAAGAAGCCGTCGAGATTCTGAAAGGACTTCGCGACAAGTACGAGGCACACCACAAGGTGAAGATTACCGACGAAGCGATTGAAGCGGCAGTAAAAATGTCGGTACGTTATATCGGCGACCGCTTCCTGCCTGACAAGGCGATTGACCTTATAGACGAAGCGGCGTCAAAAGTAAGACTTCGCGCATACACACCGCCCGAGGAAGTCCGCGAGCTTGAGGATAAAATAAAACACATCACGGAAGAAAAGCAGACGGCAGTCAACAGTCAGGATTTTGAAAGTGCTGCAGCTTTGCGTGACGAAGAAAAAGAGATTCAGACACGCCTTGCACAGCTTCAGTCAGAATGGCAGAAGAAAACGACTGAAACCAACGGCGAGGTTACGCCCGACGAAATTGCAAGCATTGTGTCCGAGTGGACGCACATCCCCGTTGTGCAGCTGACTCAGGAAGAAAGCCAGAGACTTTTGCATATGGAGGAAGAACTGCACCGAAGAATTGTTGGACAGGATACAGCTGTTTCGGCTGTGTCAAAGGCGATACGCCGCGGCAGAGTCGGACTTAAGGATCCTAAACGTCCGACGGGATCGTTTATCTTCCTCGGTCCGACGGGCGTCGGCAAAACCGAGCTTTGCAAAACTCTTGCGCAGACGCTTTTCGGCGATGAAAATGCGATGATACGCCTTGATATGTCCGAATATATGGAGAAGCACAATGCTTCGCGCCTTGTCGGTTCACCTCCGGGCTACGTCGGTTATGACGAGGGCGGACAGCTTACGGAAAAAATCCGCCGTAAACCATACAGTGTAGTGCTGTTTGATGAAATCGAAAAAGCGCATCCCGATGTTTTCAATATGCTCTTACAGATTCTTGATGACGGTATTCTTACCGATTCGCAGGGAAGAAAGGTCGATTTTAAAAACAGTATCGTTATTATGACGTCAAATATCGGTGCGAAGCTTATCAGCAATTCGGGAGCGAAATCTCTCGGATTCAGCGGCAACGAAAGCGGAGGAGTTATGAGCCAGGATGCTATCCGCGAGGCTGTTACGGGAGAACTGAAAAAATGCTTCCACCCCGAGTTTCTGAACAGAGTTGACGATATAATCGTTTTTGAACAGCTTTCAAAGGACAATATCAAAGAAATTGCAGGCAGGCTTCTCGATACTCTTTCAAAAAGGGTTTCCGAAATGGGAATTGAAATCGAGTTTGATGATTCTGCGATTGAAAAAATTGCCGACGAGGGATTTGACCCCGTATATGGTGCCCGACCACTGAAACGTGCGATTCAGTCCAAGATCGAAGATCCGCTCAGCGAAGAAATGCTTGAAGGCAAAATAAAAGCAGGCGAAAAATATACCTGCAGATTTGACGGCGAAAAGTTTTTATTTAAGTAAAACCAAAAGCTCCGTTCTTCGTGAACGGAGCTTTGATTATTCCTGTCTGAAAATGATGAATGTAATTCGGGAAAAAAGATCGGATTCGAACGGTATCTGTCCGAAAATAAGCGGAAATCCTGCAACAAAAACAACAGCAAGCAAGAAAAGCAAAGTGTGGTTTTTGCAAAACAGACTGAAACGGTTAAACATGCTGTCCTTGTCCTGATCTTCTGCACCGAGCATAGCGAGAACTATAAAGGATGAAACAAGAATAAGAACAACTGCGTGGTAGTTTTCGCTCATCGCAAATCCCCAGAGGCTTAAAACGAATGAAACAACAATTGAGACAGATGCAACAACTTTTTTCTTTAAAGCCAGACTGACAACAAAGAAAAGTAAAATTGCAATAAGCGGAATTGATGCAACTGCATACTCACCGAGAACTTTCAGATGTGTGTTTGAAAAATGCACAAGGTGAACCGCAAGAGGGTAGGCGCTGAACTGATCGGCATAAAAATCGTTTTCAGCTAAAAGATTTGTAACTATAAACGCGCCGATTGAACCCAATGCACTCAGCAATGCTAAAACTTTTTGCTTTGACGAAAGAAGATATCCTACAACCGACGGCACAAGCAGCAGAATTGATAACGGCTGAGCGAGAACGCAGAGCGCAGAAAAAATCGGAGTGATAAACCTGAACTTTTTTGAAAAAGCAAGGGACAGCATAAAAAACGAAAGGGAAAGAAGTATGTGTACGTCGCCCGTAAGAAAAATCAGGTTGCAGGAAGTGATGCTTAAAAAAGCAAAAGAATTAAGATAAATGTTATCGTCAGTTTTTGCCGAAAAAGAGAAAAACAAAGCTGAGCTGACGCAGACAAGCAGTCGCAGAGCAAACAGAACGGGATCGTCAAACCTGCCGTAAATGATGCTGAGCAACGCAAGAACTGCGAAAGAAGACAGAGCATATTTGTTTTTAAAAAACAGAGCTTTGATTTTCATTCTTCACATTCCTAACAGCTTCGCAAATGAAGCAACATAAATAATATAAAAAACAACGATTGCGAGATGCTTTTTGAAAAATCCCGTAATCTTTTCAACAGAAGCCGAAACAGCTTCGTTTTTGCGGTAAAGCATAAAAAGATAAAGAATACACTGGCTTGTAATAATCGCAGAAGTCCAGCGGTTCCAGTTAAGTCCGAAAATATAAGCGGGCACAGACGAAATCGGATGAATAAGGCAAAGGAAAAGAGCAAATTTTTCACCCTTGTCTGCGCTGTGCTTTATTGCTTTTATCCAACCGAAGGCAAAAAGCAACAGTAGAGGAGCAAAAATAGCAACTATTCCGAGCAGATTGAAAACGGACATTGTCGAAGTAACCGTTTCGCTTATGTAGTCCACACCCGTTGTATATTCGTTCGGGACAACGGATTGCAACCATTCTCTCGAAAGCGGTACTTCAGATTTTTCAAGCATAAAGTCAACCATTTCGTCAATAGAGCTGAATCCGTCTGCGGTTCTGGTTTTGACAGTAATAAGACCGAAAGCAATCAGTGAAACGTAGGTAACCGAGCAAAGCAAACCGTCGCGAAGATACTTCTTGTTTTTGAAAAGATCGTACAACAGCGCGATTGCCAGCGGAACCATGTAAAGGAAAAGATATGCGTGGTGAATTGCCGTGCACAAGAGTGCAATAATCGGCACGGTAAACCGCAGAACTTTGTTTTCGTTAAGCGTAAAAGCAATGATCGTAAGAAGGATGAGGTAGACGTCCATAAGACCGAGCCACGACGAAAACAACGGCATAAAAATCGGAGAACCGATCATTACCGCGATGATTGCCGTCACGGCAGATTTGTTTTCAATGTGTCTGATAAGGTAACCGCCGACCAGAGCGATTGCGACGCAAAGAAGAACAAGGACAGTTAATGACAAACCGAACAACAGCTCAAGCGAAACTGTGTCCGAAAACCACGAGATAATTTCGCCGAGGAAAGCTCTTGGCATATATCCGTGGCTGTAGTCGCCGAGGTACGTCAGCAGCTGCCACAACGGCATTCCTTCCTTGTCCGGCACAAAAGCAATCAGCTGCGCGAGGAGAAAGAAAAGAATGCAGATTTCATATTTAGTTTTGTCGTAGATTTTTCTGAGCATATGAAATCTCCATTTATTCCGAATAAATATCCTTTGTGCCGTCGGGCAGTTCAACGCCCTTATCATAAGTGACGATGAGAGTCGTAAATTTTTTATAGTCGAATGAATGTATAACGTTTTTCTCAATCGAAAACATATCGCCTGACTTGAATAGATGAGTTGCTTCATTACCGTCTTTTTTTACGGTAACGGCAACCTCACCGTCGATTATAAAAAATGTTTCTTTGTTGAGCTTGTGGTAGTGACCTCCGCGAAGGCTTGACGGATTCGATTCAACATAATTAACCTGTGCAATATCACCGTGAAGAAGCTGCATAAGCTTTCCACGGTCATCGTTGAATTCAAAATCAGGTTTTAAAATTTCGATCATAACAAGTCACCTTAAAAATTGGCAAAAGCCTTGTTTTTAACTATTGTGTAGGTTTTGATAAGTTCCTCAATTCCGTCGTCGAGAGAATATAAAGGCTTCCAGCCTGTGCTTTCAAGCCTCTCGTTGGAAACAATATAATTTCTCTTGTCGGGGTCTTTGTTGATTTCCGATTCAAAGAAAGTAAACTGAGGAATGTGTTCTCTGATTTTTTCGCAAAGCTCGATTTTTGAAAGGTTGGCGTCGGAAAGTCCGCAGTTGTAAGCCTTGCCTTTCATTGTTTCAAAGTTGTTGATAGCGTGAATGTATGCGCCTACAACGTCACGGATGTGAATGAAATTCCGCTTGAAATGTCCCTCGAAAATAATCATTGTTTTGTCGTTTACGGCACGGTAAACGAAGTCATTTACGAGCAGGTCGAGCCTCATTCTCGGAGAAGCGCCGAAAACCGTAGCAAAACGGAAGGTGAGGGAATTACCGCTTGCAAGGATAGCTTTTTCTGCTTCGGATTTTGTTGTGCCGTAAAGAGAAATCGGGTTAAGCGGAGTTTCTTCCGTGCAGTAAATGCTTCCGTTGGATGTGCCGTAACCGCTGTTTGTGCAGGGGAAAATAATCTTCTGTTCGGGCTTTCTTAATTCAAGAAGCATAAGGATTGCATCAAGGTTGGTCGTTTTTGCTGCAACCTTATCATAATCGCAGAGAGGAAAGCCGACAATCGCTGCAAGCGGAATGATGAAATCTGCGCCATCAATAAAATTTTTTACGGTTTCACGGTCTCGTGCGTCACCGCGGACCATGTGGAAGTTTTTGTCTGCGCAACAGTCAAGAAGAACTGTCTGGCCGAAGTAAAAGTTATCAAGCACGCTTACCTCGTGGCCGAGTCTGAGCAACTCAGGCACAAGCACGCAGCCGATGTAACCCGCACCGCCGGTAATTGCAATTTTCATAATCATTTACCTCCGCCGTAAATAAGTTTTGTGCCGTCGTCTTCAAATTCGAACGGTATAATCCTCGAAGGATCAAATATGTTTTCAACGTCATTTCGTCTTTCTTGCGGAACATAAAGCAGCATAAATCCTCCGCTTCCTGCACCGAGTATTTTTCCGCCGAGCGCACCTGCTTTTCTGGCGGCGGAATAAAGCTCATCAATTTCGTCGGTGCTTATTCTGTCGGAAAGTGTACGCTTTAACTGCCAGGTATAGTCAAGAAGCTTGCCGAAATCGTCAAGATCAGTTCCCGAAACAAGGATTTTTTCTCCCTCGGTAACTAGAGACTTCATTTCGTTAAGCTCCGAAATCTTGTGCGGAATATTATTCTGCTGTGCGACGGAAACTTCGCCTGAAAAATGTGAAAATCCCGTAAAAACAAGCAGAAGGTTTTCATTAAACTGTTTCTTGCTTTTATGTGAAATTTCAATCGGAAGAATTTTATATCCGTCAGCATCAAAAGTGATTTTGTTCAGTCCGCCGAAAGCAACGGCGAGCTGATCCTGAACACCGCCTGCTTCGTTGCAAAGAACTCTTTCAAGGTAAATCGCTTCTTTTGCAAGCTCCATTTTGCTCAGCTTTTCACCTTTGAGCAAGTGAAGCTCGTTCAGCAGGCCGACTGCAAAAGAGGAACTTGAACCGATTCCCGAACGCGCGGGAAGGTCAGCGTCGTATGCAATCTGCACACGGTCGATATCAATGTATTTGAGTGCTTCTCTCACAAGCGGATGCTCGAGCTCGTCGGGGGAATTGAAACGTTCGATTTTTGAGTATGTGAACTGATTTTTGTAATCAAAAAGTGCAGGCAATTCTCTTACGGTAACATAGGAGTATTTGTTAAAAGTTGCAGACAGAACACACCCGCCGTACTCATTGAAGTACGCAGGAAAATCTGTTCCTCCTCCGAGGAAAGACATTCTGAAAGGTGTTCTGGTCGTAAACATTTATTTAATCTCATCCTTTATAAAATCTGCAAGTTTTTTATATTTTCTTACGTCTGATACGCTGACCGAATTGTCGCTGCCTGTCAGGAAAATCGGAGTGCATCCTGCGTCAATTCCTGCAAGGACATCCCGTTCCGAGTCGCCGACCATAAAAGATTTTGAAAGGTCAATGTTGAAGTCCGCGGCAGCCTTTTTTATCATACCGCCCGAAGGCTTGCGGCAGTCACATTTTATTTTAAGCTCTGCGTTTTCTCCCTCAAAACCTTTGTCCGGGTGGTGCGGACAGAAATACAGCGCGTCGACGTATGCACCTTCTTCGCCAAGCAGAGTGTCAAGCTTTGCGTGAATTTCATCAAGAACGGCATAGCTCATCCTGCCCATAGCGATTGACGGCTGATTTGTAATTATGATTGCGAGATAACCGCTTCTGTTGATTTTTTTAATCGCTTCTGCGGCTCCGCTTATAAGCTCAAGCTGTTTCGGTGAGGTGATGTATCCCTTGTACTTGTTGATTGTGCCGTCACGGTCGAGGAAAATCGCCTTTTGCTTTTTGTCGGCTCTTTTTGCGAAAACAATATTGTTTTCAACGTCTGCCGTAACATGGCGAAGCCTGTCCGAAGTGCCCATATCTTTAACGTATTCCGCGGAATGGTAAGCGAAAATTCTGCCTGTATCGAGCAACGGCTCAACAACGTCGGCACGAAGATTAAGCTTGCCTTCTTCGTGTGTGCGGTAAAGGACTTCTTTTGAAAGAATATGAATTCCTGCGTTTACACAGTTTCTGTAATTTCCGCGTCCGTCACTCTTGAACCAGTCTGTGATGACATTATTATCGTTGCATACGATGAGTTCGCTGTCATACGGGTGCGAGTTCGGATGCACAAAAAGAGTTGCAAGTGCATTGTTTTTGCGATGGAAATCAATCATTCTGCGAAAATCAACGCTGAAAATAAGGTCTCCGTTAATAAGAAGAAAATCTTCGCTGAGTTTGTCTTTGATTTTAAAAAGTGCACCTGCTGTGCCGAGCGGAGTTTCTTCCTCATAATAGGAGATGTTAACACCAAGGTTTGAACCGTCTGCGAAGTAGTCCATGATGTAATCTTTCATATAGTGGACTACAAGGATGATGTCCGTGATGCCTGATTTCCTCAGGTTTTCTATCTGATATTCAAGGACGGGTCTGCCGCAGATATCAATCATCGGCTTCGGTCTGTCGTTGTAAAAACGGGCGATTCGTTTGCCGAATCCGCCGGCCATAATAACAGCTTTCATTTTATCACCCCGAAAGCAAAGTTAAATGTTTATCTTGATTTCATCGACGCCGAGAACGGATTTCAAAAGAGAGTTGTCCATAGCTGTCGACGAGGTTCGTGTTTCGTAAAAAAGTTTCATAATCTCTTCTTCGGGCGTTCTGACGATATTTCCCAAAGGCAGACTGTGCTTTTTTGCGATCATCAGCCCGACGTCGTATTTGCTCAGCGACTCATCACCGCAAAGATTGAGAATCTGCGGAACATTTTCTTTTTTGCTGAGTTTTACAAGTATATCGGCAACACTGCTGTAGTCAAGAGCCGAACGCCA
Organism: Clostridia bacterium; assembly: GCA_017625835.1. GTDB lineage: Bacteria > Bacillota > Clostridia > Oscillospirales > Acutalibacteraceae > CAG-488. The sequence goes on from JAGAKF010000075.1 coordinate 16,125, forward strand.
AAGTCCGTCAGCAAGCGTAAATTTTTCACCTTGTGAAGATTTTTCAACAATGTTGTCGTAAAAATGCTTCTTGTTTTCGAGAATTGAAGGTCCGATCATAAACGGCAGTCTTACAACATTGAAATCGTATTCAGTAACAAGCCTTTCTGCCTCAAGTTTCTGTCTGCCGTATTCGCTGACAGGGGAGGTGATGTCGCTTTCCTTGAAACACGGAATCTCATCTGTGTTTTCACCGTACACACAGTCCGTGGAAGAAAAATAAAAGTTTTTCGCGGTCTTAAAAACTTCAAGGAATCTTTTGAGTGCGGTTATATTTATATTTCTTGCGAAATCGGGTTCTTTCTTTACAAGGTCGAGGTTGTGGCAGGCTGAAAAGTAAAAAATGCTACATTCAGCCGTATTGCCTGCAAGACTCACCAGGTTCTGCAAGTCGTTAACGTCTGTAACGTCATATCTGACCCACTCAACGCGATCGGGAAAAAGATTTTCTTTTTTGCCGTGGTAGGTAGCGATGATTCTCCCGTCAGTATTGCTGACGAGATTTTTTATAACATATGAACCTAAAAATCCGTTTCCGCCGATAACAATGTACATACTGCCACCTCTGAGCATATATATTTTAATTCTAACATATTTGTCGTCTTTATTCAATATTAAAATGTTTAATTGACTGTCGGCAGAGCCATACTCTTATAAAAAGGAAAAATAACACAAAGTTAACAAAGAATTCATAAATAACTGTTGACAAATCGCCTTTAGAGTTGTATATTTATAAATGTAGTTAGCACTCAACTTAAAAGAGTGCTAACGGTGCTAAAAGGCGGTGAGAGAATGGAACTCAGTCAGAGAAAAGAAAAGATACTCGCTGCTGTTGTAGAGCATTATATAAAGACGGGCGAGCCTGTGGGTTCCAAAACTCTTTTGTCTGCGTTGGATATAACAGTGTCGAGCGCAACGATACGAAACGAGATGGCGGAGCTTGTTGCTTTCGGTTATCTGGAGCAACCCCACACATCGGCAGGACGAATTCCGACTAATGAAGGTTACCGTTATTACGTTGACCATCTTATGGGAGTGCGGCCTCTTGACGAATCCGTCAAAAGGCAGATTGAAGCCGGTGTCTCGCTTAAAAATGCAAGTCCCGAAGCAATCCTCGCGAAGGCAAGCGAATTCCTCGCAGATATGACGGACTGCGCCGCAGTTTCGACAACTCCTTCGGGGGAGAACGCAACCATAAAAAGAGTTGAGTTCGTACCCGTAGGCACAAGAACGGGAATGATCGTTCTGCTTACCTCGACTGGAGTTATTAAAAGCAAGGTCTGCAGAAGCGATGTTGACCTTAACTCTTCAATGATCGAAAAGTTTTATAACATCGTAAAATCTTCTTTCCTTGGTTTGCCGCTTGATGAAATTGATACGGCAACGTTGCAGACGCTTGTGGCTTCGATGGGTATGGATGCACTGACGATGATTCCTTTCGTTTCGGCAGTTGCAGACCTTGCACAGGAAGCAATGCAGACGATGGTAATGCTCGGCGGACAGTCAAATATCCTTCGTTACCGTGAGGATTACGGCACAACAGCTTACGAACTTATGGATTTCCTTCGCAGAGGTGAACCGATAAGTCAGCTCCTTGCAAACAGCAAGGAAGATTTTGACGTCAAAATCGGCGGTGAAAACAAATATAAACAGCTTGAAAATTCAAGCGTTATAATGGCACACTACAACATTGATGGCGATAATCGCGGTTCGATAGGTATTATCGGCCCGACAAGAATAGACTATGCAAGTCTTATACCGAGCGTAAGGTACCTTACAAACTTAGTTGGTGAGTTGCTTACTCAGACGCTTAATGATGACTGAAAGGAATGAAACTGATTGGCAAAGGATAAGAAAAAGAACAATGCCGAAGAAGAAGTAATCGAGCAGGAAGTTAACGAAACTTCAGAAGTTTCAAAGGAAGAAGAACTTCAGAAACAGCTTGATGAAAAAAACGATCAACTTTTAAGAATGGCTGCGGAGTACGACAATTTCCGTAAACGTTCACAAAGAGAAAAGGAAGCTCTTTACGCAGATTGTAAAGCTTCTGTTATCAATGCACTTTTACCCGTGGCTGATAACTTCGACAGAATTTTTGCAAATCCCGACGGAACACTTGAGGATTACAAAAAGGGCGTTGAAATGACATTCAAACAGTTCAGCGACGTGTTTAAAAGCCTCGGCATCGAATCTTTCGGTGAAGTTGGCGAAGAATTTGATCCCAACATCCACAATGCAGTAATGCATACAGAAGATGATTCGGTAGGCGAGAATACAATCACAACAGTTATCGTCAAGGGCTATAAGCTCGGCGACAAAATTATCCGTCCCGCAATGGTTGCGGTGACAAACTAAATAAATTGGAGGAAAATTATTATGGCAAAGATTATTGGTATTGACTTAGGTACAACAAACTCATGTGTATCAGTTATTGAAGGCGGCGAGCCTGTAGTTATCGCAAACGCAGAAGGTGCAAGAACAACACCGTCAGTTGTAGGTTTCGGCAAGAACGGTGAAAGAATGGTTGGTCAGGTTGCTAAGAGACAGGCAATCACAAACCCGGACAGAACAGTAGCTTCAATCAAGCGTCAGATGGGTACAGACTACAAGGTTACAATCGACGACAAGAAGTACACTCCGCAGGAAATTTCTGCAATGATCCTTCAGAAGCTTAAGACAGACGCTGAAGCATACCTCGGCGACGTTGTAACAGAAGCTGTTATCACAGTTCCTGCTTACTTCACAGATGCGCAGCGTCAGGCAACAAAGGACGCAGGTAAGATCGCAGGCCTCGAAGTTAAGAGAATTATCAACGAGCCGACAGCCGCTGCTCTTGCTTACGGTATCGACAAGGAAGACGACCAGAAGGTTATGGTTTATGACCTCGGCGGTGGTACATTCGACGTTTCAATCATCGAAATGGGCGACGGCGTTCAGGAAGTTCTTGCAACAGCAGGTAACAACCGTCTCGGCGGTGACGACTTCGACCAGAGAGTTATGGACTGGATGGTAAATGAATACAAGATGTCAAGCGGAATTGACCTCCGCGCTGATAAGATGGCTATGCAGAGACTTAAGGAAGCTGCAGAAAAGGCTAAGATCGAGCTTTCAGGTGTTACATCATCAGACATCAACCTTCCTTACATCACAGTTGATGCAACAGGTCCGAAGCACCTTGAAATGACTCTTACAAGAGCAAAGTTCAACGAGCTTACAGCAGACCTTGTTGAAGCTACAATGGCTCCCGTTCGACAGGCAATGAAGGATTCAGGCCTTTCAGCTTCAGAGATCGACAAGGTTCTTATGGTCGGCGGTTCTTCAAGAATTCCTGCTGTTCAGGAAGCAATCAAGAAGTTTATCGGCAAGGATCCGTTCAAGGGAATCAACCCCGACGAGTGTGTTGCAATCGGTGCATCACTTCAGGCAGGTGTTCTCGGCGGCGAAGTTAAGGGTCTCCTTCTTCTCGACGTTACTCCGCTTTCACTCGGTATCGAAACAATGGGCGGTATCAATACAAAGATTATCGACAGAAATACAACAATCCCCGTAAAGAAGAGCCAGATCTTCTCAACTGCAGTTGACAATCAGCCTTCTGTTGAGGTTCACGTTCTTCAGGGTGAAAGAGAGTTCGCAAAGGATAACAAGACTCTCGGTATCTTCCACCTTGACGGAATTATGCCGGCACGTCGCGGTGTTCCGCAGATCGAAGTAACATTCGACATCGATGCTAACGGTATCGTTCACGTTTCAGCTAAGGACCTTGGAACAAACAAGGAGCAGTCAATTTCAATCACTTCTTCAACAAATATGTCTAAGGAAGACATCGAGAAGGCGGTTCACGAGGCTGAGCAGTTTGCACAGGAAGACAAGCAGCGCCGTGAGGAAGTTGACACAAGAAACAACGCAGACCAGATGGTTTACCAGTGCGAGAAGCTTATCTCTGAGGAAGGAGACAAGTTCTCTGAGGAAGATAAGGCAGCTCTTACAGCAGACATCGAGGCTCTTAAGGAAGCTCTCAAGGGCAGCGATATCAACCTCATCAAGAACAAGCAGGAAGCTCTTCAGGCAAAATTCTATGAGGTTTCCGAAAAGATGTACAAGGCAGCACAGGCTGCTGCAGGTCAGCAGGGTGCACCCGATATGGGTGATATGGGCGGCGCTCCCAACGGCGGTAATGACGGCTTCTACGAGGCTGATTACACAGACGTAACAGATGACGAATAAAATTTTCTGAACAAGGGATTGCGGAGGATAATGTTTCTTCCGCAAGCCCTGTTTCAAAGTCAGGGGCTTTACTATGGCTGATAATAAAAGAGACTATTACGAGGTGCTTGGCGTTGACAAAAGCGCAAGCGCCGATGAAATAAAAAAAGCATACAGAAAAAAAGCTAAACAGTACCATCCCGACCTTAACCCGGGCGACACAGTCGCAGAAGCAAAGTTCAAGGAAGCGAACGAAGCGTATGAGGTGCTCAGTGACGACCAGAAGAAGGCTCGTTACGACCAGTTCGGTCACGCGGGTGTAGATCCTAACTACGGCGCAGGCGGTGGCTTTGGCGGTGGCTTCGGCGGATTTGGTGACGACATCGACCTTGGCGATATTTTCTCAAGCTTCTTTGGCGGTGGCTTCGGCGGTGGCGGTTTCGGTGGCGGACGCCGTTCCAATCCAAATGCGCCGAGACGCGGTGAGGATTTACAGTCGACAGTTACGATTTCTTTCGAAGAAGCAGCAAAAGGCTGTAAGCGCAAGGTTGACGTTAACCGTGTTGAGATTTGTCCTGAGTGTAGCGGAAGCGGTGCAAAGAGCGGTACTTCACCGACAACTTGCCCCGAATGTCACGGCTCAGGCCAGGTAACTGCACAGCAGAGAACGCCTTTCGGTGTTATTCAGACTCAGCGTGCTTGCTCACGATGCGGAGGTAAGGGTACAATTATCGAAACACCGTGTCAGAAGTGCCGCGGAAGAGGCCGTGTTTCAAAGCACAACACTCTTGAAATTGATATCCCTGCAGGTATCGATGACCGTCAGACACTCAAGGTAAGAGGCGAGGGCAACAAGGGCATCAACGGCGGTCCCGCAGGAGACCTTCACGTTAACGTAAACGTTCGTCCTCATCCGTTCTTTGAACGTGACGGCTTCAACGTATGGTGCGAGGTTCACGTTTCAATCGTTCAGGCGACTCTCGGTGATACTCTTCAGGTGCCGACACTCGACGGTAAGGTTAAGTACGATATCCCCGCAGGTACACAGCCGGGTGCTGTTTTTGTGCTCAAGGGCAAGGGCATTCAGAACATACACACAAAGGTGCGCGGCAATCAGATGGTACGTATCATTGTTGATATTCCCACAAAGCTTAACGAACCGCAGAAGGAAGCTCTTCTCAGGTTTAATGAGACTATGGGTGGCAGAAAGCCTGATATTGATGATAAAAAAGGCTTTTTCGGAAAGAAGCGCAGATAAGCGATGAAATATAATACTTATATTTTTGATCTTGACGGAACGATACTCGACACACTTCTTGATCTTGCAAATGCAGTTAATTTTGCAATGAAATCAAAAGGATTTCCCGAAAGAACCGTGGATGAAGTAAAAAGCTTTATCGGTAACGGAATAAAAGTGCTGATAAGACGTGCCGTTCCCGAAAAAACAAGCGAAGACGATTATGCCGAAGCGCTGGAGATTTTCACAAAATACTACCTTGAGCATATCGCGGACAACACAAAGCCATATGACGGCATAATTGATGTCATAAATGAGCTTAAAAAGAAAGGCTGCAAAACGGCAGTTGTTTCCAACAAAGCACATTTTGCAGCTCAGGCAGTTGTAAAAGATTTCTTTGGTGAAATCTTCGATATCGTGGTCGGAAAAATGGACGAATTTCCGTCAAAGCCCGAACCTGATTCGCTCCTTTATACGATCAAATCGCTCGGTGCGGATAAAGAAAAATGCATCTTTATCGGGGATTCTGACGTTGACGTGCTTACGGCACACAACGCAGGTCTTGAATGTATCGGCGTAACCTGGGGCAACCGTGACGAGGATGTTTTGCTCGCAAGCGGAGCGGAGTTCATCGCACACAAACCTGAAGATATACTTGAAATATAAAAACACACCGTACTTTCAGAAAAGAAAGTACGGTGTTAATTTTATCCGATAATATAATCCTTGTGCTTTTCGAGAAAACGTATGTCAACAATCGCTTTGATGTAAATTCCGTCGCCACGGTACTCTTCTTCAAGAAGCACACCGTCCTCACGGATGTAATTTACAAGCCCTCCGTCGCTGTACGGGATAAGCAATTCTGCTTTCTTTCTCGTTAATGGCAAAGCCAACTGAATCTGCGCAAGGAGATTGTCAAATCCTCTCTCGTTAAGTGCAGAGATCATAACAAACTTACCCTCAGCAGGAAGAATGAATGAATTATCGCAAAGGTCACATTTATTAAGAACGGAAACGATAGGCTTTCCTTCGCAACCGAGAGATTCAAGCAGACTTTTTGTAACTGCAAGATGTTCTGCACAGCACGGGTCTGAAGCATCGCACACGTTAAGGATAACGGAAGCTGATGCCGCCTCTTCAAGCGTTGAATGGAATGCCTGAACAAGGTGGTGCGGAAGTCTGCGGATAAGACCAACCGTGTCGATGAGCATAACACTTCGTCCGTCGGGGAGAATCAATGCTCTTGACGTCGGGTCAAGCGTTGCGAAAAGCTTGTTTTCGGCAAGCACACCTGCGTTTGTAAGCGCATTCATAAGCGTTGACTTGCCTGCGTTCGTATATCCGACGATCGCAACGGTTTCAACACCGTCTTTCTCTCGCCTTGTACGAAGCTGTTCGCGACGTTTCGCAATTTCCCTGAGGTCTTCCTCAAGGCTCTGGATTCGTCTGCGGATATGTCTTCTGTCGCTTTCGAGCTTTGTTTCACCGGGGCCTCGTGTACCGATACCGCCGCCAAGCCTTGAAAGCTGTGTGCCTTTACCGCCGAGACGGGGGAGAGAATACCTCAGCTGAGCAAGCTCAACCTGAATCTTACCTTCACCGCTTCTTGCTCTCGCAGCAAAGATATCGAGAATCAGCGTCGTTCTGTCAATAACACGGACATCTGTTTCATTTTCGATGTTTCTTTGCTGTGACGGAGTAAGCTCACCGTCGAAAATAAGAAGATCAACGTCGTTTGCTTCTGCAAATTCCTTAATTTCTTCAAGCTTACCGCTGCCGACGTATGTTGCCGAGTCAGGGCGGTCACGCTTCTGCAATGTCTTTGCACAAACGACTGCGCCTGCAGTACGGGCAAGCTCCTCAAGCTCATCAATCGAAACCTCGGCATCGTATGTGTCCATATCAATGCCGACGAGCATCGCGACTTCAGGAGACTGACTGTTTTCGTGTAATTCCATAAATTAATATCCTTCCGGATTGTTTTTCTGCCATCTCCAGGAATCTTCGCACATTTCGTCGAGACCTCTTTCTGCCTTCCAACCAAGTACTTCAAGAGCCTTGGACGGGTCGGAATAGCAGGTTGCAAGGTCGCCCGGACGACGGTCAACGATTTTATAGTTAAGCGGTTTACCGCAAGCTTTTTCAAAAGCGTGAACGATGTCAAGAACGCTGTAACCGATGCCTGTGCCGAGGTTGTAAGCGTCAACGCCCTTGTCAGCAAGAACTTTACCGACAGCCTTAACGTGGCCGAGAGCAAGGTCAACAACGTGAATGTAATCGCGGACGCCTGTTCCGTCGTGTGTGTTGTAGTCGTCACCGAAAACGCTGAGGCAAGCGAGCTTGCCGACAGCAACCTGTGTGATATAAGGCATAAGGTTGTTCGGAATACCGTTCGGATTTTCGCCGATTCTGCCGCTCTTGTGTGCACCGATGGGGTTGAAGTAACGAAGCAGAGCGATGCTCCACTCTTTGTCCGAAGCCCAGAGGTCGCGGAGAATAAGCTCGATCATATACTTTGTTGTGCCGTAGGGGTTTGTTGTTCCGCCGATCTGCATTGTTTCCTTAAGAGGAGAGATGTTGTTCTCGCCGTAAACGGTTGCGGATGAGCTGAAAACGATCTTCTTGCATCCTGCGTCGCGCATAGCTTCGCAGAGTGTGATTGTACCGCCTACGTTGTTTTCGTAGTATTCAAGCGGTTTTGCACAGCTTTCACCAACAGCCTTAAGTCCTGCAAAGTGAATTACTGCATCGATTTTGTTTTCTGCAAATATTTTATCAAGGCCTTCTCTGTCGCGGATATCGCATTCGTAGAATTTGAAATCCTTGCCTGTAAGCTCCTTGATTCTGTTAAGCGATTCGGGGCAACTGTTGTAGAAATTATCAACAATAACGATCTCATAACCCGCATTGAGCATCTCAACGCAAGTGTGTGAACCGATGTAACCTGCACCGCCTGTAACTAAAATAGCCATGTTAATCACTCCAATTGACAAATTTTCACCGATACGATATTATTATATAGGTTTTAAAACTAAATTGCAATAACAAATGAGGTTATTATGGGTAATTTATCGGATATCGGAGTAATAAAAAGCGTTCTGCAAAAGCACGGATTCACTTTTTCGAAAGCACTCGGACAGAATTTTATAGTCAATCCGTCCGTTTGTCCGCGTATTGCAGAAGAGGGCGGTGCACGCGAAGGCGTCGGCGTGCTTGAAGTCGGCGCAGGAATCGGTGTTCTTACCGCCGAGCTTGCAAAGCGTGCGGACAAGGTTGTCTGTGTCGAACTTGACACGAGGCTTCTGCCTGTGCTTGACGAAACGCTTGCAGATTTTGACAATATAAAAATAATCAACGGTGACATTCTTAAGGTCGACCTGCACGAAATTCTTCGCGAAGAATTCGGTGATATGCCTGTTATAGTCTGTGCAAATCTTCCGTATTATATTACGTCTCCCGTTATAATGCGCTTGCTCGAAAGCAGACTGAATATCGAATCGGTAACCGTAATGGTACAGAAAGAAGCGGCTGTCCGCCTTTGTGCCGATGTCGGAAGCAGAGATTCGGGAGCGGTAACGGTAGCGGTTAATTTCTATTCGGAAGCGCAGAAGCTTTTCGACGTTTCAAGAGGCTCGTTTATGCCTGCGCCGAATGTTGACAGCGCGGTAATCCGCCTTGATATCCGCAAGGAAGTACCCGTTGAGGTAACGGACGAAAAATTCTTCTTCTCTATGGTGCGTTCAGCGTTCAGCCAGAGAAGAAAAACAGCATCAAACGGTATCAGCTCAGGTCTCGGTATACCGAAGCAAAAGGTAATCGAAGCAATTGAAAACGCAGGACTTCCTGCAACCGTCAGAGCTGAAAGCCTTACAATGGAAGAGCTCGGAACACTTTGCGAAGAACTTTATAAATTGAAATAAAAACGAGCGACGTGAAAACGTCGCTCGTTGCTATTATTGAAAAGATTACCAATTGATTTCATAAACGGACCTTGTTCCGCAGGGGAGAATAATGCCTGCCTTATCAAAGTGAATTGTCCATTTAAAGTCATACTCTGCCGTAAGAACGTTACCTGTCTGGGAATCTACTGTAACTTTGATTGTTGAAGAAGGATATGCGAGGGAAACTGTGCCGATCATATCCTTTGCGACAGGCGGAATATTTTCGTTAACGTCATCAGGAAGGATGATGTTGAATGCTTTCGGATTGTGTCCCTGACCGTGTTGGTGCGAATCTGATTTAGCATCAGCAACTGTTACGATTGTGATTGTGTAGATACCATCTTTCTCTGTGCATGCAGCTGACTTAACATCTGACGGTGTAAGCTTACTTGCGTAGCTTTCTCCTTCAACAGGGAAGTGTGTCTTGATATCGGTGCCTTTGTATGTAGCAGAACCCTGAGAGTTTTCTTTAAGCATCTCGCCTAACCATTCGTCGCCACCGAGCATTTTATACACGCTTTGAATGCTGTTGGGGATAGTGGTTGGATTAGCCAGGTAGTTTGTAACTGACTTCTGGTTAACTGATTTAGCATCTGTTTTAACTTTATTGATTGCCGTGTTGAAATATCCAAGCGTTTCGGCTCCGTCTTTCGGAGTGGTCGGTTCAATATCAGGCTTGATCAATCCAACAGAAATCTGAAGCACGATGAGCGCGTCGGAAGAATTAACTTTTTTGTCTTTGTTCATATCAGCAACGTTTTTGTTGAAATCTTTCGGACTTATACCGACAGCATACTTAAGAATTCCCAGAGCATCACCTGAATTAATTTTACCGTCAGAGTTAACGTCGCCTGCAGTTGCGGCAAAAGCGGTAAAGGTTGATGCGAAAATAATTCCGAGAACGAGTAGCGCACAAAGTATCTTTTTCATTATAAATTCTCCTCAAAAATTAATTATACTGAAACTTCCTTATGGAAACTCGGCAAAACAGTCTCTTTTTTTGTTCGGTTTAGTTCCAGCAAACTCTTACTGTTACACCGTCCTCTTCAAGAACGAACTTTGCTTTTGCTGCCTTTGTTTCATACTCTTCAACTGAAGACATTTCAACAAAAGAAATTGGACGTGTTGTTCCGTCTGCTGCGTTATTGTAAATTGTTGTAACGTTCTTAAGGCCTTCTATAAATGCCTGTGCCATTTCAGGAGTCTTGAGTGTAAGCTTAGAGTCAACACGGAGACGGTTTGTATAGTCAGCGTCTACGTTATACTTAGCAAATGCAAGAGTTCCGGGAACGAAACCTGTGCACCACCATGTATATGAAGGACTTCTTGAGAAAATAAGGCTGAACTCGTTTGAGCTTGAAGTCTCACATCTGTAAACGTTCATGCTCTGAAGAAGCTTTGTCTCATCGTCTGCACAGTTGTAATGTGTGCTCGGTGTTGAGCTTGCAGGTCTGTTGTAAATACCGATCTCAGCACCAACAAGCACAAGACCGTACTGACCCTTCCAGTACTGGATCATCCACTGGAGTCCGTCATAGTCGAAGTATACACGGATTGTGTCGTATGTAATAGCAAGAACAGGAGCTGATTCGTCGTAGATCTCGTTATAACCGTACTGTCTCTGCCATGCATCCTCGGCTGTTATGAAGCACTTATCCTTTGTTGAATACTTGAAGCCGAAAAGACCTGTGTCTTTGCCTTCAGTGCTTTCAACATTGATGTTTCCGTCTTCGTCAATTGCCCATTTAACCTCATTTGTAAACTTCTGCAATGATTCAATAGTATCTTGCAAAGTAACTACAGGTTTATTATTATTAATTATCTCATTGTTTTCGGTGTTCGGCTTTGTGTTCGGCTTGCTGTTTGAACCGCCTGAGTTGCTTGATCCGGCCATAAACTTCATTTTGTTCACACAGGTCCACTTGCCGTTAATTGAGCCTACCGTAATGTTGACACCGACAGCTGTTGCTCGTGCGTTTGTAACGCTAAGGGGCATTTCTGTTTTTAAATCAGTAACTCTTCCTTGATCGTCAACAGTGGCGGTGATTTTTGTCCCGGGATAATTGAAGGTACATTCCTTGATTGTAACGGCCTGACCGAAATCTATAACGTTAATATCGAGAGGCCAGGAACAAGAAGCATTGTATTCTGCGGTTTCTGTATGCGCACAAGATTCAGAATTAAGAACAATAATGATCTGGTATCCTGTTCCGTTCTTCTGGATGTTAATGCTTTTTACAGCTTCATCATAGAGATTTGACGGAGCAATAAAATTTTCGACGGGCGAATCGTCGTCCGTAGCCTTTCCGTCAACGAAGCTTTTTTCCTGGATAACACCGTTGTTTTTTGTGTTATTTGCGATGATTGCGTTTGCAAACTGGTCAGCATTGATCCCTGCTACGCCGACATCAATCCCTGAAACTTGCACATCAACCTGTTCAACCTTTATGGCATCCATATTCTGCGAGTAGGAGCTTTTAAGGCAAGTGTTGTAGTAGTTAATAAGCTGGGATTTATTATATGTAAGCGGTTCGTCTGTGTCAGGCTTCTGAGTGTTTTCTTCAGAAGGTGGCTGAGGGAAAATTCCTACAGAAATCATAAGAACAATAAGAGCATCTGATGAGTTGATTTTGCCGTCATTATTCATATCGGCAACGTCAGAATTAAATGTCGCAGGAATACTTCCTACGGCATATTTGAGAATAAATAAAGCGTCACTTGAATTAATTGTTCCGTCAGAATTGACGTCGCCCTGAGTTCTGGAAAATGCCATGACCGTCGAAGCGATAACAATTGTGAAGGCAAGCAACATACATAATGTTTTCTTCATCACAATTTCTCCTTATTTAAGTTGCGCTGTAAGACCTTGAATCAATACTTGAATCTTTATATGTCACGTGTGAAATGCCTGAAGCGGTAGCGGACATGCCCATAAGATTTGAAATAGCAACCTGCTGATTCCACTCCACAAGAAGGTTTACAAGGTTTCCTGTTTTTGAATCAATTTCTGCTTTAACGATTGCGTTTGTATAGCTTTCTTTGATTTCAGCTCCTGCATATGTACCTGCGATTGCATCATAGATAACGGAGGCGGTCTTGTGGTCAAAGCAAGCCTTATCCTCTGTTTCGACGCAGATGCCGCATTTGTCGAGAGCTGAGTTTGCGGGAGTTGTCGGGTTAGTCTTGTTTGCGGAACTTGAACCGTTTTTCAGCTTGAGCGTAATGATATAGTTGTTACCTGACTGTGTGCATGTTGCTGATGTAACATCAGAAGCTGTCAGTTTACTGTTGTAAAGGAAAGCAACGCTACCCCAATTACCTTTTGCAACAGTCTCGGTATAAGCATTTTCAGCGCCGATACCCATAAAAGTGTAAACAAGGCTCTTCATTGCTTGAAGCGCAACTGAACCATCCATTTTTTCATTGTCAGTTATTCTTGTTTTGCTGAATCCTGCTTTTGAAGATACGGCTTTATTTACTGCAGTGTTGAAATATTCAAGCGTTTCAGCTCCGTCTTTCGGAGCGGTCGGTTCAATATCGGGCTTAATCAATCCGACAGAAATCTGAAGTACGATAAGAGCATCCGAAGAATTAATTTTATCGTCCTTGTTCATATCAGCAACGTTTTTGTTGAATTTTGAAGGGCTTGAACCAACTGCATACTGCAGAATAAGTGATGCATCAGATGAGTTAATTTTACCGTCAGAGTTAACGTCGCCTGCAGTTGCGGCAAAAGCGGTAAAGGTTGATGCGAAAATAATTCCGAGAACGAGTAGTGCACAAAGTATCTTTTTCATTATAAGTCCTCCTGTACGACAGATTTTAGAGAAATTTTACGCTTTTTAACCAAGTTGTTCAAAAGCGTCTTCTTCGAGCTTTGTGTAACCTGTAAGGTCGAAAAGTGATTTGTCTACACTGTCCCTAAGCTCGTGAATCTCACAGATTGAAACTGTATCGCCTTCGATAACTTCCTGACGAACCCATTTCTTGCCTTCAAAGTAGTACTTCGCTACGACTCCGTCAGCAGATCTGTATTCTTCACAAGTATATGTTTTACTGCCTTCCTTAACGGTAGTAGTTTTTACATAAGTATCGTTGTTGGATCCTGCATTCATAAGGTCGCCTACGCCCATCTCGTCACCGTCGGCTTCCACGTACATTTTTGTTCCCAAATAATCAAAGGCAATGTATGTTTTTCTACCCTTGGTAATAACTCTTGTGTTGATGCCGTCCAATGACATAGCTGTGGCAAAATTATCGCCGTCCATAGTGATAGTTGCAGGTATTTTTTCGTCCTCACCAATGACGGTCAGCGAAAGAGTAAATTTCTTGTCGTTAACAACCTTACCGATAACTTCATCGCGGAGTGTAGTTTTGTTTGAATCTCCGTTGGGCTTAATCAATCCGACGGAAATCTGAAGCACGACAAGAGCGTCCGAAGAATTGATTTTTTTGTCATTGTTTATATCAGCAACGTTTTTGTTGAAGTCTTTCGGACTCATACCGACGGCATATTTAAGAATTCCCAAAGCATCGCCTGAGTTGATTTTGCCGTCAGAGTTAACGTCGCCTGCAGTTGCTGCAAAGGCGGTAACGGTTGAAGTAAGAAGAATTCCGAGAATAAGCAGTGCAGAAAAAAGTTTTTTCATATCTATGTCCTCCTTGGTTAATTGATTTTATTTTCTTGCCTTAATTATATAACACTGTAACCGTAAAAGTAAAGCGTGAAGCAAAAATAATGAAAAAAACAGCAAAAATATAAACAGAAAAAAACAAGCGGTCAAACGAACCGCTTGTTTTTGTAATTATGCCTTTGTAAACCAGAACTCGCTTAACATAAAGCCGTCAATCGGTTCTGTAATTTCAAGAGTAGCGCTGCTGTTTACAATAAACTCTTCGGGAATATCGTAAACAATGCTCCGATATCCGTCTGCGAGATAAAGTTTTTCAAATTCTTCGTCTCTTACACCGCCGTACTGTTTACCGTCGTGGATAACATTGCCGTTAATTGTAACTTTGTGGTGAATGATATCGTCGTTCAGGTTGGTTTTGTAAGTGATTCGGAGCTTATAATCGCCGTTGGTAAGGCCAGCAACCGTAGTTTCAAAATTGAAATGGTCGTAAACCTTTGTCATACACATCGGAAGCTCTGCATCAAAGTTCATATCTCCGCGGAAATTCATATAGAATTCGCCCTTCTGCTTTCCGCAGACTTCGAAGCCGTGCTCGGCAAACGAAAAATAATACTCGTCGAGTTCAACCTTGTTTCTGTCGATGAGCTTCAATGCGTTTTCGGGATTCTTGCTCAGTTTTTCAAGCAGATAACGTCTGTCCGTAACGGGATTGTCGATTGTCATAAGAGTACAACCACGCTCCCATTTCATGCCGTGATAATGCTCAACGTCAAGCTGAATGCCGATCTGATTGAAAAGGATTTCTGCAAATTCATCAAGCTTCTGACGGTTGGCTTTATATTCGTCGCTGAAATCTGTTGCAAGAATTTCAATCGCCTTGTCCGTTTCACCTTTGCGGATAAGAATTTCAGCCTCTTTAATAAGATCAAGCTCAAAAATTCTTCTGTCACGTACGATTTTGTCGCAGTAAGCTCTGAAAAGATGAAGAACAAATCTCCAGTTTTTCATAAGCTCGGGATATTTTTCAGCAAGGGCAACGAAACCTTCAAAAACAGCTTGAATATTACCGTTTTCTTTCGGGTCGCAGCTCCAGTTCTGCTCAAGCGAAATAATAAGTTCTGCAATAGCATCCGTGTCAGCACCGAAGAAGAACGTACGGCAATAATCCTGAACGCATTCTCTTAAATCGTAATTGAAATCAAGATCCATTGCGCCCCAGACCATTTTGTTAAGGTCGTCATTAACGCCTTCTGAATATGTAACGCTGCCAACAGCATACTGACGTGTCAATCTGTGATACTGTCTGTATTCCGAAGGACGAGGATTGACTGCTTCACGGCTGAGCGTTGAAGCAAGTGCATAATGCCAGTCGTCACGGTCGAAGTGGACGGGTGTCTCACAACGCACGTTATGACCGATGTCGGGATAAAGGCGTATCGGATAACGCTTGTCGATCTTTCTGCGGAGCTCGTCAAGCGGCATTGCGTGGTTCGGCCCGTAGATAACACCGTCAATTTCCTCGGGAAGCTTTGACATTTCGTTTACAAATCTTTCACCCCAGTCGGGATATTCATGCGGAGCCTGAGCTGACGGCCACATCTGAACATTCGGGAAAACTTTCTGCAGCTCACGCTTCATTTTTACACAACGCTGAACAAAAGCTTCACCCTGCATATCGCCCGGGTCTCCTCCCGGTGGGAAAAGGACGTCAAGCTTCGGCAGGTCGTCGTAAAGCTTGTGCATTTTTGCGATTGTTTCTTCGTCGCTGTCCTTGGTCCAGAGCTCGTGCCATACGGAAAGGTCAATATCGTATTCGACGCAGATTTCGGACATTGCGATAAGCATTTCTTTCTGTGAATATCGCATAAGGGTGCTTGTTTCTTCACGAACGCCTGAGTCAGCCTCGACCATATTTGTGCCGAAAAGCATAAGGTCGCGGATGTAACGCTCATATTCAGCCTTGCCCCACATATCAACGGTGTTGTTCATATCAGTGTAGCTGAGCTGATGACCGCGGATTTTCATTGAAGGTGTTCTTGAAATGCTGATGTTTTTCACAAGATATATTTTGTTGCCGTCGTAAACTGAACTCTTGATAAATTCAGCAAAGCCGTAAATAAGGCTTCTGAGTCTGTGCGCGATGATGAAGATTTTGTCTTCGTCGTGGTTTACGGTATATTCTTCGCTGTCACTCTCATCCTCTATTTTTAGTGAAACGAAGTTGTCTGCAGGAGTTTCGTTGACAATTTCAGGAGCAAAACCTGTCCTGAGTTCAACTTCCTCTGCAAAAAACTCTGCGGCTTTTATTTCCACAGGTGTATCTGCAATTATTTTGAAATCTGAAAAATCATATCTCACAAAAATCACAACCTTGATTATTTTGATGATTTAGTATATCATATTTTTATACTTTAAACAATAGAAAGTGACTTTTTATGATCGAAAAGATTAAAGAAAAAAACGTCTGGGATTACCTTAAAGAAACGAGCTTGCCGATTGCACTTTACGGTATGGGTAACGGGACGGATATGATAATTGAAAAACTCAGCGAAATCGGTGTAACTCCTGCCGAGATTTTTGCAAGCGACGAGTTTGTGCGTGGCCATAGCTTCCGCGGTTACAAGGTCATAAAATATTCAGACGTGTGTGAAAAATATGATGATTTTGTAATAGTCGTCTGCTTTGCTATGCACGATGAAGCTATGCTTGAAAAAATCCGCAAAATGTCAGAAGAACACACTCTTTTTGCACCGAATGTGCCGATCGTTGATGACGGAATCTTTACCCGCGAATTTATCGAAGAACACGATGCGGAGTTTGATGAGGCTTATTCATTGCTTTCAGATGAATTTTCGCGTCAGAGTTACATTGATGTTCTCAATTTCAAAGTCAGCGGTAAAGTGGAATATCTTTTTAAATGCCAGAAAAACAAGGAAGAAATTTATTCGGAGTATCTGAATCTTGGCGAAAACGAGATTTTTATGGATCTGGGTGCATATGACGGCGATACTGTAAGAGAATTCTTGCAGGCGACAGACGGAAAATATGAAAAAATAATCGCGGTCGAGGCAGATGAGAAGAATTACAGAAAGCTGACGGATAAAACGAATGGGGTCGAACGGATTGAAACACACAACCTCGCTGCGTGGAATAAAAAAGAGACCCTTTTCTTTGAAAAGAAAAAGGGCAGAAACTCAAAGCTTTCTTCTGCAGGCAAGGTTGAGGTTCAGGCGGACAGTGTCGACAATATCCTTGACGGTAATAAAATCACTGTCCTTAAAATGGATATCGAAGGCAGCGAGGAAATGGCTCTGGAAGGTGCAAAAAATACGATTGTAAACTACAAACCAAAGCTCTATGTCTGCGCATACCACCGAAACGACGATATGTTCAGATTGCCGTTGAAAATCAACGGAATTTGCAACGGATATAAATTCTATTTCTGCCATCATCCGTATATTCCTGCGTGGGAATCTAATTTTTATTGTGTTATTGATTAAACAGCTTGTTTGTGGTATACTGTGAACTGCAAAAATTGGGGAAGGGGGAATACAAATGAGCAATCCGAAAGGAAGAACGCTGCCAAACGCAATATCGCTGTATTTTGTTATGCTTGCTGTTTATTGTATGGACGTGTTTTTATTTAAGTCGGATCTTACTGTACTTGGTGATGCGTTTTTTGCACGTTGTATAAGTTTTATCGTTCTGTTTTTATTTCTTCTTGCTTCAAAAGAACCGATTGAAAGTCTCGGTCTGAGCAAAAAGAAAGAAAAGTTTATCAGCGGAATGTTATACGGCTCTTTGTTCGCCCTGATTCCGCTTGCAGTCGTAACAGTGTTTGAAATTATATATTATGCCTCAACGGATTCTACTGCGCTGGAGCTTCTTTTTGAAACACCGAATATGACTTATGTCAGGTCGCAGGAAAATCTTACTCCCGTTGCAGGAGTTGCGATTTATATTTTTACGTGCTTTTTCGGAAATGCGTTCAAGGAAGTTTTCTTCCGCGGTTTTCTGCTTAAAAAGTTCAATAAGGTTACGGATTTCGCGAAAGCGAATTTTATGCAGGCTGTGCTGTATATGACGTTCATTTTGCCGTATCTTGCGAGGAATATACCCGACCAGCTGAGCCGCGACCGCCTTACTGTACCCATGGCAATTTTTATGATTGTTTTTTATATCATTCATGAAACCTTTGCCGGTCTTAAGTGGGGATTGATGACGAGAATATCCGGCTCAACGTATATGGCAACTGTTGACCATTTCCTTTACGTGTTCCTTTCAAACAGTATTTTCATAACAAACCGCTATGTCACGTGGTCGTTTATGATTCATATGTTAGCGATTCAGATCGTTTCGTTCTTGTTTGTGTTAGTTTATTACCGCATAGGAATGAAAAAGATCAACGAAAAGAAGGCTCGTCAGCAGGCAAAAATCGAAGCTGAGCTCAAGGAAATTGAGGAAAGAAAAAAGCAAAGAGAAGCCAGCCGTTCCGTCAAGAAAAAGATCGACAAGCTTGAAGAAATCAGTCCTGCAAATTACAAGAATATTGTTAACGAGACGGCAAAGCAAAAACGTGTTGAAAAAGACGATGCGAGCGCACTTGAAAACAAAATTATTCTTGAACAAGCGCTTAAAGAAGATGTTTCGCACAAAAATGATGAATCAGTTGATGCTATTCTCCGTAAAGCAAGCAGAGAAATGCGTATGCGAGAAAATCCGTCAGGTTCAAATGACATAACGGAAGATTTTGACAGTGACGAATTTCTTAAAGCGTATCAGCGTCAGGACGGTTCACACCACCACACGAATCATCGTCACAGCCATCATCATAGTAATGATCATCACCGCCCAGATAAAGTAAAAAAAGAAAAGGAAAAGCAGGTTATCGTAGAGAAAAAGGATCCAATGGCGAAAAAGCCAAAAAGAACCTTTGCTCAGAAAATGCAGAGTCTTGGCGGAATTGACGATTCTTCATCAAATGATCTGATATAAAAAAGAGGCAGTTCACTGAACTGCCTCTTTTGTTAGTTTAATCAAATTTTATGATTATGCTTCTTCCTTCATCTTTGCAAAGCATTCGCTGCAATAAACAGGACGGTCTTCTCTCGGACGGAAGGGAACTTTAGCAGCACCGCCGCAGTTAGCACAAGTTGCATCAAACAACTCGCGTTCGCCACGGATTGCATTCTTTCTTGCATCACGGCAGCTCTTGCAACGCTGGGGCTCGTTTACGAAACCTTTCTCAGCATAAAATTCCTGCTCGCCTGCAGAGAAAATAAATTCCTCGCCGCAATCCTTACAGATTAAAGTCTTGTCTTCGTACATAATTCTTACCTCACTAACAATATTTTTGCAACCGTTTATGTTGCAGACACCTGTGGACGGGTAATCCGTTGTGTTTTTCACAAGCGTCAAGGTATCATTTTTCCTTGAGTTTTTTTCTTGCTCTTTGCAAAGCGTTGTCAACGGTTTTTTCGGTGACAGAAAGTTTTTCGGCAATAGAGTTGTAGTTATGGCCCGCAATATGAAGTCTGAGTACATCCTGTTCGAGAGAAGAAAGCTCATTGCTTATCTTTTCGCGAAGCTGACCCATTCTGTCTTGCATCTCAACCACAACCTCGGGGTTTGCCTGACCGTCGGCCAGGTCAATACTGTCAATAAGCACGTAAGAATTGAGTGGAATGTGTTTATTTCGCAGTTGATTTCTGACTGCACTCATAATGCAGTTTGAAATACATTTAACAGAGTACGTGGTGAACTCTGCACCTACGGATGATGAATACCCGTAAACAGAACTCAGAAGACCTATCATACCTTCCTGAATAAGATCACTGTGCGTCAACGGACAACGTCCGACGTAAGACGCGGCAATTCTCTCAACAGTAGGGGCGAAAGCCCTTATAAGTTCGTTCATTGCTTCATTATCGCCGTTCCGTGCCGCGTTAAGCGTATCCTCCTTTATCGAGAATTTACTCATACGGACACCTCACAGGACTAAGATACATAAATAATATAGCGGATTAGAAATTTAAAGTCAACCGAATTTGTTTATTTCTCCGTTTACACCAAATCAAGAAGCTGCATTTTGTGCAAATTTGCAGACGGTTTTAAACCAAATTGGGATAAAAATATATTAATTACACAAAAAAACGATTTATGTTGCGGAAATTTTTTCTTGAATTTAAAGTTGGATTAATGTATAATGATGGCATATTTTACAGGGAGGAAGAGCAATGACAGGCTTCATTTTTCTTGACAAACCCGAGGGTATAACATCGTTTACAGCGGTTAATAAAACACGCAGACTGCTTGGGATAAAGAAGGCGGGACACACGGGAACGCTCGATCCGATGGCGACGGGAGTTTTGCCTATTATGCTTGGCGGTGCCACTCGGTTTTCCCAGTATCTTCCTGTACACGACAAGGCGTACCGTGCAAAAATTCTGCTCGGAACGGTTACGGATACCCTGGATACAACAGGTGAGGTACTGGAAACAAAAGAAGTAAATGTGACCGATGACGAGTTGCGTGATGCGGTTATGTCTTTTATTGGTGAAATAAAACAGCTTCCGCCTATGTATTCTGCCGTCTCAAAAGACGGAGTAAGGCTCTATAAGCTTGCGCGCCAGGGCATAGAGATCGAACGGGAAGCCAGGGATGTTACGATTCATTCGATTAAAATTGTAAGCGGACTTGAAAACAATGAATTTGTGATTGATGTATCCTGCTCTGCCGGAACATATATACGCTCTTTAGCCGCGGACATCGGTGAAAAACTCGGTTGCGGAGCTGTCATTTCTGAATTACGACGCACTTTTGCCAATGGAATAGAAATTGAGAGGACAGTAACCTTCGAAGGAATTGAAAAAGCTGTTGCTGACGGTAAAATCGAAGAGCTTATTGCTCCTTGCGATGAGATGTTGTCAGCTTATCCTGCGGTACAGGTAACAGAAAAACAGGCTTTGTATTTTTCTAACGGAGGCGCGTTAGATCTCAACAGGGTAAAGGATAAGCAGTCAATCGGTATCTGTAGAGTAAAAGCACCCGACGGAAAATTAATGGGTCTTGGAAATATTGACCGGGAAGATAACGTTTTACGTGTTGAAAGAATCCTGGTTTATTGACAAAAAGCATCATTTTTCGTATACATTTTATAATATATATATTAACAGCACAAAATCTAAACGGCATCGTGGTTATCACGGTGTCGTTTTTTGTAGACATAAAACACCTTTTTGTCTATTTAAAATTGCTTCCTGAAAAGCAGTTAAATGAATCATAAAAAGTCAAGCATTTCGCGTGTAAAAAAACCCTATAAAATACTGTGAAATATGTACAAATTAAAAATATTACATTAAAATTTATTGACTTTGACCGCAGAATAGTTTATATTTAAACTAACCATAAGAGTGGTGTCATTAGGGCAAGTATGCCCTGGTGTAATTCAGTGACCGCTGAAACACCGCTTAGACAGGATGTTTGAACATCCGGCTGGTTTAATTTTGCGTCGTATTGACGTAGAAATCGCGACCATCGGCACGGGCCAGGCACGCTGCTAAGGCGGGACGGCTTAGGTGGCGGGCGGCGGTTCGGATTCTGAGGGGGTTGATTTGCTAACGTAATAATGTCGCATCAGCAGCACACGGCTGACTAAACCTGTGTGCAACAAAATTGTACTATATTTGAATAGTATAAAATTTTATGGAGGTGCAATCCAAAATGAGTAATGCAAAAAGATTTTTGAGTGTTATTCTTGCAATCGTAATGATGTGCTCAACACTCGTAATCGGTGCAAACGCTGCATACACTGCTTATAAGGATTCTGCTATTGTTAATCAGTACAACAAGCTTGACAAGGCAGTTCTTACAACAGAACAGTATGCATCAGCAGCAATGGATGAAGTTGACCGTATGCTCACAAAGGAACAGCTTAAGTTCACACGTGAGGATATCATCGTTGGTGATATCGATCTTACATCCATTGACGCAGCAATGGACTCTGTTTACGCAATCGTTAACGGTGCTCTCTTCTCATCATTGAAGGGTATGCTCGGTGACCTTCAGAACTTGAATGCTGATGCATTCGCAACTGAAGCTAAAGGCGGCGTAAGAAGAGGTACAGCAGGTAAGACTGACGCTGACATCATTTATGCAGTTCTTCAGTTCTTGCACGACAACACAGACCTTCTCGTTTCATTCGTAGAAGGCACCCTCGACACAGGTTCTATCCTCAGCTCAATCATCGACCTCAGTGAGTTCATGGACGTTAACAAGCTCCTCAAGGGTCTCCTTTATGAGTTTGCTTACGGCGTAGAAGGAACAGATGCTCAGGTAGCTGCTTCTTCTGTTGACACAATGGCTCAGGACCTTATCGACAAGTATGTTGTTACAGGTTATGACGAGGAAAACGATGACGGTACAATTGAGCACGTAGATGGTCTTGTTCCCGCTCTTGCTGGTAAGACAAACATCTCAACAGGCACAATGTACACATTCCTCGATAACGTTATTAAGGTTCTCTACAATGAGCTTCTCGTTCCTCTTATGAACGGTGACCTTAAAAACACAATCAAGAGATTCTGTGGCGTTACTTACATCGATAATGGTGACGGTACATACACAGAAGATCGTTCAGCACTCAACGAGTACGCTGACCTTCTTAACATTGATTATGAAGTTCCTGTTTATGAATTCACAAGCGAAACATTCATCTCTCAGGGCAACAACATCATCAAGTCAATCCTTGATCAGCTCGTTAAGCCTGAAGTTATCGTATGGCAGGCTGGCGGCAAGGAAGCTTTCAAGCCGAACCTTGTAAGAGTTGCTAAGGAACTCCTTGAAAACGCAGGTGACGAACTCTTCGCAGATTACGTTGAGCTTGCTACTCCCGAAGAGCTTGAAGCTATGACAGACGTTGAACTTGTTGTTTACGCAGTTCGCGCTATCGTTAACAGCTCAGCTTTCGGTATGTATATTCCTGAAACAGATACAATCCGTGAGTTTGCATTTATCGCTCTCAAGCAGATTCTTGCAACAGACGTTCCGGCTCTCGACTTCTCAAATCTTGATCCGAACAGCACAGATTCTCTCGTTATCATGGGTATCAACTATGCTATCCATGCTGTAAGCGCAGAGCTTGACCTTGGCCTTGAGTTTGTTGACTCAATGGAAGGCGTTGACGCTCAGCTTAAGAAAGCAGCTGACTACGCAGTAGAAAATTACGGTGGTCTCCTCAACGGTATCACATTCGAAGACGGTGCTTCAGGTTGGGATACAATCGACACAGTTATCTTCTCAATCATTCCTGAAAGCTGGCTTCCGACATCAGCTAACGGCAGCTTGAAGAACTTCATCTTCACTCTCGTTAACACAATCGCTGATCTCGAAATCGAAAACCTCTTCTCATTGTTTGAGTACCGTTCAGATTCAGAGCTTCAGAAGACTCCGAAGCAGGTTCTCATCAACCTTGTATCTCGCGTTATTAACATCATCTTCCCGGGTGCTTTTAAGGCAAGTACAACAATCGACGGCCTTGTAACAAACGCTGCTCTCGCAGGTACAGTAAGAGCTATCTTCGATGCTCTCTGGAACTACAGAAAGAACCTTGTTAAGGCTATCCTCCCGACACTTTGCGGTATCCTTGATCTTACAAACGATCAGGAATTCGAATTCCCTGAACTTACTTGGGACCCGACAGACGCAAACGTTGACGGTAACTCAATCAGAACTGCTGGTTCAGTTGCTATCAAGCTTATGGTTCGTAACGGATCAACAGGTATCAACACTGGTTATACAGATACTAACGGTGTATTCCACCAGGATCAGCTCTATACATATGACATCCAGTCAGTTACAACAAACGTTTCAGGTATGAACGTAACATATCCTGATACAATCGCCGGTGGTCAGACAGTTGAAATGGCATTCACAGGTGCTGTTAAGGCTTCAACACCGTTCGTTGTTACAATGACATACGACGTTCTTACTGAGGACGGTTCAACTCTTACAGAGGAACCCATCACTGAGACAATGTATTCATACATCGCTTACAACGAGCAGCCCGACGACCAGACAAAGCTTACATCAACAACAGTTGGTAACTTCTCAATCATCGACGGTCCTCGTTACCTCTATGCAACAGGCATGGGCGATCTCGAAGACATCACAATCACAATCCAGAACGACAATGCTTCAGAAGCAACAGCTGTTCCTTACTACACACAGCAGAAATCAACTGCTAACAGACTCCTCGGTGCAGCTTCAGATACAGACGTTTATCTCCAGCTCCTCACAGATGAGACAAAGATTATGCAGAAGGTTGAAGATACAGCAGGTATCGCAAACATGAAGATGTTTGAAACAACAGAAGCATACAACGCTCTTACAGGCGAAGAAAAAGACGCTGTTTGGGATCAGATCGTTACTTACGGTACAGTTACTAACCCGAACACAGGTGCTGTAACTCGTTACCCGAGAATTCAGCTTACACTTGGTGCTACAATCAACGGCTCAACAAAGGTTCAGAACACTGGTGTTCTCGTATACTGCTACAAGGATTACGGCCTTCCCGGAATGCTTGAAGACGAAATGGGCAAGCACCGTCAGCAGTCAGCTTATGCTACAGCTGCTTCAACAGTATTTGAAGGTTCAACAGTTTGGGAAGCATACACACAGGCTATGGAAGCTGCTTCAAAGGCTGTTTACAGCTGCTTCCGTAACGGTACATTCATGACATTGACAGGTAAGTTCAGCCTCTATGAGCCTGCTTACAACAACCTCAAGGCAGCAATCGAAGAGCTTGATGCACAGGTTCTTTCAGCTGGTGTTGAGTCATCAGAATTGCTCATCGAGAAGTGCTATCCGTCAAATCCGGAAGACCTTATGTACTACGATCCTGCTTACATCCACCAGGGTGTATCAGACTATGTAGCATATACATACTACAACTTCCGTGACGAATTGAGAGCTCTCGAAGGTATGATCGAATCAGCTACAGTTCCTGACGAAGAAGGCAACGTTGCAGTTGTTAACGAACTTGATAAGGCTTATAAGGAGCACAGATTCTCACTTTACTTCTCAAGACTTCTTCCGGCTCCTGTTTACAAGTCACACCTTCAGGCAGAGCTTGCTAATCCGACACGTGAAATCGGTGACGAATCAGAGTACGATGCAGACGCATGGTACAACTACGAAGTAGCTCTTGCATTCGCAACAGCTACAGCAAACGAAGCTGACGCTAACCCGACAAAGGTTAAGACAGCTTATCGTGAACTTCTCGAAGCTGAGAAGAGACTCGTTCCTCCGTCAGAGGACATCGGCGGCGGTGACGTTTCATACCTCCCGACTGAGACAGTTGAAATCATCGAAGCAATAGATGGTTCACAGATCATTACAGGTATAGACCCGAACAACGATCTTGCTGACTACTTCACATGCGAAGGCTGTTACGTAGAAGTAACTGCAAACGCAGCATTCGAAACTAACTCAACAGGTGCTGTTGTTGAAATCAAGAGTGAGGCAGACGATTCAGTTCTTGCAACATACACAGTTGCTGTTTTCGCTGACATCGACGGTGACGGCGTAACAGACATTAGTGAAGTTAACCAGGCTCTCCTTATTTCTGCAGGTTCAGTAAGCTACGACGATATCACCTTGACTTCAGCTGACATCACAGCCGACGGTATCGTTGACGTTTCAGACCTTGGTCCGTTCTTGCTTGTTGCATCTGGTTCAGCGATTGTTGATGCTGAAGCTAGAACAATTGGTTAATTATTAAGGTTCTTTACTACAATGCAAAAATCCCTCGGAGGCGAAAGCCTCTGAGGGGAAACGGCGAGAGGTCAGCTCTATGCCGTGTATCAGAATGATAGACAGGAGGAATAAAAAGTGAAAATTTCTAAGAAAATTCTTGCTATTCTTCTTGCTGTAACTCTTGCTCTTTCCCTCTTTGCTGTCAGTGCATCCGCTGCAGGCACTCCGACGGGAACAGAAGCAATGACAGTAACAGTTACAACGGATAATGAAACATATGAAGCAGAAGCTGCTGTTCAGGTTCGTGTAACAATTGCATGTAACTACAATGTTCCGTCTTTCCGTTTCCCGATTATGTTTGACTCATCAGTTTATGAGCTTCCGACAATTATCGGCCTTAAGGCACAGGGTACTTGTGCTTCTAAGGGAACAATCAACTCAAACACCACTAACGGTGGTGCAGATTTCATTCCTGAAGCTTACGATTCATCAGCTTTCGGTTGCGTTCTCGTTCAGTGGACAGCAACAGTTGCTAACGGTGAAGTAGGTTATCTCAATAATGAAGCAGGCGAGCTCGCTTTCACATTCGAGCTCAAAACAAAGGCATCTGCTGTCGGCAAGACAGGTACGATTTTCATTCCTGCTGAGTCAGATCTTTTCTACTATCAGGCAATCGAAAATCCTGCAGATGCAACAACATTCTACTATCTCGATGCTGAAACATGTCCTATGACATTTGTTGAAGCTAATGCAATGGTAGTTGGTGAGCAGGTGGACCTTGTTCCTAACGAGGATTACGGCACACCCGCAACTATTGATGAAGAAAACCGTCGCGTTTACGGCTTTGCAGAAGGTATTTTAAGTAATGCTGAAATCAAGGAATATGTAAAGGCAACAGGCGGTGCAGTTATCCGTTCAACTCCGACAGATCTTGGTTACGGCACATGTACAAAAGTCAATCTCGCGATTGATGGTACAACTGTTAAGTCATATGACCTCATTATCTTCGGTGATATCGACGGTGACGCAATCTGTGATATCAATGACTTACCATACGTCCTTTCTTATACTGCTGGTTCAACAATTTGTGATGATCCTGTTATCCTTTTTGCAGGTGATCTTACAAACGATGGTGTAATAGACGTTGATGACCTTTCAGTATTCTTGTTAGCAACAAATGGTTCTATAGTCATTGACCAAACAAATCCATACTAATCAATTTTAAATTGATTATTTGGTAATATTAATTTAGGAGGATTATTCAATGAAACTCACAAAAAAAGTTTTGAGTGTTGTACTTGCTCTTGTACTTGCACTCAGCGCTTTCGCAGTTGTAGGTTCAGCTAACGGTAATCCTGATACAGCCAATTACAATGTTAAAATTTGGCTTACAGGTGCAGTTGGTGAAGTAAACTGGGAAACAAAAACTAGAGTATCCATTACTGAAGGTGATGAGTCAGCTCCTGGTGCTACTATCGAAGTACAGCCCGGCGACGAAGTAATCGTTCGTTTCTATATCACGAATGACTACTATGTTCACACTTTCCAGACAAACGTTTTCTATTCATCTCGTCTTATCGACGCTGCTGAGTTGTATATGACTCAGACAGGTGCAACATCTTGTGCAACAGCACGTCTTGCAAAGATGCACCTTTGGAACGAAGATGACCACACTTGGACTAACGACCAGGGCACATCAAACGCAGCAAACAATGCTTGGACTAACCAGGACCCGACATTCAACGCTAATGTTGAGCAGAACTGGCCGACAGATGACGAGGGTAACAACCTCTTCAATATGGAAGACTGGAAGTTCAACCGTTTCAACAACCTTACACAGGAAAAGGCTGGCGTAACATATATTTGGGATGAAGAAGTATGGCTCTTCAGCATGCCTGTTTCAGTTCCCACTGATGCTGAGCCGGGCGAAACATTCTATGTTACAATTCCTGAAGGCCTCGAGCAGAGAACAGCTAAGAAGTACGGCGCTCTCAGACTTTCTGAAATCGGTATCGCAGAAGGCGAATCAGAGCCCAGCGACATCGTTGACGCACAGGCACTTCTTACTCCGAATATGCAGTACGGCGACGACAACCAGTACTACGATCTTTCAGAAGCTACTCTTACTCTTCAGGTTCCTGGTGCTTCAGAGCCTGAACTCGATTACACAAACATTGATGCAGCACTTGATGCAGCTTCAAAGGTAGATCGTTCAGACAAGACAGCAGCATCTCTTGCAGTGCTTGATCAGGAAATCAACGAAGCAACAGAAGCTCGCTTGAACGCAACAGAGCAGGAAGCTCTTGAAACAGCAGCTACAGAACTCAACGCAGCTATCGCTAACCTTAAGGTTAAGGCTGACTATGATAAGCTCACAGCACAGATCACAAGATACGAAGCAATCACAGATTCTTCTATCTATCCTGCAGCTGATTGGGCAACAGCAACTGATAAGTACAACGATGCTAAGGCAGTTGATACAGACCTTTCAGTTGACGATCAGGCTACAGTAGATGCAGCAGCAGATGCTCTTGAGGCAGCTCTTGATGCTCTTGCAGCTCTCGATTACTCAGCTCTCGAAGCTAAGTACAACGAGCTCGCTGGTAAGGACGTTGCTAACTACACAGACGATACAGTTGCACGTTTCAACGCAGCTCTTGCAGCAGCTAACACTCTTATCACAGAGAAGAACGCAGCTAACCAGGATGCAATCAACGCAGTTTACAATGAACTCGTAGCAGCAGACGCAGCTCTTGCTCTTAAGGCAGCTGATTACACAGCTCTTAAGGCAGCTATCGCTAAGTACGAAGCTCTTGATGCTAAGGCTTGGACAACAGTTTCTTATGCAGCAGCAACAGAGAAGTACGATGCAGCTAAGGGCATCGCAGAAGGTCTTGACATCACAGCTCAGCCGGCAATCGATAAGGCAGCAGCAGATCTTGAAGCAGCTATCACAGCTCTTGTTCCCGCAACAGGCGCTAACTACAATGAACTCAACGCAGCTAAGGCAGAGTTCGAAGCTCTCGTAGAAGAGTATTACACAGAAGATTCATATGCAGCAGCTAAGACAGCATATGATGCAGCTTGTGAAGTTCCCGCTGATCTTACATCAGAGCAGCAGGCACAGATCGACGAGGCAGCAGCAGCTCTTACAAAGGCTCTTGGTGAACTCGTTGAAGCAGACGCTGATTACACAGCAGTAGAAGCAGCTAAGGTAGCAGCAGCAGCTAAGGTTGCAGAAAACGATCAGGGTATCCTTCGTTACACAGACGATTCTATCGCAGCTATCAACGACGCTGTAGCAGCAGTTGTTGAAGGCCTCAAGAAGAAGGATCAGGCAACAGTTGACGGTTATGCAGAGGCTATCAACGATGCTATCGATGCAGCTGAGTACAGACCGTACGACTACTCAAAGATCCTTGCTCACATCGAAGCTATCGAAGCTAACGATGCTGATTACTACGTTACAAAATCTTATGAAGAGTATCTTGCAGCTAAGGCTGGCATCAACTGGGATTACACACATGAGCAGTTCGGTTTGGCTAAGCTTCAGGAAATCAACTTCTTGAAGGTTAACCCGGCAGTAGCTGGTCCGGCTGATTACACAGATGTTGATGCAGCTGAGGCAGCATTCGATGCTAAGAAGGCAGCAGCTAACTACACTGCAGATTCAATCGCAGCTGTAGACGCTGAAATCGCTAAGGTTAACAGAGACCTTAACGAAAATCATCAGGCAGAAGTTGACGCTTATGCAGAAGCAATCTACGCAGCTATCGAAAAGATGGTAGAAGTAGTTGTTGAGTACGCTGATTACACAGCATACAACGAAGCTCTTGCAGCAGCAAAGGCAGTTGACGCAACACCTTACACAGCAGCATCATACGATGCATTTATCGCAGCTGTAAACGAAATCGATGCTGGTCTTGCTAAGGATCTCCTTGCAGCTGATCAGGCAACGGTTAACGATGCAACAGCAGCTATCGGTAACGCATATTCACTCCTTGAAGAAGTTGCTGATTACTCAGCACTTGAGGCAGCTATCCTTCGCGCTGGTACATACGACCAGAACGTATGGACAACAGACTCATGGGCAGTTGTAGAAGAGAAGCTTGCAGCAGCTAAGGCAGTAGCTCCTGATCTTGGCGTATCAGCTCAGGACGAAATCGATGCAGCAGCAGAAGCTCTTAACACAGCTCTTGATAACCTCAAGGCTAAGGAAG
>JAGAKF010000076.1 GCA_017625835.1 Clostridia bacterium
ACCTGCTGCTGCAAGAGCTGCGATAACGTCAAGGTAAAGAGGTTCACCGATTGAACCGGGCTCCTTTGTTCTGTCAAGAACAGCGAGCTTCTTACATGATGCGGGAACAGCCTCTGCAAACTTCTCAACTGAGAAAGGTCTGTAAAGACGAACCTTGATAAGACCAACCTTTTCGCCCTTTGCAAGGAGGTAGTCGATAACTTCTTCTGCAACGTCACAGATTGAACCCATAGCAACGATAACGTTCTCTGCGTCAGCTGCGCCGTAGTAGTTGAAGAGCTTATAGTCTGTACCAAGCTTTGCGTTAACCTTGTCCATGTACTTCTCAGCAATTGCGGGAACTGCATCATAGTACTTGTTACAAGCTTCACGGTGCTGGAAGAAGATGTCGTCGTTCTCGTGAGAACCACGCATTACGGGATGCTCGGGATTAAGAGCACGTGCACGGAATGCATTAACAGCATCCATGTCGCACATTTCCTTAAGATCTTCGTAGTCCCAGATTTCGATCTTCTGGAGCTCGTGAGATGTACGGAAACCGTCGAAGAAGTTGATGAACGGAACGCGGCTTTCAATTGCTGTAAGGTGAGCAACTGCACCAAGGTCCATAACTTCCTGTGTGTTTGTTTCAGCGAGCATTGCGAAACCTGTCTGACGACAAGCGTAAACGTCTGAATGGTCACCGAAGATATTAAGAGCATGAGAAGCTACACAACGAGCTGATACATGGAAAACGCTGGGAAGAAGTTCACCTGCGATTTTGTACATGTTCGGGATCATAAGAAGAAGACCCTGAGAAGCTGTGTAAGTTGTTGTCATAGCACCTGCTGCGAGTGAGCCGTGTACTGTACCTGCAGCACCAGCTTCTGACTGCATTTCTGCAACCTTAACTGTTGTGCCGAAGATGTTCTTTCTGCCCTGTGCTGACCACTGGTCAACATAGTCTGCCATGGGGCTTGACGGTGTGATAGGATAAATACCTGCAACTTCTGTAAACGCATAAGATACGTGAGCAGCAGCGGTATTACCGTCCATGGTTTGCTTAATTCTTGCCATTTGCTTTTCCTCCTTAGAGTTATATTGATAAATATAGCAATTTATTTTACCACCGTAAATAATAACACTTTTAAAGCAAGATGTAAACATCTAAATCCTAAAAAAGTTTGTCAAATATGGATTTTTATTCAATGTTTTTTTGTATAAGTTGTTAAAAATTTGTCATTTTTGCAATTGAATGCACTTTTTATGCAGTTCAGGTTTATAAAACCGATGCCTGTATCGTATTTTTTACCCTTGACACCTGCAGCTATTTATGATATCTTTATTTATAATGTAATAAAGAACGGCGATGACGAAGACAGTAGGCTTTGTGCGAAGTCAAAGCGAACCGGGGACGGTGGAAGCCTGGTACGATGTACACCTTGCTGAAAATCACTTCCGAGCTTCGGGCTGAAACCAAGTAAGCCTTGACGGATTTCCACCGTTACAGGGAACGCATATTATAGTATGTTGAATAGGTGGTTGCGAGTTTTATCTCGTCCTGTTTCACACGGGACGGGATTTTTTATTTGTTCCTATTCAAAAAGGAGTGTAATTGAATGTACAAAAAAGTACCCGCCAACATGAACTTTGTTGAACGCGAAAAGGCAATCGAAAAGTTCTGGGCAGAAAACAAAATCTTCGAAAAAACCTGTGAGAAGAAAGGCCCGTCTTACGTTTTCTATGACGGTCCGCCGACAGCTAACGGCAAGCCTCATATCGGCCACGTGCTTACACGTGTTATCAAGGATATGATCCCCCGTTACCGCACAATGAAGGGCTATCAGGTTCCCCGTAAGGCAGGTTGGGATACCCACGGTCTTCCCGTTGAGCTTGAAGTTGAAAAGCTTCTCGGTCTTGACGGCAAGGAGCAGATCGAACAGTACGGTCTTGAGCCTTTCATCGAGAAGTGTAAGGAAAGCGTATGGAAGTACAAGGGAATGTGGGAAGATTTCTCATTCACAGTCGGCTTCTGGGCTGATATGAACGATCCTTACGTTACTTACCACAACTCATTCATCGAATCAGAGTGGTGGGCACTCAAGCAGATCTACGACAAGGGACTTATCTACAAGGGATTCAAAATCGTTCCCTACTGTCCCCGTTGCGGAACACCGCTTTCATCACACGAAGTTGCACAGGGCTACAAGAACGTTAAAGAGCGTTCAGCTATCGTTCGTTTCAAGGTTGTCGGCGAAGACGCTTACTTCCTTGCATGGACAACAACTCCGTGGACTCTTCCGTCAAACGTTGCACTTTGCGTAAACCCGAACGATGAATACGCAAAGGTTAAGGCAGCAGACGGCTACACATATTATATGGCAGTTGAGCTTCTTGACAAAGTTCTCGGCTCACTTGCAACAGAGGATGCACCCGCATACGAAATCATCGAAAAGTATGTCGGTACAGACCTTGAAAGAAAAGAATACGAGCCTCTTTTTGCTTGCGCAGGCGAAGTTGCTGCAAAGCAGAAGAAAAAGGGATTTTTCGTAACTTGCGATAACTACGTTACAATGTCTGACGGTACAGGTATCGTTCACATTGCTCCCGCATTCGGTGAAGACGACTCCAAGGTCGGCAGAAAGTATGATCTTCCGTTCGTTCAGTTCGTTGACGGTGCAGGTCATATGACAGACAACACACCGTTCGGCGGTCTCTTCGTTAAGGATGCAGATATGCCGATCCTTCAGGACCTCGAGGACAGAAAGCTCCTCTTCTCAGCTCCGAAGTTTGAGCATGACTATCCGTTCTGCTGGCGCTGTGACACTCCGCTTATCTACTATGCAAGAGAGTCATGGTTCATCGAAATGACTAAGGTTAAGGACAACCTTATCAAGAACAACAACACAATCAACTGGATCCCCGAAAGCATCGGTAAAGGACGTTTCGGCGACTGGCTCGTTAACGTTCAGGACTGGGGCATCAGCCGTAACCGTTACTGGGGTACTCCGCTTAATATCTGGGAATGTGAATGCGGTCACAGACATTCAATCGGCAGCATTGAAGAGCTTAAGAGTATGTCTTCAAACTGCCCGGATGAAATCGAGCTTCACCGCCCGTACATCGACGCTGTTACAATCAAGTGTCCCGAATGCGGTGGCGAAATGAAGCGTGTTCCCGAAGTTATCGACTGTTGGTTTGACTCAGGTGCAATGCCCTTCGCACAACACCACTATCCGTTCGAGAACAAGGAACTCTTCGAATCACAGTTCCCTGCAGACTTCATTTCAGAAGCTGTTGACCAGACAAGAGGTTGGTTCTATTCACTTCTTGCAATCTCAACACTTATCTTCGACAAGGCTCCGTTCAAGAACGTTATCGTTCTCGGCCACGTTCAGGACGAAAACGGACAGAAGATGAGTAAATCAAAGGGTAACGCAGTTGACCCGTTTGAAGCACTTGAGACCTACGGTGCAGACGCTATCCGTTGGTACTTCTATACAAACTCAGCACCGTGGCTTCCGAACCGTTTCCACGGCAAGGCAGTTACAGAGGGTCAGCGTAAGTTTATGGGTACACTCTGGAACACATACGCTTTCTACATTCTCTATGCTGATATCGACAAGTTTGACCCGACAAAGTATGAGCTTAAGTACGACAGCCTTTCAGTAATGGACAAGTGGCTTCTTTCAAAGCTCAACACAATGGTCGGCGTGGTTGACAATAACCTTGAAAACTACAAGATTCCCGAAGCTTGTAAGGCTCTTCAGGAATTCGTTGACGAGATGAGTAACTGGTACGTCCGCCGTTGTCGTGAGCGTTACTGGAAGCAGGAGCTTGACGAGGATAAGATCAACGCTTACCTCACTCTTTATAATGCACTTGTTACTGTTGTAAAGACAGCCGCTCCGATGATTCCGTTTATGGCTGAGGATATCTACCAGAATCTCGTATGCTCAATCGACAGCGAAGCTCCCGAAAGCATTCACCTCTGCTCATTCCCTGAAGTCAACACAGACTTTGTTGACGCAGAGCTTGAAAAGAATATGGACATCGTTCTTAACATTGTTGGTCTCGGACGTACAGCACGTAACGGCGCTAACATCAAAAACCGTCAGCCTCTCGGCTCAATGCTTGTTAATGCAGGCGTAGGTGTCAGCCTCGACGGTTACTGTGCAGATATCATCAAGGAAGAGCTCAACGTCAAGGAAATCACATTCGTTGACGAAGCAAATGACCTTGTAAGCTATAATTTCAAGCCGCAGCTCAAGACACTCGGACCCAAGTACGGCAAGCAGCTCGGTGAAATCCGTAACCTTCTTGCTGAGCTTGACGGTACAGCTGCAAAGAAGGAGCTTGACGCTAACGGTTGCATTAAGCTTACAATCAGCATCGGCGAAATCGAGCTTACTGCTGATGACCTTCTTATTGAAACAATTCAGAAGAGCGGTCTCTTCTCAGTTTCTGATTTCGGTGTAACCGTTGCAATCGACACAGAGCTTACACCCGAGCTTATTGAGGAAGGCTTTGTACGTGAAATCATCAGCAAGATCCAGACCATGCGTAAGGACGCTGACTTCAACGTTACAGACCATATCATCATCTCTGTTGCAGGCAACGACAAGATTGCCGAGCTTATCACAAAGAATAAGGATATGATCTTCACAACAGTTGTTGCTGACGAAATCGTAACAGGCAACGCTGACGGCTACACAGCAGAATGGAACATCAACGGTGAGAAAG
Organism: Clostridia bacterium; assembly: GCA_017625835.1. GTDB lineage: Bacteria > Bacillota > Clostridia > Oscillospirales > Acutalibacteraceae > CAG-488. The sequence continues at coordinate 4,723 of JAGAKF010000076.1, forward strand.
TAACTCTCGGCGTTAAGGTTGCAGAATAAATAAAATTTATAAGAGCAGTAACACCAATCGGTGCTACTGCTCTTTTTCTGTCAAGTGCAACAGTTATTCGGTTTTCTTCCCTTTGATTTCTTTTAGCAACGCTGTGCAGCCGCCCAGGACATCGCGGAATGTCACATCAAAACTGCGCGTATACCACGGGTCTGCAACGTCGCCTCCACGTTCGGTATAATCCATAAGCTTGCGGATTTTATTCTCAGGGTCACCGTTTAAGATACGCGTCATATTTCGGATATTCGCGCTGTCCATACCGATGAACAGATCGTATTTATCGTAATCGTAACAGTTAAGCTGAACGGCACGTTTTCCCTCGCAGGAGATACCGTGTTTTTTCAGCTCCGCCTTTGCAGGTGGATAAACAGGATTGCCGATACCGTTCCATATTTCCTCCGTGCTTGTCGCAGAAGATGCGATAAAGAACTCATTTTCAAGCCCGTTATCTTTCACCAGCTTTTTCATTATAAACTCTGCCATCGGAGAACGGCAGATATTGCCGTGGCAGACAAACATAATCTTTATCATTATTTAAAACTCCAATCTATGCAAATACCTGCCAAAACATACCACTTTCACCGAAAAATTCAAAACATTTCCTCCACTCCACCAACATATCCTGATGACACACAACGGCATAGGTCTGTCGTTCTTTCCTTCATAAATAATAAAAAACGTTTTTACCGCTCGAACCATCGCACTGTTTTGACCAATTAAAAACGTTTTTTATGCTCCATCTGACAACGTCATCAAACCTGTCAATTCCAACCTTTAGGCAGAAACATACAAGAGTGGGTGCAACTTGATTTTTCTGAAGCACAGGAGTATAATACAGGCTGATGAACACAATGTAATGGAGGTGTTTTAATGTTTCGGCTTTCAACGGAAGAAAACCCTTTTGCACCAATCGATGAGAGAAAAAACTATAATGGCATTGATTTGATGAAATTCTTATGTGCTATTCTGGTATTCATAATACATATTCCGCCTTTTCAAGGAGGAATGTTTGAATTTGCTAAAGATGCAAATTTCTGGTTACAACACTTCGCTTGCCGTATTGCAGTTCCGTTCTACTTTGCATCATCCGGATTTTTACTTTTTAAAAAAGCGCCTCTTTATAAATTGGACAATGAGAGAATCAAAACTTATTGTTTTAAGATTTTGCGTTTATTGGGGACTTGGCATATTTTGCTTTTAACAACTGAAAAAGGACATTTGTGGTATCTTAGCGCAACTGCTATAGCCATTATTCTGCTGAGTCTCTGTTTGCGTTTCCGCATAAAATTAGGATATATCTATACAATAGCATGTATTCTTTATCTGATTGGTCTCCTCGGTGATTCATACTATGGTATAATTGCACCATTACAGAACATTACAATATTTAATCTTATTTTTAAGGGATACAAGTTTTTCTTCTCTACGACGAGAAATGGTGTTTTTATGGGATTCATTTTCGTCCTGATGGGCGCCACATTTTCCAATCAGAAAAATATGCTTAAAACACGAACCGCGTTGATAGGTTTCGTTGTCTCTATGATTTGTCTGTTTGCCGAAGTTTTTTTGTTGAAGCGCAATAGCATTCCAAACGACCACAATATGTATATTTTCCTGCTTCCCGCCACATTCTTTCTGTTTTCTTTTTCCGTTTCGATCGAACTAAAAGACCGTTTTATTTACAAATGTCTACGCAACATAGGACCAATCATCTATTTTTCGCACCTTCTTATCTACAAGCTTACTTTACTGGCAATCAGCGTCATTAGTAATTACGGTATCTGGTTGGCTCGATATCAATTCGTTCTTACTCTGTTGTTTACACTGCTGACTGCCATACTCATAGATTGGTTATCCCGCAAAGACAAGTTCAAATGGCTCAACTTGCTTTTTGCGTAACAAGGATGCTTTTTGAACATATGAGAACAATATATCAGTCGTCCGCTTTTATTCTGTAAAGCTTTACACTATGCGGTGCAACCTTTGCAGAAAGGCTGTCACGGATTTCAAACTTTTTGTCTTCCCATATGTCGTGAACGTCGTACTCTTTGGCAGAGGGAAGAACAGCAAAGCTCTCCTTTATGATATCCTGCATTTTGCAGGATATTTCCATTTCAAGCGGTCCTTTATTAAGGAAGCAAACGGCAATCTCGTTATTTTCAAGCGGCTTGACAAGCACGTCGCAAAGTCCGTTCGACTTGATCCGACGGCACTGAATCCCGAGCTTATCCTGATTGATTGCGATTGCATCCTTGTTAGAAAGTATTTTAAGCACCTTGTTGTCCTTGTCAACGCTTCCGTCAGGTCGGATAAATTTGCGCAGATCGTTACCGAGAATCAACGGAGCAGCAAGCATACACCAGAGAGAGAAATGGGCTTTGTTCTCATCGTCAGTAAGGTTGCCGTTGCCGACTTCGAGCATATCGGGATCGTTCCAGTTGCCCGGACCTGCATACTTATAAAGAAGTACGGTCGCTTCGTAAATTCCGATAATCGAAAGCCAATTTGGTTTTATGTCGGGCGTTGTTCGCCAAAGGTTGCCTGCGGTGTGTCCCCAGATCCACGGTTTGTTTCTGCCCCATTCACAGATTGAGAAGCAGATCGGCTTTTCCTCCCTGCCCTCTCTTTCGGCAACAAGCTTTGTCGCGCGCTGAAGCTCTTTACCCATATTACGGTACTGCTTCGCAGCGGAATCCATTCTTGATGCAACGGGATTGTGGAATTTAAAAGAATTCAGTCCTTTTTTCAGTGTAACGGTAATCTGATTTCTTCCGTCATGAGTAAAGCCTTTCGTTCCGGGTTCCGTTAATGAATAAACATCAGTGTCGTTGATTTCAATTTCAAGATATTTGTCCCTCAGTCCTGCCTTGTGCAAACCGAGAGTGAGCGTGTATACGCCGTCCTCGGGAATTTCAACATTGCTGAAATACATTGAACCGCCTGCAGATTCAAGTCCGCTGACGTATCTGCCCGTTTCCGCCATTTTTTCGTCGGTAAGCAGGATTGCGTTTCCGCGAAACTCCGCATCCTCGGCATAGAGTGTAATTCCCTCTGAACTACCGGGTTTGGTAAGCGTTACTGTTGAAATCTCGGGCGCGTTTGTCGGAATCGGAATGTTATGGCAGAAATCGTATTTGAAATACTCAACGCCCCACTCGGCAAATGTTTCTGCATCTGTTCTCTCGTGGTAAAGGCTTGACGGAAGATCCTCACAGGTAAGCGTACCGTTCGAAGTGTAAATACCAAGCTTCAGACCCAGAGCATTGACCTTTTCAACCAAAGCCTTGATTCCTGACGGGAATGTTGCAAGGTCGCCGCGCAGGCGTCCGTTTTCGTCCCTTGTCGAAGACATCCAGCAATCGTCAACGTTTACGTACTGATATCCGCAGTCTGCAAGGCCCGAATCACGCATCGCTTTTGCGATATCAAAAATCAGGTCCTCATTTATTCTGTTGCGGAAAAGGTTCCAGCTTGCCCAACCCATCGGAGGTGTGAGCGCTGTACCGTTTGAAAATTTATCTGCTCCGTCAATATGTATCTGAGTCGATGCCATTATTCTTTTGGCTGTACAGACGGGACAGATTTTGTTTTTTCTGAGGAATGTTGCAACGGATGATTTTTTAAAGTCTGCCATAGGTATTTCTCCTTAACATATATTAAAAAAATTGTACCATATACGAGCTTTTTTGACAAGGCACGAAAATATATAAATAAATTCTAAAAAATTTTAAGAAAAGCTATTGACTTTAGTGATTAAAAGCGTTAAACTTTAAAGCGTTAAATGACTAAAGTGGCGATGACGAACATAAGTAAGAGCTGTGTGATTTTTTCAGAGAGCTGTCGGTTGGTGTAAGGCAGTAAAAAGCAGGTCTGAAATACGGTTCTGAGCCGTATTTCTGAAAACTTCAGTAGGGAATATCGGGTGTGCCCGTTACAGCACAAGGGTATGAAAGTACCTGATAAGGCCGCGTTTGCGGTAAATAGAGGTGGTACCACGGGTAATTCTCGTCCTCTGTGTTCCCTGACGGAACATAGAGGGCGTTTTTTCGTGGGCGCATCTTTATTAAATTTCCAAGGAGGTCAAAATTATGACAAACGCACAACTTTACACAATCATTGCTCTTTGCATCTACGCAGCGGCAATGGCATTCATCGGCTGTTTCAGCTATGGCAAATCAAAAACACTTGACGGTTTCCTTATCGGCGGAAGAAACATCGGCGGTTGGGTAACTGCATTTGCTTACGGAACAACTTACTTCTCAGCAGTAGTTTTCGTCGGTTACGCAGGCCAGCACGGCTGGAATATCGGCGTCGGCAGTATCTGGATCGGTATCGGTAACGCAGTTCTCGGCTGTCTTATTTCCTGGCTGTTGTTCGCAAACAGAACACGCAAGATGACGAAGAAACTCAGCGCAAAGACCATGTCTGAATATTTCGAAAAGAGATACGACTCTAAGGGTATGAAGATTTTCGCTTCAATAGTTATTTTCGTTTTCCTCGTCCCCTACTCTGCAGCTGTTTATAAAGGTCTCGGCTCTTTGTTCAGCGCTGTTTTCCCCGGTGTTGAAACCTGGGTATGGATGCTTATCATCGCTTGCCTTACAGCTGTTTATCTCGTTGCAGGCGGTTACGTTGCAACAGCATACACTGACCTTATTCAGGGTATCATTATGATCGTTGGCGTAGTTTGCCTTGTTTTCGCAGTTCTTAACCACGAAAACGTTGGCGGTATCGCAGGATTTATGGAAAACCTTCGCGCATTCGAATCCCTGCCGAACGATCCGAACCCCACAACAGGCGCTCAGCTTACAAACATTTTCGGCGGTTCATCATTCAAGTTCCTCTGCGTTAACATTATGCTCACAAGCTTCGGTACATGGGGACTTCCGCAGATGATCGGTAAGTTCTACGCAATCAAGGACACAGCTGCTATCAAGCGCGGTACTATTGTTTCAACAATTTTCTGCCTTATCATCGGTTGCGGCGCATACCTTATCGGCAGTACATCAAGACTCATCCTCGGCGGTCAGCTTCCCGAAGGCGGAGTAGACGCTGTTATCCCCGCTGTTCTTATGGAAGTTCTTGGCGGCGGTACACTCGGAATCATCCTTCTTGCGATCATTATGATCCTTCTTCTTTCAGCTTCAATGTCAACACTCGAAGCAGTTGTTCTTACTTCAGCTTCAGCTGTTGCTGTTGACCTTATCCCGTCAATCAGAAAGAAGAGCACAAAGCCCGAAACTCAGATGATTCTTACAAGAGTTCTCTGCCTCGCATTTGTTGCTTGCTCATTCATTTTCGCAACACAGAATATTCCGATCATCGTAAGCCTTATGTCTTTCTCCTGGGGCGTTGTTTCAGGATGCTTCATTGGCCCGTACATCTGGGGGCTCTTCTCCAAGAAGATCACAAAAATCGGTGCTTTCGCAGGTATGATCGCAGGTCTTCTTACAGTCGGCGGTGCAACACTTTACATCACACTTACATCAAACTTCGCTGCAGCTGCAGCAAAATCACCTGAAATGGGTGTCTGCGCAATGGCAGTTTCTCTCGTAGTTGTTCCGTTGGTAAGTGCAATCACCAAGAAAAAGGACACCAAGAGAGTTGAAGAAATCTTCGAATGCTATAAGGAAGCATAATTTTAAAACCCGATAAAAGTTAAATGACCTGAACTCAGAAGTTCAGGTCATTGTTTTTTATTTAAAATCAGATATTTTCAAAAGATGTTTCGTTTATCATTCTGTCAAAATATGCCGAGCCTTCGGTGAATATCCTTTTGCCGAGTTCAACGATCTCCGGCCAATTAATATTACAAAGCATTGCGAACTGCTCGCCGATATTCGTCGTTGCATCGCCCTCTTTTTTAAGCGCAAGAAGATAGAATGTAAAAGCCGCACCGTCGGAAATATTGTTATAATATCCGCTTTCGTTCGCTTTCAGATGTTCATACATTGCCGAACTTGCCGTTTCGGCAAGGAATTCGACAGCAATGTTTCTCTGGATGCTGTATTCTGCCATAAAGGTAAGCAGAACTCTCGTCTGGTAAAGCAGAGCCGCTGTCATATTCAATTCGCCAAAGCTGACAATTCCGTCTTCGGGGCGGACTGCCGCCATACGCTGACCGAGCGCAACCGCTTTGTCGCGGTTTCCGTTCGCAACGTGAAGCTGAATTTCATCGTTGATCGCCTGAAATTCGCCCGTTTCCGTCATTGATTTTTTGACATAGATTTTAATATCTCTGTCGTCTGCCATTTTTATGTCTCCAATACAGAATTATTTTTCTTCAGCAGCAAGCTTCTTCTGCTGACGGCGAACCTTCGCCTTGTAATTCATAAATTCGCTGTAATTAGCATCAGGTGTTGTGTGCGAAGCGAGAGAAACACAATGATTGTTGTTTCTGCCTCGAAAATCACTACCGCCGACTGCAAGCAAATTATTCTTCTTTGCAAAAACAGCAAGCTCGGCAGTTGTCTCCTCGTCGTGCTGAGGACACCATACTTCGATTCCGTCAAGACCTGCTTTGATAAGCTTTTCAAGAACGGTTGTGCCCTTATAAGTGCCTGTATATGCAAGGATTGCGATACCGCCTGCGTCGTGAATTGCAGAAATTATCTCTTCGGGTTCGGAAAGCTTAGGTCTTACAAGAATGCTGTTTTCCGTGCCTTCTGTAAACAGTTCGTTATAAAGATCGCCGTAAAGCTCGGTTGTGATTCCGCTTTCGACAAGAGCTGCCATAATATGTACAGGGTAAACGTTCGTTGAACCCTGGGCACATTTGAGAACAAGATCAGCCGTGATCGGGAACTTCTGCGCCGCCTTAATCATCATATACTGTGCCGCGCGCTTTCTTGCAAGAAGATTGCGGTGGCATACCCCCTCAAGGCGGTCGGGCGAATCACTCAAATAACCGATAATATAAACTTCAGCTTTGTTTTCGCTGTCGTAGGAGGAAATCTCCACACCGGGAATAACCTTGATACCGTGGCGTTCGCCGATAAGCTTCGCACGGATTGTACCTGCAAGGCAATCACGGTCGGTAATAGCGAGGGCTTCAACTCCGCGTTTCTGTGCCAATAAAATTATATCGTCGATACCCATAGAGCCATCAGACAGTTTTGTGTGACAATGCAAATCTACCGTCATTTTTAAATAATCCTCCCATTTTCGTTAATGCTGCTATTTTTGGCGATACTAGCCTAATGCTATTATACTGCAAAAGCATCACGATTTCAAGAGATTATTTTTTTCAAAACGGCTTTTTTGTCAAAAAATTAAAAAATTTATCAGAAAATGCTCTCAATGACTTTGGAACATTCGACGGGAGAATAAACCCAATGGTCAATATGATCGGATTCGGTGTAGTACTTGATTGGTGCGGTCGGGTATTCCGCCTCGAAAGCATCAACGATTATAAGCTTTATCTTCATCCTTTCGGGTAGCATACTTTTAATATATACGCCTGCGTGACTGCCTGCCGTAATACCTTCGGAGTATTCTGCAAGCCCTGCAAGGTTCGGAGTAAGCTCAACAAAGATTCCGTAGTTTTCAATCGAACGGACAATTCCGGGGACGGTTTCTCCCGGTGAAAACTCCCCTGCATTCTGCTCCCACGTTCCGAGAAGCTCTTTGTGAGAAAAAGTAATTCTTCCGAATTCGTCAACGGTTTTCACAACAACTTTTATCATCTGTCCGATATGGAAGCGCACGGACGGATGCGGAATTCGCGAAACGGAGATGCTGTCGATCGGAAGAAGTCCGTTGATACCTGCACCGATATCAAGAAATACCCCGAAGCTTTCCATATGCGTTACCTTTGCCTGAATAACGTCGCCTGGTCTTAATTTTGAAATATAATTGTCGATACAGTCCTGCTGGACTGAACGGCGGCTGAGGATTGCATAATCCCTGTCGTTACTGTCCTTACGGAAACCGAGAATATGGAACATTACGGGTTTGTTTACCCTTGAAATAAGTGCGATGTCCCTTACCGTGCCGTCACTGATTCCGACGGCACCTTCCTCGTGCGGAATAATGCCGTACATACAGCCGAGATCAACGCGAAGGTCGTGATTTTTGTCGCATACAAGTGCCCTCGCCTCAACAACAGCACCCGTAAAAAATGCCTCGTGAAGTGAATTCGGGGAGGAAAGATACGCCTGGTTTGAGGGTGTCGAAATGAGCTGACCCTCGGGTTTGAAAGTTTGCATATATGTTTTACCACCGTTGTTTTCGGCGGAATTACCGCCTTTAAATTGTTTTTCTACTTAAATAATATGAATGTTTTGCCCGTTAATGACAAAAAATGTATACAACCAAAATTAATTGTGATATAATATATTATTAATTAACGTACGGAGGGATAGTAATGGATGTTCGTGTCGGAGATAAACTCGTAATGAAAAAGAATCACCCGTGTGGGTGCAATACTTTTGACGTGTTGCGTTCGGGAATGGATTTTAAAATCAAATGTGAAAAATGCGGACACGAAGTTATGGTGCCGCGCGTAAAGGCGGAGAAAAATATCCGCAAGATCCTCCGTGGTGACGAGGAGATCAAGAAGATGTAAAAAGAATCCTTTTTCAGAGTAACTAATTTTGGAGGATTTTATGTTAGATAAATTGAAATCGGTCGAAGAAAAGTTTGAAGACATTAACGCACAACTCTGCGACCCCGACGTTGTGTCGGATATTGAAAAGTACCGCAAACTGATGCAGGACGTCAAACATCTTACACCGATAGTTGAAAAATACCGTGAATACAAAAAAGTGAATTCCGACCTTGAAGAAGCAAAGATGCTCCTTGACGAAGGCGGACTTGATAAGGATTTCCGCGAAATGGTGCTCGAACAGCTTGAGGATTCGAAAGCGCAGATCGAAGTTATCGGCGAGGAGCTGAAGATTCTCCTTCTTCCCCGTGACCCGAACGACGACAGAAATGTTATCATCGAAATCCGCGGCGGTGCAGGCGGTGAGGAATCCGCACTTTTTGCAAACTCACTTTTCAGAATGTACTCAATGTACGCTGAAACTAAGGGTTGGAAGCCCGAAATATTAAGTTCAAACCCCACTGAGCTCGGCGGATTCAAGGAAGTCAGCTTTATGATAAGCGGCGACGGTGCGTACTCACGTTTCAAGTTTGAAAGCGGTGTTCATCGTGTTCAGCGTGTTCCCGAAACTGAGTCGCAGGGACGAATCCACACCTCGACAGTAACGGTTGCCGTTCTTCCCGAAGCTCAGGACGTTGATATCGAAATCAACCCTGCAGATTTGCAGATTGATACCTTCCGTTCAAGCGGTGCAGGCGGTCAGCACATCAACAAAACCGAATCGGCAATCCGAATCACCCACATGCCGACGGGTACTGTTGTTGAGTGTCAGGACGAGCGCAGCCAGCACAAGAACAGGGACAAGGCGATGAAAATTCTCCGTTCGAGAATTCTTGATGCTGAACGCGAAAAACAGAACAAGGAAATTGCAGGCGAGCGAAAGTCGCAGGTCGGTACAGGCGACAGAAGCGAACGAATCCGAACATACAACTATCCGCAGGGCCGTGTCAGCGACCACAGAATCGGACTCACTTTATATAAGCTTGAGGCGATTCTCAATGGCGACCTTGACGAAGTGATTGACGCGCTCATCACTGCAGACACAGCTGAAAAGCTGAAATCGGAATAATTCCGAGGTGATTTTTTGAATACAAAGTTTTATAAAAAATGTGATGCTTCCGAGCTTACGGAAGCCGCAGAAACATTAAAAAACGGTGGACTTGTTGCAATTCCTACCGAAACGGTTTACGGACTTGCTGCGAACGCCTATAACAGAGATGCTGTTTCAAAAGTTTTTGAAGCCAAGGGCAGGCCGACAGACAACCCGATGATAGTCCACATCTCCAAGCTTGAAGAAATTTACCCGTTGGTTACGGATTTCCCCGAAAAAGCAAAGGCTCTCGCCGAGGCTTTCTGGCCGGGGCCGCTTACGATGATTCTTCCGAAATCCGACCTTGTACCGCGTGAAGTTGCGCCGAAGCTGGAGACCGTTGCGGTACGTATGCCGTCGCACCCGATCGCAAGAAAGATTATTGAGCTTGCAGGTATTCCCCTTGCCGCACCGTCGGCAAATTCTTCGGGTTCACCGAGCCCGACAACTGCACAGCACGTACTCAACGACCTTGACGGTAAAATTGACGCCATTGTTGACGGTGGAGAATGCGACGTTGGAATTGAATCGACCGTAATAACTCTTGCGACAGAAGTTCCGAGGCTTCTGCGACCGGGCGGAATAACCGTTGACCAGCTTGAATCCGTACTCGGTCACGTTGACGTTGACCCGGCGGTTGTTTCCGAACTTGAAGACGGTGTTGCACCTGCTTCACCCGGAATGAAATATAAGCATTATTCGCCAAAAGCGGAAGTATATATTGTTGAAGGAAGTCTCGAAAGCTTTAAGTTCCTGATCGATTCCGAAGCACAGGAGGGCGATATGGCACTTTGCTTTAACGGTGAAGAAAACGATATCCCGATACCAAGTCTTTCTTTCGGTGACGAGGATAATCTTGAATCGCAGGCACATCTGCTCTTTGCACAGCTAAGAAAATTTGACGAGCTGAAGGCAAAAAGAGTTTTCGTCCGCGCTCCGTCAAGCGACGGCGTAGGACTCGGAGTTTACAACAGGCTTCTTCGTGCGGCGGCTTTCAAGGTAATCAAACCTACCGTCATCTACGGTCTTACAGGTCAGACGGGCGCAGGAAAAAGCACTGTCGGACAGATGCTCAGCGAAAAAGGTTACCTTATCGTTGACGGTGACGTTGCCGCAAGAGCAGTTGTCGAAAAAGGTTCACCTGTTCTTGAAGAATTAAGCGAAGCTTTCGGCTCGGATATCCTTGACAGGAATGGCGAACTGATCCGTTCCGCACTTGCAAAAAAAGCTTTCGCAACGGAAGAAGCAAGGCAGAAGCTCAATAGCATCACCCACCCTGCCGTTACAAAATGGTCAATAGATTTTATCAAAGAAAATCTTAACGAGAACCACAAGGGTGTCGTCATTGATGCGGCGGCAATTTTCGACAGCGACATTCAGCGCTACTGCACAAAAATGATCGTTGTCACTGCCCCCGAAGAAGAACGCCTTGCAAGAATCCTTTCGCGTGACGGACTTTCACGTGAAGCTGCGATGCTTCGGATTAAGGCGCAGAAAGACGAGCAATACTATAAAGAAAGGGCAGATATTCTCGTCCGTAATTTTGCTCCGTACGACCTTTCGCAGGAGCTGGAATTATTATAAGATACGGTTCGTGCATAAGTTGTCAAAGTTATGTAAAATAAAAAATTGCTATTTATATTTTAAAGTCAATAATTGTAAGGAGGACTCGAAATGAGCGAAGAAAAAACAGAAGTACAGCTTCTTCAGGAGAAGCTTATGATGGACAAAAAACACGCCGCCAAGGTAATTGACGACGCAGAAATGGCAAAGGCTATGGACTTTGCGGAAGGATACAAAAAATTCCTTAACGACAACAAGACTGAGCGTGAAGTTGCCGCTTTCATTATTGAAGAAGCAAAGAAGCGCGGTTTCGTTGAATTTGACAAGTTCGGCGAATACAAGCCGGGCGACAAGGTTTACTACCTCAACCGCAAAAAGGCAGTTATCCTCGCTGTAATCGGTAAGAAGAGTATCGCAGAAGGCGCACATATTGCTGCGGCTCACATCGACTCTCCAAGAGTTGACCTCAAGCCGAATCCGCTTTACGAAGCGAGCGAAATTGCTCTTTTCAAAACACATTACTATGGCGGAATCAGAAAGTATCAGTGGCCGACAGTGCCTCTTTCAATGCACGGTATAATCGTTCGCAAGGACGGCACAGAGGTTGAAGTTAACATCGGTGAAAAAGAGGGCGATCCCCAGTTCATTATCTCCGACCTTCTTCCGCACCTTGCACGTGAGCAGAGCGAAAGAAAGCTCGGTCAGGGCATCAGAGGCGAAGAGCTCAACGTTATCGTAGGTTCACTTCCGTTCAAATCAGACTCAGGCAGTGAGCTTGTAAAACTTAATATTATGAAAATGCTCAACGACAAGTACGGCATCGTTGAGGAAGATTTCCTTACAGCTGAGCTTGAAATGGTACCCGCAACAAAGGTTAACGACATTGGCTTTGACCGCAGCCTCATCGGCGGATACGGCCATGACGACCGCGTTTGTGCATACCCCGAGCTTATGGCAATCCTCGACCTTGAGGAAGCTCCCGAGCATACAGCTGTTGCAGTTTTTGCAGACAAGGAAGAAACAGGTTCAGACGGCAACACAGGCCTCCAGTCTTCATACCTTCGTTATTTCATCGCTGACCTTGCAAGACTTGAGGGTCTTATGGGCAGAGATGCACTTTCAAAATCAAAGTGCCTTTCAGCTGACGTTAACGCGGCTTTCGACCCAACATTCCCCTCACCCTTTGAGGCTGCTAACTCAGCATACATCAACAAGGGTATCGTTGTTACAAAGTACACGGGTTCAGGCGGAAAGGGCGGCACATCTGACGCAAGCGCAGAATTCGTCGGCGAAGTTACAAGAATCTTCAACAACGCAGATGTCTGCTGGCAGATGGGTGAGCTCGGTGCCGTTGATGCAGGCGGCGGCGGAACGGTTGCAAAGTATGTTGCAAACCTTGACATTGACGTTGTTGACGTCGGCGTTCCCGTGCTTTCAATGCACGCTCCGTACGAGGTTGTTTCCAAGCTTGACGTTTATATGACAAACAAGGCAATCTCCGCATTCTTCAAAGCATAAGCAAAACAAAAAACAAAACCGCAATCCAATCGGATTGCGGTTTTTTGCTGAATTTCAATAGTTTTATTTTCAGGCGTCAAATTCCTTCAAGTTTCTGTAAACTGCAGACACAGGAAGACCAACAACATTGAAATAATCGCCGTTTATTTTTCTGATAAGTACACAGCCTTTGCCCTGGATTCCGTAAGCACCTGCTTTATCCATCGGCTCTTTCGTTGCAACGTAAGCTTCAATCTCGTCTTTCGTAAGGTCGTAAAACTCAACCTGAGTTGCTTCGCAGAAGGTTTTTACCTTTTCACCTTTTATCAGCGCAACTCCCGTATAAACTGTATGCGTTTTGCCCGAAAGCATTGTAAGAAGCTCCACAGCGTTTTCTTCCGATATCGGCTTTCCGAGAATTTTGCCGTCAAGGACAACGACTGTATCCGCACCGATAACAACAGATTCGGGATTCTGCGCCGCGACAGCGCCTGCCTTTTGCAAAGCAAGGGACATTACAACCCCGTCAGGAGTAAGCGTTTCGTCAATCACCTCGTCCACATCGGCAACTTTTACAACAAAATCAATGCCTGCTGTTGTAAGAAGCTCCTTTCTCCGCGGTGAAGCTGACGCAAGAATTATCTCTGCCATTACCACAACCCCTTATCACGAAGAAGCTTGACTTTCAATACAGCTGCCTGAGTTTTGCCGTCACGCAGTTCGTTATTGAGAACCATTTCAACAGCCTTATCAAGCGGGATTTTTTCAACATTAAGGAACTCGTCCTCATCAAGATTCTGCTTTGTAAAAGTAAGATCCTTTGCGGCATAAAGATGAATTATCTCTCCGCAGTAGCCCGGCGTAGGATAAAACTTGCCAAGATCTCTGTAGGTTGCGGCAACGCAGCCTGCCTCTTCCTCGAGCTCTCTTTTTCCGCTTTCGAAGGGATCTTCACCTTTTTCAAGCTTGCCTGCAGGAAGCTCGGCAACAACCTCAAGATACGGATACCTGAACTGTCGCACGAAAAGAAGCTCGTTATCGTCTGTCAAAGCTGCAACGCACACTCCGCCCGGATGTTCAACAACCTCACGGATGCAGGGCTTACCATTCGGAAGCTCGGCATCGTCACGGCGGACGTTGATTATTTTACCCTCGTAAATATAATTTTTCTTAACGATTTTTTCTTCGAGATTCATACTGATTTCTCCAATAAATAAAAGGGGCAACCATTGGTTGCCCCGAATTTGTTTAAATTAGTCTTCGTCGTCGCAATCGCAATCACAATCGAACTCAAACTCAAGTGTTTCACCGCAAGCGGGGCACTGAATTGTTTCTTCGTCGAGAATGCTGTCGTCAAGGCAGATAATCTCGTTGCAAGCGGGGCACTCAACTTCAACATAGTCGTCGCCGCAGCAGCAATCGCAATCATCGTCACAGCAGTCGCAGTCGCAATCGTCTTCGTCAAGAAGGAACTCTTCAACGTCGCCAAGATCCTCGTCGATTTCGTCAACAAGCTCTTCGAGCATTGCAACTTCGTCCTCAAGATCAGCGATTGAAAGAGCCATCTCTTCGATAACGTCTGCCATAGCTTTGATAAGCTTTACTTCGTCTGTCTCTGCCTCAAAATGAGCCATATCAACAAGGCCCTTGATATATGCAGCTTTTTCTGTAACCGTCATCATTATAAAGTCATCCTTTCAAAAAAGATTATGCACGGCCAAGGTATTCGCCTGTACGAGTGTCGATCTGGATCATCTCGCCCTCTTCGATGAAGAGAGGAACCTTAACCTCTGCGCCTGTTTCAAGAGTTGCAGGTTTTGTTGTGTTTGTAGCTGTATCGCCCTTGAAGCCGGGGTCTGTCTTTGTTACTGCAAGTTCAACGAATGTCGGCGGTTCAACACCGAAAACCTTGCCCTTGTATGAAAGAACCTTACAAACCATACCGTCCTTAACAAACTTGAAGTTGTCTGAAAGGTCAGATTCGTTGATGGGCTCAAGCTCGTAAGTTTCCTGATCCATAAAGTAGTAAAGACCGCCGTCAGTATAAGAATATTCCATATCCTTTCTTTCAATGAAAGCTGTCGGGAACTTTGCTGAGGGGTTGTAGCTCTTTTCTGTTACTGCGCCTGTAAGAACGTTCTTTGTCTTTGTTCTTACGAAAGCTGCACCTTTACCCGGCTTAACATGCTGGAACTCAACAACCTGAAGCACGTTTCCGTCTTCTTCAAATGTTACACCGTTTCTGAAATCGCCTGCTGAAATCATAGTTATTCCTCCGATTTTTGATTCTTCATATATACGGAACATCAAAAAACGCTCCGCCATATTATTAACATCATTATTCTATACTATTTTATCGCGTTTTTCAAGTCTTTTCACATAAAAACAGAAAAAGCGAATAAAAAAAGACGATGTTAAACCGCAATTTAACATCGTCCGTATTTTTAGCATTAATTAAACCTTTTTAATTCCTGTTGCAATCTGAAGAATGCTCAGTGCATCGGCTGCATTTACTTTTGCGTCGCCGTTCATATCAGCTGCTGTCTTCTGCTTTTCTGACAAAGACTTTGTTGCTGTTGAGTAGTTAAGAACCATAAGCGCATCGGCTGAATTTACCAGATTATTTACATCAATATCACCAAGACCTGTTACAAAAGACGTCTTTCGTGACCAACCTGTCTTACCGTTGTACTTGTACTTAACCCAACCGTCAGACTCGGCAACAATCTTAACAATTGTATTCTTCGGAACTGACTCGATTGTTGAAGAGAATATAGATGTTTTCTCTTTAAGCGCTACCGCACTATTTGAACGTGCAAGATAGCTTTTGAATGAAACATCGGGAACTGTGCCCTGATTATCGGGTGCTACGTACTTTGAAATGTACTCCATTGAAACCCAACCGGTTTTTCCGTCGTACTTTACTCTTGCCCAGCCGTTATATTCGCCCGTAACATCAATTACCTTACCGTACGGGATTTCTCCGATCTTCTCATAATCCGTTCCTGCGCCTTTTCTCATGTTGAGGCTTGGCTGTGCATTTACAATTGCCTTATAGGAAACTTCTTTTATGCTCGGATTTGTAGGAGTGGATGATGAACTGCCGCCGATTGAGAAATCGAAGCTGAACTTGTCTGTCTTACCCGCTGCATTTTTTGCAACGATTGAGTAAACATATTTACCTGCTGCAAGCGAAGAAATCTTAATCTTGTCGCTCGCCTTTGAAAGAGCAAAGCTCTTTGCATTCGGAGTTGCGCTGAATGTCTGCTTGGTTGTGCCTGATGCGGTTGCAACAGTAACAGTAACGCTCGTAATATTGGAGCCCGAAACAATCATTCCGTAAGGAGTGAATGACTCACCCTTTGCTGTATTCTGAGCAGGATGATTATTTGTAATTCTGATTCCGCTTGTGGAAATTGCAAGACCGTTCTGACGGATAACCATTCTGTCAAGGCTGCCTCTCTGCCACTTGTCAAGTCTCATAAGAGCACTTGTGTTGCTGTAAGAATCGTCAACATCAACAATGAGGAAACCTGAAAGCTCAAGCTTGGATGAGTTTCCGTCATAACCGTAAACAACTGAGTAATGCGGCGATGAACGACGCACAATTACGGGATAACCGGTTTTAAGCTGGTTATAGAGTGTCTTCATGTCAAAACCTTCAATCGGCTTATATCCGAGCTTTGACCATGTTGCACTTATTGAATTGCCGTTTGCAGAATACACTGCCTGATAAGCTGTTGAATTGTAGTTGCCTGACGGAAGCTCGTGGCAATAAGCTTCGATCGTTGCCATTGATGCGATTGCACAGTCGCCTCTTCCTGGGCACTGACTGATTCTCGGCACATTAAGTTTGATTGCGGGATATGACGCTGCGCTCGCGCTCATTCCCAAAGCAAAGAAAATGACAAATGCTGCTGCAAGAGCCAACATAAATTTCATCATCTTTTTAGTTGATGGTGTTTTTGTCATAAGTATAGTCCTTTCATTTACGTGACAGGGCAATCACTTTGCAGACCGCACTATCACCTTTACAACACTGTTACCAATTGTAACATATTGTAACCTTTTGGTCAATACTTATATTTTTACCAATTCTTTTGTTATTTTTGTTAAATTTGCACAACTATTTTTTGTAACAATTACCATATCCTCGATTCTGACGCCATATTTGCCCGGAATATAGATTCCCGGTTCAACGGTAACAATATTTCCGATTTGTAACCTTTTGTCATTTTTCGGTGACAAATTCGGCTTTTCGTGAATCTCGAGACCTACTCCGTGACCGGTTGAATGGCGGAAGTAATCGCCGTATCCGTTTTCCTTTATATATTCACGTGCGGCTGCATCTGCATCGAAGCATTTAACGCCTTCTTTAATCGTAGCTAATGCTCTCAGCTGAGCCTCAAGCACGGTGTTGTATACCCTCACCTGCTCGTCGCTGACTTCACCGACGGCAACCGTTCTCGTCATATCCGAATGGTATCCGTTCACGACTGCGCCGTAGTCCATTGTTACAAAATCACCGCTGCGCACCTTTTTGTCCGTCGGAACTCCGTGAGGCTTGGAAGTGTTTGCGCCTGAAATCGCAATCGTTTCAAACGAAATTGCTTCTGCTCCGTTTTTAAGCATAAAGAAATCAAGCTCAAGTGCAATTTCTCTTTCGGTTACACCTTCTTTGATAAAGCTGAGGATATGATCGAATGCTTTTTCGGCAATTCTCTGTGCCTTTGTGATTGATTCAAGCTCATATTCGCTTTTAACCTCCCGCAGTCCGTCAATGAGCTTGTCCGTGCTGACCGTCGTAAGAAGAACACCCTTAAGCATTTTTCTGTAAGCCTTGAGTTGAGAAACCGTAAGGCGGTCGCTTTCCACCATCAGCGTTCTGACATCAAGCTTCCTACAAAGCTCGGGAAGCTGTTCGGAAGCTTTTTTCAATTCTGCTACTTCACAACATTTAACAACATTCTGTGCTTCCTCAATATAACGGCTGTCCGCAAGAAAAACTGAACCGTTTTTCGTTGCAAGCAAAATTCCGTCGCTTGAATGAAATGAAGTAAAGTACCGTCTGTTTGTTTCTGAAACAATAAGTACACCGTCAACCTTTGACGGAAGAGAAGAAACAAGTTTATCTAACATAAAATGACCTCTCAAAAAAACAGGCAGTCACTTTCGCAACTGCCTGAATGTTTAAATTAACTTATGCTTTGCCGCCGCAACCGAGAACTGTGTTGATCTTGTGCTCAACCATACCCTGGATTGCTTCACGAGCAGGCTTGAGATACTGACGCGGGTCGAAGTGGCTCGGGTTCTCTGCCATATACTTTCTGATAGCAGCTGTCATAGCAAGACGGAGGTCTGAGTCGATGTTGATCTTACAAACTGCCATCTGAGCTGACTGACGGAGCATTTCCTCAGGAATACCGATAGCGTCAGGCATCTGGCCGCCGTAGTTGTTGATGATCTCAACAAACTCAGGAACAACTGATGATGCACCGTGAAGAACGATCGGGAAACCGGGAAGCTTCTGTGAAACTTCTTCAAGGATGTCGAAACGAAGCTGCGGCTTCTGGCCGGGCTTGAACTTGTATGCGCCGTGGCTTGTGCCGATAGCGATAGCAAGAGAGTCAACACCTGTACGTGTTACGAAATCGTAAACCTGATCCGGGTTTGTGTATGAAGCGTCTTCTGCAGAAACGTTAACGTCATCTTCAACGCCTGCAAGCTGACCAAGCTCACCTTCAACTGTTACGCCGTGAGCGTGTGCATAATCAACAACCTTCTTTGTAAGAGCAACGTTCTCTTCGTAAGGAAGGTGTGAACCGTCGATCATAACTGATGTGAAGCCGCCGTCGATGCAAGACTTACAAGTCTCGAAGTCCGGGCCGTGGTCAAGGTGAAGTGCGATAGGAAGACCTGTCTCTTCAACTGCAGCCTCAACGAGCTTTACAAGATATGTGTGGTTAGCGTATGCTCTTGCACCCTTTGATACCTGAAGGATAAGGGGAGCATTAAGCTTCTTGCCTGCTTCAACGATACCCTGGATGATTTCCATGTTGTTTACGTTGAAAGCACCGATAGCATAACCGCCTTCATAAGCGGCTTTGAACATTTCTTTTGTGTTTACAAGTGGCATTTATATCACTCCTATTAATTTATACGCTAACAATTATATCATTTTTACATCGTTTGTCAATGTTGTAACAAATAAATTTTTATTCTTTACCGTCAACAACAAAAAGATTGATTAAATTCAGCGTATATGATATTATTATTGTATACGTTTCAGGTTTCGATACCTGACGGTAAAACAAAAAACATTGCCGCAGAAAACTGCGACAATGCGTAAAATGTTAACTTATACCAGTTTAACTTTCTCACCTGCACAGGAAAGGGCAGAGTAATCAACCTCACCGTCAACAACGGTGTATGAATAATAGCCGTTACTGCAGGGTTGGAAAGCTTCACCTTTATATTCCGAATCGAGAACCTGCGTAAGAATTATTGTCTGGTTTTCAAATTTTTCGAACATATATATGCCCTTTGCGCTTGATCGGGTCACCATTTTGCTTGTAACGTTTGTCGGCAATTTGTAGCCCTCGTCACCTCTCGGGAACGAATAATAAAAATAATTCATCTCGTCCCTGCGGGCAACGCAGAGTGCCCCCTCGTCACATTCGGCATAGGTCAGCAGCTCTTCGTGATATCGGTATGAAAAAGCCTGTTCAACTGAGACAAAACTGTAAAAATAATTTTCAAGCGGGACAAATAACGAAACCGCCACAATAATAACGGCAATAAAAGCTGAAATCAGCGCTGATTTTCCCGTTTTCTTGGTAACCATCATAAGGATTACAAGCAAGAGAAAGAATATAAAAATACCTGCGGCCCATCTTATAGAATTAAAAATCATGTGCAAGCCCCCTGTTGCATTTATGTTATCACAAGGCTTGTCAAAAGTCAATTGCGGAGGTGCTTCATGCCGGAAGAAAAACGCAATAAAGAAAACAGAATAAGCACCTTCGTTATTAATCTTGTTGCATCGGCAATCAACGGCACAACACCCAATGTAACCGCTGATTCTTCCGACTGGGACGAAATAATTGAATTTGCGAAAAAACAGAGTGTCCTTAACATCATCGCCTATTCCTGCGAAAAACTTCAGGAAAAGCCTGACGCAAAAACGATGAAATTCTTAAAAGAATTCCGTATGCAGAAGATGGTTGTTGAAGCGCAGCAGGAAATTGAATTCTGTGACGCGATGGACAAGCTCGAGAAAATGCAGATAAAGCATATGCCACTTAAGGGTTACATTGTAAAGAACCTCTATCCCTCTCCCGATATGAGAACCATGGGCGACCTTGACATCCTAGTTGAAAAAGAAAAATGCGATGAGATTGTCGCCGCGTTCGTTTCAGACGGCTTCACGAACTGCGCTGACGGTGACCTTCATTCAAACGTTGAAAGAGGAAACGCCTACATCGAATTTCACCGTTCGATGGTGAACGAGAAGCACGAAACGCTCAGTGCCTACTTCGGTGACGGTTTTAGCCGTGCAAAGCTTTCGGATGGTTATTCGTTCCGCTACGAGCTTGCAAAAGAGGATCTTTACATTTTCCTCATCGCTCACATTGCAAAGCATTACCGTTACGGTGGTACGGGAATACGGAGTCTGCTTGACCTTTATGTTTACCGCAGAGCTTACCCTGAAATGGATTATGATTATATCCGTTCTGAGCTTGAAAAAATCAACCTTCGTATTTTTCAGGAAAAGATTGAAAAAATTGCCGACGACTGGTACTCAGGCAACTTCGACGGAGAGTTTGACACTGTTTCTTCCTATATTATTTCGGGCGGTGTTTACGGCACGGAAAGCGCTCCGCTTCTTAATACATTTATACAGGATAACCAAGGAAACGTCGACAGCCGTACAAAAGCACGTCTCTGGTTCCAAACGGTTTTCCCCGGCAAGGAGCTTATGACAACGCGTTATCCGATTCTGAAAAAATGCATTTTCCTTTTACCTTTCTTCTGGATAATCAGATTTTTCGATACGCTCATCCGCACTCCGCAGAACTTCAGACGAAGTGTCAGAAACACTACGGAAATTCTTAAAATAGACGATGCTCTCGTAAACGCTCAGCGCGATTCGGGAATTGATAAACTTTAAAAGGAGCTGGTTATTATGAATGATAAAGTCTTAATAGCAGTTGGTTGTGCTTCACTTATCGCCGCTTCCGCTCTCGGCGGTTGGCTGCTCAGCCGCGCTCTCAAAACAAAAAAATACAAAAAAAGCCCTCTGCATCTGTCCGACGGTTTCACGTACACCGCCCATACAGGCTGCGTGAACACCAAAGACAATTCGCTTGATTCAATCGACGCTGCAGTGCAGTACGGCGCGGACATTGTTGAAATCGACCTCAATTTCACGGCAGACGGTCAGCCCGTCCTTTCTCACGACGACCCTGTCGGCGGAGAAGTTTCAATCGACGAAGCTTTTGAGAAAATCAGTAAATGCGACGGACTGAAGGTCAACGTAGACGTGAAGAACACTGCAAATCTCCGTGCAGTTGTAAATGCAGCCGAAAAACACGGCATAACCGACAGATTTTTTTACACGGGAATTACGGAAGAGTTTGTTGATGCCGTTAAACGCGACACACCCGAGGTAACTTATTATCTGAATGTTCCCGTCAAAAAACGTCAGACAGACGCTTACCTTCAGAGCCTCGTTGAGAAAGTAAGAAACAGCGGTGCCGTCGGAATCAACTTCAACAAGGACAATGCAACCCAAAAGCTCGTTGACCTTTTCCACGAAAACAATATGCTCGTTTCAATCTGGACAGTAAACGACGAGCCCGATATTTACCGTATCCTCAGTCTTTCCCCCGACAATATAACAACCAGACGCCCCGACAGAATTCAGAAAATTATTCAGAAATAATTTAGAAAAGGACGATTAGAAATGAACTGTACACTTCAGGAAAAGGCCAATGAAAACATTCTCGTGGTTGCTCACCGCGGAGCATCAGGCGGAAATATCCCCTGCAATACTCTTGCATCTTACGAAATCGCGCTCAAACAGGGTGCGGATATGATCGAAGTTGATGTGAGCAACACGCTTGACAATCAGCTCATTCTCTTTCACCCGGGAATGGAGATTCCTCACCTGAACACCCCCGTCTATGTTCCCCTTCTCAATTACAGCTCCGTAAAGAAGCTTCGCTACGTAAATGCAGATAACACTCCGACGCAGTTCAAAATTGCAAGCTTTGACGATTTCCTTGAGCAATTCAAAGACCGTTGCTTTATAAATATTGATAAATTCTGGAGCAATCCGAAGAGGATTTACAACGCAATCAAGCACCACAACATGACTGACCAGGTGCTCGTAAAAAGTTCCGTCAATGAAAAAGTACTTAAGGTTCTTGAAAATCTTTGCCCCGAGCTTCCGTTTATGCCGATTGTAAAGGATACCCATACCTCTCACGAAGCACTTATGAACCGCAACATAAACTACGTCGGCGTTGAGTGTGTTTTTGCTAAGGACAGCGCTCCCATTGCACAGGACGATTTCATCGAACGGATGCATAAGGACGGCAAGCTCGTCTGGATGAATTCAATCATATACAACCGCAAGGAACAGCTTTGCGGCGGACACAGCGACGACACAGCACTCACTGTTTCCGAAGACGACGGCTGGGGTTGGATCGCCGACAAGGGCGTCGACTTTATCCAGACGGACTGGACGATGATGCTCATTGACTACCTTAAAAGAAGCGACAAATACTATAAAAACAAATAAAAATTCAAGCAGGTACGTTTTTCGTGCCTGCTTTCGTTTGTTTTATGGGATGTTAACTTCTACGTGGATATTAATATTACTTGATTTTTCAGCTACATATGGTAAAATGTTAATATCATTATATTGAGGTGAGAGTATGGAAAAATTCTTTGCAATCGTTTTATCTGTCATTCTTTCAATTCTGGGCATCAACTCTGCCCCGTATGACCTTCAGCCGTTACCTGAAAACGAAGTTGCGCTGACTCAGGAACAGATCGATCTTTTCGAGACTGTTGTTGAGGGTGAAACTGCCTGGCTTGCATCGTTACAGCTCGAAAACGGCGCTATCCCGATGACATACACAGCAAACGGCACGGTAAAAATGAACCCTTATTTTGCAGACTTTGCCGCTCTTGCTCTTCTTGACCGAGCTGACACTTATGCAGAAAATGTAAAGAAATATATGGATTGGCATTTCAGCCATCTCAACACCGCCGAGAGCGACTACAACGGCGTTGACGGCACAATTTACGACTACGAAATAACCCTTGCCGACGGAAAAATCACTGCCGAAAGCATTATTTTGACCGACGGACACGGCACATACGACTCAACAGACTCTTATGCCGCAACATTTCTTACAGTTCTCACAAAGTACTGCGAAAAAACAGGCGATAAGGAATACATCATTTCGCACAGCAAGGACATTGAACGCATAGCAAACGCGATGTTCTCAACTCTGCACAACGGTCTTACTTTTGCAAAGCCCGATTATGAGGTTAAATACCTTATGGATAACTGCGAAGTTTACGAGGGTGCTGTTGCCGCAACATCATTGTTCGAAAACGTTATCTGCCCGAACGACAGTTCATACAACAGCATTGCAGAAAAATGCAGAAACTCCGCAAACGAAATCAAGGCAACCGTAGAAAACAAGCTTTGGAACCCGATCGGAAACAACTACCGTGTCGGTATCCGCAAGATCCTTGATTTACCTGAAAGAACATCCAACTGGAACGAATACTATCCGAGTGCAACGGCACAGCTCTTCCCGATTGTTTTTGGTCTCATCGAGCCGAACACAGAAAGAGCAAACCTCCTTTACAACAAATTCTGCGAAACATATGACTGGGTTAATTTCGACTATCCCGATGCTTTCTACTGGGGATCCAACGTAATGGCCGCAGTGAAGATGAACGACATTGACCGCGTTGTGGGATATATGACAAACTACACCGAGCTTATGAAAACCCACGCTTATCCCCTTTACAATGCAGATGCCGCAAAGGTAAGCCTTGCCGCAAACATCATGCTTGAAAAAGTTGCATAAAAAAGACCGCCCGAAAAGGGCGGTTATTTTTTATGCTGTTAACGCCATAATGCAATCAATAATTACATCGAAATAAGCAAGCCATCTTGTAAGGAAAAATGCGTCCTTAAGATATGCCTTATGTGTGTTTCTTGTAACAAGGTCTTCGTCAACCGTAAGGTTTTCGATTGAACCCTCTCCGTCGATTGCTCCGACAGAAAGAACTATACAGTTCTCTGCATCAGGATGGAAGCCTGCATTAAAGTTTGTCACGACCGAATCGAAAGCGGCATCCGCCTTGAACGCTGTCTGTGTGCCGTCACCCGCAGAATACCAGTAACAGAAGCAGTCGTGGAAAGTGTTTACCCCATACCACGTTGTTCGGAATCCGACTGCGAATTGATCGCTGTAGCAATAGTCAAACCAGTTGTTTCCTTTTTCAACAAGGAATCCGCAGCTATTCTGGTAGTCCGTATAGTCGGAATAATAAACCGGATGCACATTCCTTAATATATTACCTGCAGAATTAACATGAACGCCTATGAAAACATGACCGATTCTTACGTTTGTAACCGTGTTGTCAAAGCCTTCGAGGAGAATTCCGACGGAGTCCGTCTTACCTGTACCGATGATGTTGATTCCCGTGATGTCCGCATCTGAGGAACCATTGTTCGCGCCGTGCATTATGTGAAGGCCTACAACAGTGTTTTTGATAGACGTATCCCGCACTGCAGTTTCACGTCCGCTGTTGATCGAGATTCCGTTTGCAACACCGTTACCGTCGATTATTCCGCCTTCAAGCGAATAGTTGCTGCCGGGAGTGTGGGTATCGTTTGCAGGATCTTTTCCGCCGAGCTGAATAACGGCTTCGCCGTAAGTCCAATCTCCGATCGCCTTAATCACCGCGAAATCTGACATTTCAAGTGAAACACTTTTTCTCGGCTCTGCGGGAGTGTAAATCGGCTTTGAAACAAGATACTCACCGTCGGGGAAGAAAATTGTTCTGTTCGGGTTTGCGTCAATAAGTGCCTGGATTTTGTCCGCAACGTCCTCACCGCTGTTTGCGGCTATCGTGTCCGTAACGACGATATAGCCCTTGTTGTCTTCTGCCGTCACCCCTATACACAGGCAGGAAAACAGAACCACAACGGAAAGTAATAACGATAAACTCTTTTTCATTAAAATCACCCTTTAATAATCTTATTTATACTGATAAACCTTTACGTAGTCAACGATGAATTCCGCTGTCTCGCCCGGTTCGATGTCAATTTCTCCGACGCCGTGACGGTCAGCCCACGCAACACCGTTTTCACCCGCAACTTCGCAGGAAAGGATGAGGTATTCGGGATTTTTGCTTACTCCGCCTGCAGATGTTCTTGCAGTTTCAACACCGTTGATGTAGAAAATATATTCGTTTTCGTTCCACTCAACGCCGTAAGTGTTGTATTCTTCGTAAGGATTGTTCGCAAACCACTTGCCGAGGCCTACACCCGTATGTCCCTCTGCGTAACCGTCGTAATGAATACCCGTCTGAACACAGTCGCCTGCGCCCCACCACGCGTGCAGGTAATCCATTGATTCAAAAACGTCGATTTCCGTTCCGTCCTCACCTGAATCATCGACGTTATAAACGTCGCCGTTCATCATCCAGAATGCGGACCACATTCCCGTTGCCTTCGGAAGAATTGCACGGCACTCAAAATAACCGTAAAGAAACTCGTGCTTGCCTGCCGTTGCGACCATACCCGTATAATATCCGGGGCCGTAGCTGTCAGGTGAACCGAAAGTCGGGCCTTCAAGCGCCGTGTCCTTGTACTGAGTTGAAATAACAAGGCTACCGTCGCGCACATCGATCATATCCTTGTGCCAGTATCCGCCCTTACGGATCGGTCCCCAGTGCAGGGTGTCGACCGACTGATTATCGTCCCACTTTGTTGTATCAAGACTGTCTCCCTCGAACTCATCTTCCCAAACGAGTTCAAAGCGTTCCTCAAGCTTCAGTTCCTGACCCGATGGGATTGCAGGAAGATCGAGAAGTGCAGGAAGCTCGGGTGAAATAAACATCAAAAAAGAAACAAATATGCTGATAATTTTTGTCATCATGGCAAAAACCTCCTTTGGAAAGATTATACTAAAAAAGAAACAAGCAGTCAATGCAAAAGCATCGACTGCCTGAAATAAAACTCTGTTTAGTCTGCATATGTAATCTGTCTGCCGGAGAAAACGGAAACAATCTGACGGCATGCCAGGTCAAAATACTTCTGGAAGAATCCCTTGAAAGTAACATCAAGCGCAAGCTTCCAGCCGTAGTCATCGCCCGACTTGCGGAGGGTATCAATGTCCTTTACCGTAAACATATCGTACCAATGCTCAACACGGCTTGTATACTTTGACGTATCGTTTTCGTCAATATCAAGGATTCTGTAGCCGTACTGGCTGGAGAAAGCATCGCCGTTGTAACGTGTGCTCAGAGAGTTCACGATGTCGATGCCCTTATGCTTAACGCCGAAAGCGTTTGTGTGGTCGTGACCTGTAAACATTGCAAGTACGTCACCCTTTTCAACCATTGCATCAAACTGACCGTCGTTTTCGTAGCCTGAGCAGGGAGTCTCGTTGAGAGTACCGAAATTGATACCGTTCGGGTCAAACATATAGTACTCGCCCTTGTTTATAATGTGTTCAAAAGAAAAGAGCTGTTTGCCGTCTGCCTTTTTAAGAGCGTCGTAAACTTCGGGAACGATGATATGCTGGAAAGCAAGAGAATATACAACCTCGCCGCCATTAGCTGCCTTGAGCTCGTCTGACTTCTGTTTGTACCATTCAACCTGGTCAGCCTTTACGTTGCCGTAATGACCGTTGCCGTCATAATCGTTTGAATCAAATACCCAGACGTTGAACTTCACCTTTGATCCGTCTGAAGAAATAACGGGAATATTGTATGTACCGCAGCCTGAAATTGCAGGGCCGTCGTCAAGAGAAACTGAGCAGGAATATGTATTGTAATATGCCATAAGATCCTCTCGTGACATTGCGCCTACTTCAGAATCGTGGTTGCCGAAAGTAACCGCTGTCGGAATGTTTCTTTCCTGGAAAACGCTCATAAGCTTGTCGATATAATTCTTTGTTTTTGCTGCATCGTCTTCGTTCTGCACGTTATCGCCCGTAACAACAACGAGGTCAGGTTTTTCCTTGTCGCAAGCCTGAGCAATAAGCCACACGGAAGCGTCAACGTTGTCAACGTCAAGATGAGTATCCGTGACGTGCATTATTCGGAACTTGCCGTCCTTATTGAACTGAAGAGCCTTTGCCGTTGTATTGTCTGCCGCAAAAGCATTGACCGAAATACCCGCCATCATTATCACCACCATAAGAATTGAAATTAATCTTTTTGCAAAATTTTTCATAAATCCTGCCTCCTTTACCTGAGTAATTATACAACAACAGCCGAAAAAAGTAAACACACATAAGCACAAATTTATTGACAAAACAGAAAATAGGATATAAACTATTTTTATAAATTCCAAAGGAGAAAAAAGATATGTTTATTTTTCAGAGAATCAGTTCAATGATACTTTCCGTTCTTATGGGCTTCCTTTCTGTCTTCGGCTTTGTATTCCCCGAAAACGAAGTCAACAAAGACGAATGGAACACAAACTATACTTACGTTTTCGTTCACGGTCTTATGGGCTGGGGCGAATACGATGCCGCATACAAAATTATGCCTTACTGGGGCATGTTCGGCGGCGAGCTTATGAGCTTCCTTAACCGAAATGGTTTTGACTGCAAGGCAGCTTCCGTTTCAGGTACGGCAAGTGCCTGGGACAGAGCCTGCGAGCTTTATGCGCAGCTTACGGGAACCGTTACAGACTACGGCAAGGCACACAGCGAAACACATAACCACGACAGATACGGCAAGGACTTTACAGGCAAAGCTCTCGTTGACAAATGGGATGCAGAAAACAAAATCAATCTTCTCGGTCACTCTTTCGGCGGCGCTACAATCCGAACCTTTGCTCACCTTGTTGCAAAAGGAAGCGCAGAAGAAAGGAACGCAACCCCTGCAGGTGAACTTTCAGACTTCTTCAAGGGTGGCAAAGCCGACTGGATTTACTCCCTGACCTCACTCGCTGCTCCTCACAACGGAACAACATCTTACGGCACAAGCAACTCTGCCGAGCCCGATACAGCTGCTTACGATATGTTTATCGACAACGCTCTTGCGCTTAACAAAGAGCTTTCGATCAGCAAAGAGACATATTACTTCTCATTCACCTGCAGTATGACAACCGAAAACGAAGACGGCACACATTCACCCGTCAAAAACCGTATGGAATCATTGTTCAGATCCAGCAGTGAAGAAATCGGCTGTTTCACAGGCACGACAGACGGCGGTTACGTCATCGACGAAAGCTGGTTCGAAAACGACGGCCTTGTCAATACAAACTCTGCAAAATATCCTTTCAGCGATCCGCACACAGACTATTCCGTAGGAAACGTTAATAAAGGCATCTGGAACGTTATGCCGACTTATGACGGTGACCATATGTCGCTCCAGGGCGGTATGACCGTTGTAAACAACGTAAAGCCTTTCTATATTGATCATCTTTCAATGATCAACTCCCTTTAACTAAGCAAACCTCCTTGCTCTCATGCGAGCAAGGAGGTTTTATTCATTCAGAAATTCACTTTATAATGTCGCACAGTAATTCCGATTACCTTGTTATAGTCAAGGACGTGCATCACTGCACCGTTTTCATCTTCCCAAAAAGTAAGTCCCTCGGCCTCGATGTTGTCCGAACCGACGTCGCGCTCAGCGGCAAGAGTAACCTTTCCTGTTTTCACGTTTACTCCGAGGATATTTTTAATATCTCCGTTATCTTCAACATCTTCGGAAAGATACAACTTACCCTTGTAGAATTCACCGCCCTGAATGCGGTGGATTTTTTCAATTCCGTTAAGGTCGATATCACGCACGTGCTTCATCGAATTGTTGGTATCGTAAACGTGGATTGTTTCAATATCCACCCACTTTGATGCGTAAAGATATCCCGTTTCGGTATCCACAGCACACCACGGCACACCGTCATCGTAAAGCTCGTTGGGCAGGTCGTAGATCTCCCCTGTCGGCTCAAGCGTTTCGCAATCGAAAACAACTATGCAAGCGTAGCATTCATCGCCGCCCTCAACGGAAGCATATATCTTTCCGTTGTAGTAACCGATACCGCCGATGTGGTTGTTGCCTCTGTCCTTGCATTTTTCGGGCAAGGGATTAACGTTGACGTCCACCGGTTCCATACCATCAAAAGTAAACTTTGCAAGTGCCGTCAGGTTAAGTGCAGTAATGGATCCGCTTGTGTAATAATACTCACCGTCCGTCGCTATGCCCTGACCCATAAGCAAGGCTTTTTCAAAAACAAAAGTATCCTCCGTAACAAGGTCTGCCGTATCCGTGTCGTGCCCTGCAGGCGTCGTAAGCAACGTGATAAGCAGAAGCGGCAACGTGATAATTGACCAGATTTTTTGTAATAACATATTCATTCTCCTTTATTTTTCAAATAACCAACAGGTTGTTTTGTTTATTTTTCTCGGAAAAGAAATTTCTTCGCCCGTGAAAAGATCAACGAAAGATTCTCTTCCGTCAGAAGCGAAATCATATCCGCCTTTTTTGTGGGCATAAAAAACAATGTGCTTTTCCGATTTGTATACAACAGCTTTTTCGTTCGTCGGAACGGCGATACCGTTGTCTGCGAAAAAGTCTTTGAATGTTCTGTAAGTTACCTCGTCTTCGTCCGTTACAACCATAACGGCTTTTCCTTTTTCATAAGCCTTGCGAATACAGTCGCTCAGAAGCTGAGTTTTTGTCGGCTCGACAAAGATGCAAGCCCTGTATCGGTCGCAGACTTTTTCAAAATCCGAAGCCAGGAAGATATCGTATATAACTCCCGACAGACCGAGTTCATTGCAGACCGACCATATTTTATTTTTGTGTCCCTTGAGGCTGAAATAACAGTTTTCGTCCGTAAACAATGCGACTTCGGAAGATTTTCTGTCCATTCCTTTTTTGCAGATTTTCTGCATCTTCGCAAAGGTCTGCATAAATTCTGCATCGTCGTACCAGCCGCCCCACATATCGAACCACCACATTCCGTGTCCGTGGGTAAAGGCACGGCAGAAATTAAGTTTTATCTGTTCAAGGCTTACATCACGGTTCGGTCCGAACCAGATTTTCACCGAATAGTGAGGATGAGCGCTCGGCGGGCGTGAATGGTGGGTACGTATATCGTTTTCCGAAAAATAAAGCTTGCCATGGAGCTTCAACGAATCAATCGGTACCATCGGATACGGGTCAAGCCCCGGTTCGCGACCGTGGACGTAAGTCAGCGGAGAACAAAGGAAATCTATCCTGTCGCTTTGAAGAAGCTTGTTGAGTGCGAGGTGGCATTGCGCTCTGTGCGGACAGCCGACCGTGTAACCGTAAAACGCACCTATTATCTTTTTGTCTTCAAGTTTTTCTTTGGCAACCGTTGCAAATTCAAGTATTCTTTGTGCCGTCATTTCGGAAGCAAAACGAAAATAATTTTCTTCATTCTTTTCGATATTTTTCTCGGCACAGTATTTCAGAAATTTTTCTTTTGCACGTTTGCCGTAAAAGCCGTAGTCTTCAAACGGAAGCCATTCTTCCGTGTTTTCTCCTGCTATCTGATAGCCGATAACGTTTTCCGCATAACGGCTGTTTTCGATATAATCAATGAGTGCGATCAGCTTTTCTTTAACCTCTTGCGCCCAGACGTCAGACGCGAGCGAAAATCTTGTCCGCCCGTTCATTCCGTGTTCGCAAAGTTCATCGGGATGCTCACGTTCCCATCTGAGGGAAAGGTTTGTGTTGACCCTCGGAAAAATCAGCGCATCGGGGCAAACGGATAAAATCTCGTCAAAGTTTTCGTCGACGATTGAAAAGTCAGGCTCGTCATTTTCAAAAATCCCTTTCTGAAAAACGAGCACGGGTGCCCTTTCGCCGATCGGCGCTTCGGAAAAATTAAGATTGACGGAGTAAAGCTTAACCCCTGCTTTCGCAAAGTCGGCATAGCGGTTGTTTTTCGTGTTGTAGGTAATGTATGCCATTTCAGTCACGGCTTCACCGTTCACGCAAAGCGTCGGCAGACCGTCAACAAATTTAACCTGAGAAACCATACTCTCACCCCAATCATTATTGAAATACTAACAAATTTAGCTTTTGCTGTCAATTATTTGGTTTTTTATTGCAAAAAAATAAAAAATTTGATATGCTGAATTTATTAAATTTTATCGTTGATTACGTTAAAGTTTATCAGTATAAATAAATTTCAATCAAACGGGAGTTGGTAAAAAATGAACAGCGTTCTGAGCTTTTTTATGAGTCTTATGATAGTGATTTCTTCTCTGGCGGAAGGCATTCCGTTTTTTATGCAGCCAACTCTTGTGATTGACGCTTCGGAATGTGTCAGCGAAGTTTCGAGCCGAGCCTCGGGCTTCCTTTACGGCGTTGCGGAAAACGGAGTGCCCGATTCTGCCGTAGTTGAAAGCCTTGACGTTTCCAGCATATCGCAGAAGGTTATCGACGGCCTTCAGCATCCGATCGGTGACGTTGACCACGTTGCTCCGATGCTGGATAACTGCGAATATATTACGGTATATCTTCAGGATTGCTTTGACACGTGGTACTACTGCCACCAGGAAATCCTTGATTTAAGGGCAGAGGGAAATTACGACTGCGCCGAATTTGTACGCGAAAGATTTCTGCCTCAGGTTTCCGAAAAGGTTACAAAGCTCAAAGACACAGCATATGCCGACAGACTCGTATACTGTCCGTACAACGAGGCAGACAACGCAGTATGGTTCGGCACACCGTCCGAAGACGGTTCCTGGCTGATGTTTGACGACAGCGCAAAGCTGCGTTTTTACGAAGCCTGGAAAGAAACATATCTTCTTATCCGTTCGATTGATTCCGATGCAGTAATCGGCGGTCCCGGATACTGCGACTACGATCTTTACGAAATCCGCCATTTCCTTGAATACTGTATGGCGAACGACTGTATGCCCGATATTATGATATATCACGAATTGGGCGAAAAATCTGCGCTCCTCTGGCAGGATCACGTTGACGAATACAGAAAACTTGAAAAAGAACTCGGGCTCGGCGAGCTTCCGATAATCGTCACCGAATACGGCACAATGTACGAATGCGGTGCACCTGCCGATATGGTAAAATACATCTGCGCAATCGAGAAATCAGGCACATGGGCAAATGCGGCTTACTGGAGACTTGCAAATAATCTTTGCGATACTGTCGCGGACAATAACAGCCCCAACTCCAACTGGTGGCTGTTCCGTTGGTACGCTGATATGGAGGGTTCTCTCCTCGGTTCTCAGATCATTGACCCGCTTCACGCGGACATCGCAAACGTTTTCAAATACAACTATGACCGTCTGCATTACAAGCATTTCAACGGAATTTCCTCAATCAACGAGACTAAAGATGAAATCACTGTTATCTGCAGCGGTGCGGATTATTCAACTTTCATAAACCTTAAAAATCTTGACGAAACCAACCTCGGCAAAAAAGTAAACGTTAAAATCGAAAGCGTCTGCTTTGAAGGACTGAGCGGAATCGTAAACAGTCCGACAGTTGTTTCGGAAACAACTGAAACCGTACGTCTAGGCAAGCTCCGCCTCAGCCTTAAGCAAAAAGATCCGACGGCAGTTTATCACATAACGATCTCCCCTGCCGACGAAGAAAAGGATTATCACAACGATAATCTTCCCGAAAGATACGAATTCGAACACGGCACGCTCGCAGGCGGTGCTTACACTTACGACAGCGCATATGCAACAACTGGCGAAATTCAGGGTATGGTCGGCGGACTTGAAAATGTGGGCGACAGCGTAAGCATTACCTTTAGTATAAAGGAAAGCGGTTACTACGACCTCGCGCTTATTTACGGCAATTCGAACGACGGCACGACGCCCGATGACCGCGTCGACACGCTTGCGATTATGACGCTTGACGGTGAAGAGGAAAACCTGCTTCTTCCCAACACAATCAAGAGTGAATACTCGGACAAGCACACCCTTATCCGTTACTTTGAAAAAGGCAGACACACCCTCACTCTTGCCCACGGCAACGGCACTTTCGTTGCGGACAGTATGCTTCTGCGCCGTCACGAAGAAGTGAACGGAATCACTATTCTTGAAGACTCAGACAGAACAAACGAAACCACACAGTCCTATCTCGCCGTCGCACCGAATGACGGTTTTTACAGAATGAAAACAAGCTCGCCCGCTGAATTCAGCATTGATTCGGCAAGCGCATACACGGATTCGGACAGCATCGTTTACCTTCGCAAAGGTCTTAACTACATCGACTTTTCTGTAAATAACCCGATAAACTGTGAAATCTTCGTTGCTGACGAAGAGAACTTCCGCACTGAAATTTCTGCAGACCAAATGATGCTTTCAGGCTCAGCCGAACTGTGCGGCGACCATATTGAAAACATCTCCTCTCTCGGCGGAAGCGCAACATTCACAGTCAATGCACCCGAAGACGGAAGCTACCGCCTGACGCTTGCATATTCCAACAACGACGAGGGCGGAGTCCACAGCTACAACGTTGACCTTATTGAAAGGTTTGTCACCGTAAACGTAAACGGTAAGGAGAAAAACCTCTGGTGCAGAAACACATACAGCTGGGACACAGTCCGCACAGCAACAATGAACATCACCCTTCACAAAGGCGAAAACACCATCACACTTTCAAATGACGGCTCAGTGAAATTCAACAACAACGATTCTTACGCTCCGTACATTTTCTCGGCAAGCGTAAACGACATCTGCAACGATTAAGGAGACCCTATGACAGCACTACTCATTGTAATTTATATTGTTTTTGTTTCGCTCGGACTGCCCGATTCACTTTTCGGCGCAGCCTGGCCCGTTACCCACAAAGATTTCGGAATTGACGAAAGCTTTGCTTCGTATTACGGCATCATAACAGGCATCTGCACAGGCGGTGTCAGCTTCGTCGCAGGCAAGATGCTCCGCAAATTCGGCACGGCAAAGGTTACACTCGTTTCAACTTTTATGACCGTTGCCGCACTTGTCGGTATGAGCTTTTCGCCCAACATCGTCGTTATGATGATCTTTGCCGTTCTTCTCGGCTACGGTGCAGGCGCGATCGACACGGGACTTAACAACTTTGTTTCCCTGCATTATGAAGCGCGCCATATGAACTGGCTTCACTGTTGCTGGGGGCTCGGCGTTACGATAAGCCCGTTGATTATGTCCGCTTTCCTTTCGGACGAAACGAGTAGCTGGCGAATGGGTTACCGAATTGTCGCTCTGCTTCAGTTCGCCATAGCTTTTATAATTCTGCTTTCACTTAAAAAATGGGACAAGGTTGAAAAAAGCATCGTCAAAGAAAACACCGAACAAACGGCAGGAGACGCCAAGCTTTTCGACCTTCTTAAGATCAAGGGCGTTATAACGAGCATCCTTTCAATGGGACTTTACTGCGGAATGGAGTTTTCGATCGGAACGTGGGGCGCAACCTATGCCGTTAACACATTCCTTATCGCTCCCGACGAAGCCGCAAAATGGATATCCCTTTATTTCGGCGGAATTATGCTCGGCAGAATTATCGCAGGCTTTGCTTCAATGAAATTAAAAGACAAAACCCTCATCCGCGCAGGAATCATAACAGCTTTCCTCGGCATCATTGTTTTTGCCCTGCCTTTAGGAAAGCTTTCTCTCGTCGGATTTCTTCTCATCGGCACGGGATTCGGCCCGATTTTCCCGAGCATTCTTCACAGCGTACCCGAACGTTTCGGCATAACCTACTCTGCCGACCTTACGGGATACCATATGGGCGGTGCTTACGGTACAGGCTTTGCAATCCAGCTCATTTACGGCTACGCCGCAAGCCTTATCACCTTTAAAATCACGCCGTATGTTCTTCTCGCTCTGTGCGCAGGAGTTTACATCGCGAATGAAGTTACACTTAAAACCTTGAAGCATAATCAACATCATCCTTAGTATGATTAAAACCTCCTTGTACTTATGCAATGTGTCAACGGACGCATACATAATACTCGGAGGTTTTTCTTTTACCCATATCACAGGCTCACATCGAATTTAACTTTTGTGGTGACGCCCGTTTATTTTTTATTAACGTAAATCGCCCAAGGGACAAAATCCTTGGCACGATCAATTTTCAGTTGCACATAAAACAATTCTATTGCGTGCACCGAAGCTATTGTGCATATTACTGCCATCCATATTTCCGGTAACATAACCTGCATCGCCACAGGAAGAACAAACACCGATCCGCCAAAAATTTTACCTAAATATGTATGCGGAAGATAGAACTTTCCGAATCGGACATTTGAGATAACAGCATCAACAGCAAACACCAATCCTGCACTGATAATCCACACAAGAATCCATACCGGAACTAATTTCTTAACAATAAGAATTTTTGTAAGTGCAAGATAAGTCATAATATCGCCAACGCTGTCAAGTGTTGCACCGAGAGTGCTTGTCGCACCCGTTTTTCTTGCAATGGGGCCGTCAATCAGATCAGTAAATCCGCATAAAATATAAATCCCCAAAAACAGCGGAGATATTTCCGTCTGAAAAAATAGAACTATTGCTCCTATTATTCTTGTAAAAGAAACAATATTAGCAAGATGTTTTTTCATATAATTACCTTTCTTTCACTTCAAGCTTTCTTTTGATTTTATTTATTAATCTTCTTGCTGAAATCGAGAAGTCGTACAACGACAGGTGAAAGAACAATATTGACCGAAAGCTCAACGAGGAAGTTGATGCCCACCATACCGACAATAAGGTACTGCGCAATGTTTGTGAAACCGCCTGCTGCGCCCCACTCCCTGATAGTATCAAGGAAGAAAACAACACAGCCGAGAAGGAAAACTCCCGTATTCACAAGCGGACAGGCAATCGCCGCAAGGATTACGGCAAGATAGCGGTTTTTCTTTTCAAACAATTTATAAACAAGTCCTGCCACAAGGCCGCAAAGCGTACCCTTTACAAGAACTGTGATGATCGTTCCCGGAACACTTATTGCAAGGAAAGCGGCTGCATCCGTAAAAAGAACAACTGCGCCGAAGATGAATCCGAGCCATGTGCTTACTTTATAATCGCACAATGCCGCACCGAGTACAATCGGAATAAGTACAAGTGAAATCGCAAACGGGCCGAACTTTATAAATGAACCCATCATCTGCAAAACTACAACCAGCGCAGTAAGGATACCGCCGATAGCAAGCTTTTTTGTTACTTCTGAATTAGCTCTTTTTTTACCCAAAGCAATCACTCCTTTAAAAATCGGGATAATTATATCACCGCTAAAGAACAAATTCAAGCGATACTTTGCACAATGTTGCTGTCCGCATTTTCCTGATTTTAAATAAAGTTGCAGTAAAATATGTGTAAATTTATTTACAGATCGGTAGCGTAACAATATTACGATTGATTTATAGTGTAATTAATGATATAATTTATCTTAACAGAAAAAAGCAGGTTAAAAGGAGCGTGCAAAAATGAAAAAACTTTTCAAAAAGGTGATTGCGATGGCACTTTGTTTATCAATGCTTATGTCGGTAGGCACCCTCGGAGCATCCGCAAAGACGGACACTGACTGCGGTGGTAACTGCAAGCACTCGCCCGTTATCGTACTCCCCGGCATCAACCATTCACCGACATACCTCTACGACGAAAACGATGAGCCGTATATGTACAACGACAGTCACGTCGGCGGTACTCTTCTCATCCTTAACGAAGCTGCCCTTTCCGCAGGCGCAATTCTTAAGGTTGTTGCAAGTGCTCTGGGTACAATCGCTTTGCAGACCAACCTCGGTCTTGACAAGGTTGTTTACGACCTCGTTTCAGATATTTTCAAGTTCCAGCGTTGCGATGAAAACGGCGACCACATCGAAAACCTTAAAACAAAAAGATGGAACCATTCACTTGAGCATATGTCCGAAGAAGACCTTGAATGGACATACAGAATGGTACCGATGCAGGCTCTCGTTGAAGAAATCGGCGAAGACCACGTTTACTTCTTTACATTCAATCTCGTCGGCGACCCGATGAAATCGGCAGACGACCTTAAAGCTTACGTTGAAATGGTAAAAGAGCAGACAGGCCACGATAAGGTTACATTCCTTCCCGTCAGCCTCGGCGGCACAATCCTTACTGCTTACCTTGAAAAATACGGCCATGGCGACCTCGACCAGATCGTTAACGCTGTTGCCTGCCTCGACGGTACAGACATCGTTGCTGATATGCTTGCAAGAGAATGGCGTCTTGAGGACGAATATCTTTACCATCAGTTTATTGCAAACATCTTTGTTGAATCTGAAGGCGTTCCTACCCTCGGTTATCTGATCAACACAATTCTTCATATTGTTCCGCGTTCGGGTATCAATGCACTCCTTTCGGGCGCAATGAGCGCAATCATCGACAATATGATCGTTAACTGTCCGCAGTTCTGGGCAATGCTTCCGTCTTACAGATACGAAGCTCTCGCAGACAGATATCTTGCCGATAAGCCCGTTCTCAGAGAAAGAACAGACAGCTTCCAGCAGGCAAGACTTAACCTTAAGCAGAATCTCCTTGACGCTGCAGCTGACGGCGTACGCGTTAACTCAATTGCAGGTGCAAATCTTGACCTCGGTGAAGAGATGTATACATATTTCAATATCGTTGCTTCCGCTGAAAAGGTTAACTCCGACGGTATTGTAAACCTTACATCAACAACGCTCGGCGCAACAGGTGCGGCTCACGGTCAGACACTTGATGACGTCGATTACGAAAAGAATACATACTGCAAAGACCCGACACACAACCACGTTTCACCCGATAATATGGTTGACACTTCAACGGCAATCCTTCCCGAAAACACCTGGATCTTCCTTGACCAGCATCACGAGGTTGGTAACAATGACGTTGTTCTCAACCTTGCAAAGGCAATCATCCTCGGCGAAGTTACGGATGTAAACTCAGATCCTGAAAATTATCCGCAGTACAACGGACCTTGCAACACAAAGGCAATCCGCCGTTGGAGACTTCCCGATGCAAAGAAGGTTGACCAGTCAACACTCAGCGCAGAGGATAAGGCAGAGCTCAATGCAGCAATCGCAGAGGCCGAAGCTGTTCTCAGCATGACAGTATCTGACCAGGCAAGAGTTGAGGCTGCAGAAGCAAGACTTAATCAGATTCTTCACAAGGTCGGTGCAGAGGGTTACGAAAACGTTGGCGAAGAAAAAGATTCTCCGCTTGATCCGTTCTTCCAGAGCCTTACTTACGCAATGAGCAAGGGCACACTCTTCCTCCTCGGCGGCGGAAGTCTCGTTGACAGAGTGCTTTACCCGATAAGAGCTCTTATCAAATTAATTTTTAACTGATATTTGGAAATAATAATAAAAACATACAAGCCGGTTGAGGAGCAATCCTCAACCTGCTTTTTTGCCATGTGACGTATGTGACATAATTTTTCTCATATTTAAAAAAGTTCACAATTTGTTAACAAATTAAATTTCACATTTCGCGCTTTTATTTTGTTTTATATATGGATGCTTTCGAAAAAAGGAGGTGTTTTTCGTTTTGAATCAACAACATACCAAATCAGAAGAAGAAATCAAAGAGCTTGTCGACAAGCACAGTTCACTGATTTTCAGAATCGCCTACTGTATTCTTTCCAATTCAGAAGACGCACAGGATGCTGTTCAGGAAACTTTTTTAAAATACATTACCAAGGCGCCTGAATTCAACAGCGAGGAACACCGCAAAGCGTGGCTGATAAGAGTTGCGACTAATATCAGCAAAAATATGCTTTTGTTCCGCCGCAAAAGAGAAACGGTAGACCTTAGTGACATCGAAAACATCGGCATTAACGAAGATGATTTCGAAACTTTCGAGCTTATTATGAACCTGCCGACAAAGTACAAACTCGTTATGATACTGTACTACGTTGAAGGTTACTTAAGCAAAGAAATTGCGGAAATTATCGGAATCAGCGAAGACGCTGTCCGCAAACGTCTGCAAAAAGGAAGAGAACTTCTGAAAAAAGAAATTGAAAAGGAGCAATCGATATGAATGAACGTTATATCCAGGATTATATGAGATTAGTCGGTTCGATTTCACTTCCGCAGTCAGAAAAGGACCGTATCGCAACTTATCTCGTTGAAAAAAGTAAAGAAAAGAAAGAATTATCAAAAAGATATTTTGCTGCAGCATCAGCTGTTGCAGTTCTCGCAATCAGCACGGTTCTGATTGCTCGCGGCACAAAATAAACACGTAAATAAACGACTAACTATTTGAAATGTGAGGTTAATTTGAAAATGTCAGCACAGAACACTTTTATGCAGTATGAAGACTGCACTTTACCCCTCGGTTTTAAAATCCCCGATTTCTCAATGTTCGGAATGGTCAAGGCTTCGGCAGAAAGCCATCCGGACTCTTTAGCGTACGAATATTTCGGAACAAAGTGCACCTACGGCAAGATGATTGAAAGAATCGAAGCTGTTTCAGGCGCATTCCACCGCCTTGGCGTTCGCAAGGGCGACATCGTAACAATCGTTATGCCCAACACACCAGAAGCAGTTATCAGCATTTACGCTCTTAACAGAATCGGCGCTGTTTCAAACATTCTTCATCCCCTTTCAGCACAGGAAGAAATCAAAAACCATATCAACAGAGTTGACAGCAAGGTTTTGCTTTGCGTTGATATCTGCAGCGAAAAGATTTCCAAAATCCTTGACAAAACTCCCGTTAAGAAAGTTATCATCGCTTCTGCAGGCGACTCTATGCCCGTTGTTATGAAGACTCTTTATGCTCTCAAGTGTATGAAGAACTTCAAGTACGACAAGAAGGACAAGAGATATCTTTCCTGGAAAGAGTTCGAAAGCAAGACAATGAAAGTCAGCGAATACTGCCCGACAGGCGAAGCAAACAAGGAAGCAGCAGTTATCCTTCACAGCGGCGGTACAACAGGTACTCCGAAGGACATTATGCTTTCCAACAGCAATTTCAACGCTTTCGGTATCCAGGCTGTTCTTACACTCCGTGACGTAAAGGAAGGCGACAAAATCCTTGCAATCCTTCCCATCTTCCACGGTTTCGGCCTTGGCGTTTGCGTTCACGTTTCTTTCTGCTTCGGTGCTTGCTCAGTTCTTATTCCTCAGTTTGACGCAAAGAAATTCACAGGAATCCTTAAAAAGCACAAGCCGTCAATGATCTTCGGCGTTCCTACTCTTTACGATGCTCTTCTTAAGGCAAAGGGCACAGAGGATATGGACTTCTCATTCCTCAAGTACGCTGTTTGCGGCGGTGACACACTTCCCGAAAAGCTTGAGAAAAGCGTTAACGATTTCCTTGCTGCTCATAATTCAGACGTTAAAATCTGCGAAGGCTACGGTATGACAGAAGGTCTTGCAGCTCTCAGCCTTTCAGTTGGCGACAGCTACAAATCAAGAACAATCGGCAAGCCGCTTATCGGTACAGAAATGTGCATCGTTGAGCCGGGCACAACCAACGTTCTTCCCGCAGGTGAAGAAGGCGAGCTCTGCGTCAGCGGACCGACAGTTATGGTTGGTTACAGAAACAACGCAACTGAAACAGAAAACACTCTCCGTACTCACGCTGACAACAAAGTATGGCTCCATACAGGTGATATGGCAGAGATTGATAAGGACGGTTTCGTTCACTATAAACTCAGAATCAAGAGAATGATGATCACTTCAGGCTTCAACGTATATCCGACACAGATCGAAAGCGTTATCGAAGAGTTGGACTTTGTTGAAAAGTGCGTAGTTGTTCCCGTTCCTCACCAGTACAAGAAGGAAGTTGCAAAGGCATACATCATTCTTAAGAACGGCAAGGAAAAGAGCAAAGCAACACAGGAAGAAATCCGCGAATACTGTAAGAAAAAGCTTATGCATTACAGTGTTCCTTACAAGTATGAGTTCGTTGATCTCCTTCCCAAGACGGCTTACAACAAGATCGACTTTATGAAGTTGCAGAAGGAAAGCGAAAAGGAGGCTGTTTGCTGATGGCTAAGAAACCCAGAACCTGGGGATTCAGACTCCTCTCTCCCCTGTTGCTCCCTATTTTCTGCTTTTACTACAGCCCCAAAGTATTCGGTAAAGGCAACATCCCTAAAAAAGGTGCAGTTGTAATCTGCAGCAACCACAAGCACGTGCTTGACCAGTGTCTTGCTGCACGCGCAACAAGAAGACCGATAAACTATATGGCAAAATCCGAATATTTCAAGGGTTCTTTTGCCTGGTTCTTCAAGCTTGCAGGCTGTATCTGCGTTAACCGTAACGGCCACGACGACGAGGCAAAGGCTTCCGCAAACGCTGTTCTCGAAAACGGTGGCGCTCTCGGAATCTTCCCCGAAGGCACACGAAACAAAACCGACGGTTTACTTCGCGAGTTCAAATACGGTGCCGCTTCCCTTGCCTGCAAAAACGAGGCAATGATGGTTCCCGTCGCAGTTACGGGTGAATACAAATTCAGAAGCAAAACTCTCTGCGCAAGAATCGGCAAGCCTTTCTCAACAAAAGGAATGACAGTTGAGCAGGCAAACTCACGCCTTCACGACGAGATCGTAAAGCTCATAAAAGAAAACCTTGCTGAAGGTTACGGCACTCCCGAAGAGTTTGAAAGAGCTGAGCGTTACACAGGCCCTCAGAAAGCATAATCCCGCCGGAGGAAAAAATGAAAGATCCCGCTTTATATAAAGCTCTCAGAAATCCGCTGGCCGCTCTGTTCCATTTTCTTTACAGGCCGACAATCATCGGCAAGCAGCATATTCCGCAAAAAGGCCGTGTGGTTCTTGCCGGTAACCACACTCATTATTTTGACTGTGCTCTTATCGGCTGCGGTACAAAAAGATGCGTTCAGTACCTTGCAAAGGATGAACTGCTCCAGGGTCCTCTTAAGTACATTTTCAAACCTATGGGCATCATCCCCGTAAACCGCAGAACCAAGGACAAAACAGCTTTGCATACCGCGATTAAAACTCTCGAAGCAGACAAAGTCATCGGCATTTTCCCCGAAGGCACAATCAACCGCACCGACAACGTAATAATGCCATTCAAGTACGGCGCTGTAAAAATGGCGTACGAGGCGGATGCGGAAATCGTTCCGTTTATCATAACGGGCAAATACAAGCTCTTTAAAAAAGGCATCAGAATTCAGTTTATGGAGCCTTTGAAGCCAACAGAGGATCTTAAAGAAACAAATCGTAAGCTTATGGATATTGTTT
Source organism: Clostridia bacterium (assembly GCA_017625835.1). GTDB lineage: Bacteria > Bacillota > Clostridia > Oscillospirales > Acutalibacteraceae > CAG-488. The sequence goes on from JAGAKF010000076.1 coordinate 46,938, forward strand.
CCGAAGGACTTATCAGAGAAGGCGCAAAGAGCGCACAACATAAATAAAATTTAAAAGCAGGTTCAGAGATTGTTCTCCGAACCTGCTTTTTGTTATCTGTTCATCCCTGCGTTTTTGAAATGCAACTCTTTCATCCCCTCAACCTCGTCGCAGATCGGCTTAAGGTTACAGGTGTCGCAATCAAAAGTAACGCTGTTCATAATGTGATTCAATGTTTCTGTAATTCTGTTGTTTTTCTGTGCCATATTTTCAAGCTCGGCATGGTCAGCCGCAGGATCGGTTATGAAAATCACCTTTACAGCTTTCACGGCAGGATTTTCCTTGTATTTGTTTATAAGAAGACTGCCGATTTTCTGAAAGCTTATTCCGTTCTTTACCGCTGTTTTTGAAACGCGTACTGCCTCTTTGTGGGAGCGCGAAGATGTACGTATCATATACCCGTCAGGGAAATGATGATATTTGACGTACTCAATCTTTCTTATAAGATTGTATGCCTTCTGCTCGTCTTCTTCGCTTTCAATCTGCACAAGCGAGATACGTGCAAACTTGCGTTTGCCTTCGATGTGCTGAAGATCGTCGCCGATGACAACTATGCCGTCCTCAACCGGTGACGAGGTTACAAGATTGAAGCCTGTTCCGTCAAGCTCAGAAGCTGTGTCACGTTGCAGGATAACCTGACTGTATCCGACGTCCTGCCACAGTTCACTGTCTGAAAAAGCATATTCTTTTTTTACCAGAGGTTCTGTTAAAAGAGAAACGTCTCTGATTAACGAGTCAAAGAATTCCATTACAGTTTTTTATCCCTTTTCATTGTATCGTAGTGATGCTTCCACAACCAGTCATAGACAACTCTGACCAGTTTCATATCAAGATTGAACCAATAAATTGCAAAGGTCAGAACGAATAAGCCCAGAACGATTGCAAGTATAATTAAAACAATATTCATATCAGTTCACCTGTGCAAGTCCTTTCTGCCTTGCATACTCTGCAGCACCGAGAGCACCCATAAGCTGAGGATCGGTTGAAAGCTCAACGACTTTGATTTTAAGAACCTTTTCAATAGCTTTTTTAAGTCCGTCGTTCTTCGCGCAACCGCCCGTAAGAGTTATGCTGTCCGTTGCGCCCGCTTTCTTTGCCATAACGAAACATCTCTTTGCAACTGCAAGCTGGATTCCTGCCGCAATTTCATCCATCGGCTTTCCTTCACCAACGAGCGAGATAACTTCGCTTTCTGCGAAAACAGTACACTGTGCAGTGATCGGAATAGTGTTCTTTGCGTTGAGCGAAAGCTTTGAAAACTCGGGAAGTGTCATTTCGAAAGCATTTGCCATTGCTTCGTAGAATCTGCCCGTACCTGCAGCGCACTTGTCGTTCATCGCAAAGTTTTTAACGGTACCGTCCGTATCAATCGAAATGCCCTTTACGTCCTGTCCGCCGATGTCGATGATCGCCTTGACTTCAGGATTTGTAACGTGAACACCCATTGCATGGCAGCTGATTTCCGAAATGTTTTCGTCAGCAAAGGGAACCTTGTTTCTGCCGTAGCCTGTACCGATAAGGTATGAAAGCTCCTCTGCCGATTTCAAGCCCTCAACCTGTGCCACTGCATCGTTCAGCGCAATTTCTGCACTTGCCACGGGATTAATCTTGCTTCTGTTTGTAACGTTTGCAACCATTTTTCCGTTTTCGTCAAGAATAACGCATTTTGTGTATGTTGAACCAACATCACAACCGCCAAAGTATTTCATATATTTCTCTCCTTTACCAAGCTAAGTCATCTTCAAAATCGAGAAGTGACGCATCAAGAGGCTCTTCGCCAAGAACTGTCTGCATATATTTGTTTACCTGCTCGCGCATATCTCTTCGTGAAATCGTACGCGGATCCATAAGGTCCTGCTGAACCCAGATAAAGTTGACGTTACGTTCCCTTGCCTGGTCGTCAAAGATACCTGTGAGGCCGTCCATACCCTTGCAGGAAATCTGGTCGTACATAATAACCGTATCGGCATTATATTCTTCAACAATTCTCCAAAGCTCGTCAACAACGTTTTTGTATCCGCCCTTGGTGTGCTTACGCATAATTGAGCGCTGGTAAGTCTTTGCGAGGTCTTTGAGCGACTGTTCTTTATCCTCCGTATCGATTTCGAGATAAGAAATCATCGTTTCCATATCCATAACAACATTCATACCCCAGCAGTTTTCAAGCCAGTTTGCGAATGAGGTATAGTAGTTTGCGGGGCAGCTCCAAACGACTGCTCTGTGGCGCATTTCCTTGGATACGGGAGTTTTCTTCTCGTACGCCTTCATCATTATTTTATTTACTTTTTCGTCAACCTTAAGGAACTTTTCGTTCGAACCACCTGAAAGGTTGAAATAGAAAATTCGATAAAGCCAGAAGCAGGCACCCGTCATCTGCGGATACGGAGTTTTGTTGATATCCCATTTCTGACGTTCATATTCAAGCTGCTTGTTGTAGTCCTTCATTCTTGAGAAATATGCGTCCCAGTCAAATTTCTCGCCTGTCTGCTCCTCAATGAACTTAATAAGCTCCTTGATCTCGTCAACAGCATATTCCTGAACGTCCTCGCCGTCATAACGAAGAGGAACGCCGAAGCAATGCGTCGGGAGGTTGAGCCTTCTGTCAAGGAAAGACGAGTTCATAATCGAACCGTCGCACGGCATATTTGTTCCGACCATACAACAACCCATTTTCGGGTAATCGTCTTCGATTGCGACACCTGCTTCCGCACTCGGAAGAGGACATACGTCCGCAGGAACACCGAAGCTTTCGGTAACCTCGAGGTAAGGCGGTGTTATCTGCTGGTCAACCATTGAAGACAGGAAGATCGGAAGAGTCTGCAACGGCATCGGAATAAGATTCGGGAAGCCCGTAAAAACTTCGTTCGGAACAATTTCATCCATCAGGACGATTCTTTTTGATAGCTTGTTGCCGGGGTTGATTTTCTCGTCGGCACGAAGCGAAAGATTGATAAGCTTCGTTGTGTGCTTTACGATCATATTGTAGTGAAGGTGCGCCATTCTCAGCTGAGGTCCCCTTAAGCCTGCAACATGACGGTCAACAAAAGAAGGCGCTGAAAGATAGGATGCCATCCAACGGTAACGCCAGATACCTTTAACCGTAGATATAGGCGCCTTGAGCACCATTTTGATCATATCTTTCCACGTGACCATCCAACGGTAATAGTCATACATTGTATCTTTGAAGCCACGCCATTCTCTGTGCTTTAGTATGGCGGTATGCTCTTTGTAAAGCTTGCCGTAGTTATCCATTCTCTTTCACCTTCCTCTCTCTCTGAATCTTTTTAATTTCAAGGCTCTCAACGAAAGCCTGTACTCGTGTTCGGAGCTGTCCCGATGCGGATGCCGTATACTGACGGTCAACAGCCGCCGTTGGGACACCGTAATCGTTACTCATAACGTATGAAGCGAGCGCTCTCTCGTATCCCCAGTACTCGCAGAACTTAAGCTGTTCGTACATAACGCCGTCTGCGTGATACTCGTCAACGAGGTTCTTTACGTAATCGCGTCTTTCCTGAACCTTTTCGTGGCTCATATATCGCGGACACTGACTTGTTTTCAGATAATGAAGACAAATCTGCGAAAGGATATCCTTATCCTTGTCGATAATAATTTCCTGACGTCCCGGAAGCGCACCGAAGCAGTATCTGTCCGCAACTACAAGCGCGCCGCTGTCCTCGATAAGTGCGGTGAAATCGGGGTCATCCATTTCCGAACCGACAACAACGATTTTTGCTCTGTAATTCTTCTTTGCGTCCGCTTCTCTTGTTTTCAGTTCCTCTGCTGTTTCGCGGAGCATCGGCAGAATCAAAGCTTTCGGACAGCAATATGTAACCAAGTTGAGAATATGATATTCATAACCCGTGATTCTCGGATTTTCTTCTTTTCGGTAGTCACCGATTTCAGTCATAAGGCGACAAACCTCGTTATGCTCCTCAACAGCCTTAAGAAGTGCCTCGTCTGAGGTATCGACACCGTAAACGGATTCAAGCTTGTCAAGAATCTTCAGCTTTGTCTGCTTTGTATAATGCTTGATTGTGTGCTCCTGGAGCTTGAACGGCATATCAAGAAAAGTAACGAAAAACTTATCTTCAGGAACGAGGTCAAGAAGCTCAAAATGTTCCGCCGTTCTGTTCATTTCCGAACAGGTTTCGGAAGCAAGAAGCGCATTCAGGAAGTTGTAACCGCCCTCAATCGCTCTTTCAAGAATTGCCTTTGAATAACCGCAAAGGAAGTTGCTCATATAATAGGTCGCAATGTCCATTGAGCCCGTTCGCGGTGCGCGAAGCCTTACCGAAAAGCAGTTTCCGCAATTCAGAAGAACCTCGGGTATATGGTAGCAGGTATAGCCCAAGGCAATTCCGCCTTCAGCCTTGGCTTTTTTCACAAGGTCATTGTTGGCATCCTGCAAAAGTTTTTCAAATTCATAAAGATGCTTTAAATCTTTCATAGCTTTCTCCTTAAAGAATCCCGAGTTCGCCGAGAGCCTTGCGCACACCCTCAACTACATTTGAATCGTCGGGAAGGCCGATAATGTTCTTGCCCTCGATGTCATAAATCGCAAGATTCTTGTCATTCTCGATATATGCCAGAACGGGAATTCCGTTTGTGTTGATGTGTTCAATAACGCTTGCATCAGGAATTCTGTTGACAATTGCACCAATCTTCTTGTACATAACAAGCTCGTCGGCAACGCTTTTGATCGTTGAAATTACCTGAGTTCCTTTTTTGCTTGCATCGGTAATGAGAAGAAGGTGGGTAACCTTTTCCATAACTCTGCGGTTGATCTGTTCAACACCTGCTTCACCGTCGATTACAACAAAATCAAAATCTGCTGAAAGAAGGCTTATAACTTCCTTTAAATAAGCGTTGATTTTGCAGTAGCATCCTGCGCTTTCAGGTCTGCCGACGGCGATAAAAGCAAAACCGTCCGTTTCAACCAACGCGTCAAAAATTTTATATCTCGCATCACCAAGAAGCTCGATTGCCGCCTTGGTGTTTCCATCCTCAACCGTTGAAACAATTTCTTTTCTGATATCGTCGATTGTTGTTTCAACCTCAATGCCCAGAGCAGTTGAAAGTCCGACTGCAGGGTCCGCATCAATCGCAAGAATCTTTTTGTCCGGGTAAGCTTCCACAAGAAGCTTGACAATAGCGGCAGAAATCGAAGTTTTGCCGACACCGCCTTTACCGGAAAGAGCTATAATTTTTGCGCTGTTCTCCATTTCACAATCCCCCATTTCTTGATAGTTATAATTATAACAAACTGATACACAGTTTTCAACAATGTTAGTTCAAAAGACAAGAAAAAACGGTTGCTTTTCGGCAACCGTTTCTGTTTTATCGGATATTTTAATCTGCCATATAAATATGCTCTGCATATGCCGCACCGTCGGAGCCGATTGAAATTACCGTTCCGCCCATAATGCCGTCTGTATAATAAGCACCGTAGCCTGTTTTGAGTGTATAAGTAAGTCTGATGCCTTCGTAGTAAATCTGGAAATTATTCACGTGGTCGTGACCTGCAAATATATTCTTTGTGCTTCCGAGCTCCTTGCAGACATCGAAGAAGCCGTTATTGACAGGCGGACAGCTTACTCCTTCACCCGAAAAGCCGATAGCGTCAGGGGCAAGCTCGGGAGCAAGCTCGCCGATTGCATCGCTGCCGTTAGCAGCTATCCACGCGTCCTTGTATTCACAAACGGGAATATGCATAAACACTGAGCTTTCAACCGTATGACCTTCAATTTCTGAAACACCCTTTACAGCCCACTTGTACCACTCGATCTGATTCTCCCAGAGATGATCATAACCGCCTATGGTTGAGCCGTCCTCAAGAGTGTATTCAGCGTTGTTATGCGTGTCAACCATAAAGAGAGTGTGTATGATGTGTCCGTTTTCGGTGATGTTGATGATGTAGTTGCCGTATCCCATATCTTCAGGACCGAACTCAAAAAGGCAGTTTTCCGCCTTGTAGAGAAGATGAGCCGCCCAGAATTCATTGATACAGCACTGTCCGTCGTGGTTACCCATAATCGGCGCCCACGGGATACCGTAACCGTCAATCTGCTTGACGAGGTTGATATATGCAATCGTTCCCCAGGCGTTATCACCAGTCAGCGTGATGAGATCGGGCTCGGTTTCTCTGACGAGATCATCAATCATCTCGACTGTTTTCTCGCCTTCTTCTTCATAAACGAGGTCGTCCTTAAGCTGAAGATCAGCAAGGTTGAGGATGATAAAATCTTCGTCGGGATCCTTTTCAATTTCCGCACAGTAATCCGCCGTAAATTCATCCGTCACAGACCATTCCGTGAAGAAATTGTCCTCGCCGAAATTCACAACAAGTGCCCCAACAGGAGCAAGAATACGAAAAATTGAAAGAAAAAAAGCTAAGATAAGTTTTAATGTTGCCATACCGCACCTCCGAAGTTTTGTTTACGTTATCAATTATAAAACTAAAACCAAAAACTGTCAACTCGGATAAAAATTCGCAAAAATGTACAAAACCGAACCTTTCAATAAACGCGAAGTATCTTCACACAAACTCGCCGACGACTCGGCGACAAACAGAGAGCGAGAGAAACAGAAACGCAAGGAAAACCCCAACAAAAACGGAGACCGTGCAAGCGGTCTCCTGTAGTGGTGAAGTGTCGTGTTTCCGACATTAAAGATTTGTAATTATAAAAAGATTTACATTCCTACGTGATCTTACGTTTTTTTGGATCACAATGTCGTTAAACTCTTAATCATTGAATTCTTTATCGGAAGCTATGACCTTTCCTGATTCTGCATTAATCTCATATTCGTATTCGAAATTACCTACAACAAACTCAACCTCATAATGAGCTATCAGATCGTCACGGTCAAGCTCGGCCTTTGAGAATTTCACATCTGCCGCCTTTACCGAAGCATGCTCATAAGCGATAGCCTTCGCTTTGTCGGCTGAGATGTATTCGTCCTGCTTTGAAGGCTTGCTGACGGGCTTTACCTCTCTGTCAACATCTTTTTCAATAACTCTGCCGTCAGATGCCTTGATTTCATATTCGTACTCATATCCGTTTGCTTCAAACTTAACATCGTAATGAGGAACGATGTCATCCGCATCATAATATGCCTTTACGAAAACTGCATCTTCAGCCTTAACACCTGCATCGGCAAGAGCCTTCTGCTTTGCGGCTTCAACGCTGATATAGCCTTTGTTGTTCTCTTTGTTGTTGCTTTCTTTGTTCACGGAAACCTCGGGCTTTGCAGGTGCGCTTTCCTTTTCGGGTGCAACAGGCTTTTCGGAATTCACAGGCTTCTCAGAAACACTTTCCTTTTCGGGAGCCTTGACTCTTTCAGCTTCTTTTTCTGCCTTGAGAACCGAACCGTCAGCAACTACCACCTCATAGTCATATTCAAAGCCGTTATATCCGAACTCAATGTCGTAATGGACTTTTCCGTCATCCCTGTCAAGTGAGGGTGCTCCGAACAGTACGGCATCTTCTCTGGCTACGCCTGCGTGTCTGAGTGCCGCATCGATTGCGTCATCAGGAGAAACGTTTGCAACCTCGCTGCTTTTTGCTGAAGGTACAGAAGCCTGAACCTGATTAAGATTAACATCAACCTCTTCTTTTACGGGCTGATTCTTGGCGTATACTGCCACCAAAAAAACTGATAAAACCAGAACTACTGAAACTAAAACTGCAAATAACTTTTTCTTCATAATATCATTCCTTTCGATTTGTCTGTTTTTTATTTGATCAGTCATCCTTGACTGTGGCTAAATAATAACGGGCAAACATTAAAGGAACATTAGAAAAAGTTAATTTTTAAAATTTTTTGAAAATTATTTTAATTTCGGTAAATTTATCAATTTCTGATTCTGCAACACATTCAGCTGAATGTATTTCAGCTATCTTTTTTACAAGGGCAAGTCCGAGACCGAATCCCTCTGTTTCCGACCTGGAGGCATCTGCACGGTAAAACCTGTTCCAGATTTTCGGCAGATCCTCTTTGCTTATACCGATTCCGTTATCTCTTACAAACAAAACAACTTTGTCGTCTGCGGAATACAGCTTAACTTCGATAATACCGTTTTCTCTGCCGTATTTATCTGCATTTGAAAGCAGATTTTCAAGAAGCTGAGTTATCAGTACATTGTTAAGTTTGATTGAAATATCATTTTCAATGTCGGCTGTCAGTTCAATACCTCTCGAGGTCCTGAATTTATCGCAAATACCTTCGGCAAGCTCGCTGAGATTTGCTTTTTCAAGAGTGAATCGGCTGAGGCCCTGCTCTGCCCTGGTCACGGAAAGCAAGGAAGCAACAAGAGCAGTCATTTTATCCGCCTGTTCCTCAATGGATTCAAGCGCCTGTGTTCTTTCCTCATCATCCGCATTATCGGAAAGGGCGTATTCACATTCCGCTTTTATAACCGCAAGCGGTGTGCGAAGCTCGTGAGATGCATCTGAGGTAAATCTTTTTTCGTTTTCAAATGAAGAAGACAACCGTTCAAACATACTGTTGAAGGTATCGGCAAGATCGCTGATTTCGCGAGGCGCATTATTTGTTTCAAGACGCTTTGAAAGGTCGCTGCCCGTCGATATTTCGTGTGCCGAATCCGTTATTTTTTCAATGGGGGCAACTGTTCTCTTCGAAATGATATATGCACCGACTGCCGCAATAATCACGAAAAACGGAAGCAGATATATTGCACTTCTGCCGATATTGGTAAACATTGTCTTGACGTCCTCGGCAGGACATACTGCACGTATATATATTTTTTTGCACGACTGGCTTTCTGCAGTAAACTCAATTTTAAAAACCTGTCTGTCATTGTATACGGGAATCTGAACGCCTATTATTGTCGCTTCGGTTTTCTTTATGCCTGCGTGGCTGAGTGCTGCTTCTATTGCCTCGGTTGTACTTATGCCGTTTTTGAAATTCGTTTCGGAATACGGCACGGGCTTCAGCTCATTCACGGGAGTAACATCCGATTCGTAGGATATCACCTGACCCGAGCTGACATCAATCTCGTATTCAAATTTCGTGAACTCAAGAAGCTCGGAATAAACATAATATTCCTTGCCGTCAAAAGTTCTTTTAACAACCTTTTCCAAGTCTGACGGTGCTTCGATAAGAGTGTGTGGTGTTTCACCGTTGAGATATTTGCCGTCTTCACTGAAAAGATCACAGTAAACCCCGTCAGAATAATATATAAAATCATTCTCGACCTCAAAAATACCGTTACTGAATTCCATTTCATCCGAATTGCTTTGTGCGGTGGCAACAAGAGTCTGCTTGAGCTTATCGTCAGCTGTTTTTCGGCTGACAAGCATAAGTGCCGTTACACTGACACCGCAAACAACGGCAATCAGAAGCGTAATCCAGAGCGTTGTTATTATTTTAAATGAAATCTTTTTCATTTTTCCTCCCTGAGAACATATCCCATTCCCCTGACGGTGTGAATAAGCTTTTTGTCATAACCCTCATCTATCTTTTTGCGAAGGTATCGTATATAAACATCAACAACATTTGTTCCGCCTTCATAATCGTAATTCCAGATATGATCCTCGATTTTTTCACGGCTGAGCACGATTCCGTTGTTGACCGCAAGATACTGTAAAAGCTCATATTCCTTCGCAGAGAGCAAAATATCCTTTCCGCCTCTTGTAACCTTCCTGCTTGAAATGTCAACAGTTAAATCCGCAACTGTGATTATGTTTGAATTTGAAACGCTGTTCTTCCTGATAAGAACCCTTATCCTCGCGAGCAGTTCTTCAAATGCAAAGGGCTTTACCAGATAATCGTCTGCTCCGATGTCCAGCCCCTCTACTCTGTCCTCAATGCTGTCGCGGGCAGTGAGGAAAAGAACAGGAAGATTGTTACCCTCGTTCCTGATTTTTCTTAGCAAAGAAAAACCGTCAATTTTCGGCATCATAACATCAAAAACAGCGGCATCATAATCAGTCATACTGATCAGATCATAGGCTTCTTCGCCGTTGAAGGCACAGTCAACACTGTAACCCGCCGCCTTAAGCTGCTTTGCAATTATTCTGTTAAGGCTTTTTTCGTCTTCTGCAATCAGAATTCTCATACGCATCCTCCTTTACGGATATTGGCATATATTAGCAAGGAAAGATTAAAACAAAATTAGAATACATTTTTATTATCGCAAAAGTGAATTTTTATGTCAATAAAAAATTAAGCAAAAACTTCAGCTTCATAAAAGATTGAGAGCAGGAAGATCGTAATCTTTCTGCTCGGTTTTTACATAAATTATGGCAAGCAACTTTGGAGCCAAAACTGGAAAACATACGAAGCCGAGCTGTTTCAACAAATGCGGAGCAACCTCGCACGAAGTCGCCGACGACTCGTCGCGAACTGTCAAAACAAACTTTCTGAGAGGTCAATCGACTCCGTAGAGCTTCAAATCAAGAAAAAACGATACTCTTAAAAAAATATAAATTTTTCAAAGGAATGGAAATTCAGAAAGGAATCTACAGTAAGCAGTTGTTCTCCCAATAGTATACTTTTCATAAAATGAGATTGTTTCTTTTTTGCCGTTGTTGACATTGACGGAGTGGTGATATATAATTTCGGCAGGAGGTATGCCTATGAAAACACTCCGCACTATTTTGATTTTAATTTCAGTTTTTTTATTTCTCTTGTGTTCATGTGCTGAGGACGAAGCAGTCACAACGGTAGCTGTTGTCAACGGTGAAACGGTAACACAGGAGGAGTTTGACTATTTCAAAGCCCGCAAAAGGGCAGATGTTATAAATTATTATATTTCTGAATTCAACGCCAAGGTTGACGAGGATTTCTGGCAGACGGATTTTAACGGAATAACACCTGAAAAAGATCTTGAAAACAGAGCCATTAGTGAGTGTGTAAAAGCTAAAATTCAGCTTGTTCTTTGCAGAGAAAACGGAATTTATGATGACATTTCATTCGGTGGTTTACGCCAAAGGGCAGAAAACTTTAACAGTCAGGATAAAAGCGGAGCAATTGGTTTAAAAACAATTGAAACAGATACCTTTTACACTTACTATATTGATACGGGAGTTATGGAACTTAAAAACATTCTCGGTGAAAAGGAGCTTGCACCGACTCAAGAAGAAATCAATGCTTGTCTTGAAAATTTCGGCACACAAGAGGAAAATTATACAGCCGCACGCAAAACAGCAATTTCAAAGAAATATGATGATATGATTGAAAAGCTCTGCAAAGAGGCAGAGGTTCAGGAATAAAACAAAAGCTTGCATCGTAAAAATGCAAGCTTTTATCAATTCTTTTTATCAGTCAAACAAATCGGAAATCAGGCGAGATATTGCAGTGAACATACTGACGATGATATCGCAGATTGTCGGGTACTCCTTTTTACCCTCAACACCGTCACCCTCGTAACAGCCGATATTGTGCGCACTGTCAAGAGAATTGCCGAAGAAGTCATGCTCACCCATATTTTCTTCAACCTGAACACCGGCACCGATGCACGGTGAGCAGGCTTTGAGTATAAAGCTGTTCTTATCTGTTAAATCTTCACCTGCAAACTGCGGCAAGGCGATGAAGGAGTTCTTGTCTCTTATGGGCTTTGTAACGCCCCAATAGCAGTTGTTTGACATATCATAATCGTACTTTCGGTTAAACTTCATAAGGTAACCGGGTTCGAGGATGAATATGTTGTTTTTAATCACGGCATCTTCATACATATAGAAGTTATACGTGCTGCCGTTGACAATGGTATTGTTGTAAAACTTGAAATCGTGCTCTGCCGTATCGTTACCGTTTCCTGCACCGTTGGAAGTGATATTATCGTTTACAGAAAGACAATAGCGGACAGTGTTGCCGTAATGGTCATCGTTAACAGGGCAGTTCCACATAAATCTTACATTGTCGTGAGAGTAAATGTATTGGAATGTACTGTGGTCGGTATGGTCATCAAAATCGACTGCCATTCCGTCAAGCACATTTTTTGCACCTGCAATCTCACAATTTTCAACAAGACCGTTGGTAACACCCCACATCCACACGGGAGCAGTATAATAAATACCGGAGCTCTGACAAGTATTGATAATTGAAGAATTGCGCAGAATAATTGTATCCGTATCCGACATTATAAAAGCATCATCCCACAAATCGTGAATACTGCAGTTTTCAACAATTATATTTTTATTGTACGGCGTTTCCGGAGTGTTGGGATAGTTACTTCCCGTGAAAATACCGTAACCGCAGTCATATATTTCACAGCCGTCAACAGTTATATTCTCAAGGTGAGCACCGGGAGCTACGGGTGAACCCATCAGACGGATTGCGGCTCTGCTGCTGCTAAGGTAATTGTCTGAAGGATAATTCTGTATATCGTGAAGAGTGACATTGCGTATAACTACATCTTTTACGCACGCATTTCTGTAATAAACGAGAATACCCGTACCTTTCGGAGCAGTTATTTCAATGTTTTCAATAATCCAACCCGAAGCATCATAAAGAGCGATAACGGGATCATTTTCCTTTGACGAGGTAAACAGGGGCTTCGAACCCTCACCGTAAGAGCCGATAGTTATCGGATTTGAGGCATCGGAAGTTCCCATAACACAAAAATTACCTACGTAAACACCGCCCGCCTTAAAAAGAACGCTGTCCCCACCGTAATATAAAATCGAAGCAGCTTTTTCGATTGTCTTAAAAGCCTTGTCGGGCGATAGACCACTGTTGGAGTCATCTCCGGCTATTGAATCGACATAGTAAACCGTACCCGTGTTCGCCGAGGCAAAGACCGTTACCGAAGTTATTATGCACACGCAAAGCACAATACAAAAAAATTTATTGAGCATTTTCATAAAAACACCTCCGCCCAAATTTTAACACGTTGTTAAAGCATAGTCAACAAATGAGCTATAGTTTATAAAAATTAAGTATGTCTTCAAATTAAGGTAAACTTCATTTCAAACATATGCCCCTACGTGCGACAATGTCGTCAACTGAAGAAATTGTTGCACAACAGATAGACTGCCTAACGGTACGCGGTACTTCGCGGGGTACATAGTACTCGAAATGTGCGATATTTTACGGTAAAGTGCGATTTTAGAAAAATAGTTTTCGACAAAGAAAAAGCCCGCAAACCCTTATATATCAAGGATTTCCGGACTTTTTGTTGGCAGGGGCAGAAGGACACGCCTGTTTCACAGGCTGCGTCATCGGCGGCCGTTGCTTTGCTCGTTGAGGCGACTATAGATTTTTATATAAAAATAATGCAAATAATACGGTCTGAACAGATGAATTTTTACAAGTGTGTATCTGCGTTTGGCAAAATTCATAATTCTATAATATTTCCGGATATAAATATGCTATAATAAACATACAGGAGGTGTTGAAATGAAAATACAATTTATCGGTGCTACACATGAGGTAACGGGAAGCTGTACACTTTTAGAAATAAACAACAGATATTATCTGGTTGATTGCGGTATGGAGCAGGGTAAAGATATATTTCAGAATATAGCTTTACCTGTACCGGCAAGTCAGATAGATGCAGTATTTCTGACACACGCACATATTGACCATTCCGGTATGTTGCCGAGATTGTACAAGGAAGGCTTTGAAGGCAATATATATGCAACTGATGTTACCTGTGACCTTTGTAATATAATGTTGCGCGATTCTGCACATATACAGGAAACTGAAGCTAAATGGTTGTCCCGTAAAGCCGAACGTGCAGGGTCAGAGCCTCTCTCTCCTGTTTATGATATGCAAGATGCTTTAGGTGCTATTTCTTTATTCCGCAGATGTAATTACGGAGATATAATATATCCTGCCGAAGGAATTAAACTCCGGTTTACTGATATAGGTCATCTTCTCGGCTCTGCCTGTATTGAGCTTTGGCTTACGGAAGGCGATGTTTGCAAGAAAATAGTTTTCAGCGGAGATGTGGGGAATACCAATCAAAGGATTATCCGTGATCCGCAGCAGGTAGAAGAAACCGATTATCTGGTTATAGAATCAACATACGGTAACCGACTGCATGAGGCTGACCGCAGTAATGTTATATCGGAGCTTGCAGCTTACATACAAAAAGCTCTTGATCGCGGAGGTAATGTGATTATTCCGTCGTTTGCCGTCGGAAGAACACAAGAGATGCTTTATGCCATACGCGAAATCAAACAAAACGGAATGATTAAAGGACACGAGCATTTTCCTGTGTATGTTGACAGCCCGTTGGCGGCGGAAGCAACAGCGATTTTTATGCAGTGCAATACGGTTTGCTTTGACGAAGAAACACTTTCACTTATTAAACAAGGCATTAATCCCATCTGGTTTGATGATATACGTATATCAGTCACCTCTGATGATTCAAAACAAATAAACTTCAACAATGAACCGAAAGTGATTATTTCTGCCAGCGGAATGTGTGAAGCAGGACGTATTCGCCATCATCTCAAGCACAATCTCTGGAAGTCGGAAAACATTGTTCTTTTTGTAGGCTATCAGGCCGAGGGTTCACTCGGCAGACGTATCTTAAATGGGGAGAAAAGTGTGATGCTGTTTGGAGAAGAAATTATGGTGAATGCTGAAATCTGTTCTCTGCAAGGCACCAGCGGACACGCAGACCAGGCGGGTCTCCTTGCCTGGATTGAAGGCTACAGGAATAAACCGGATATGATATTTGTAAACCACGGTGACGAAAATGCCTGCGAAGATTTTAAGGAACTGCTCACCCTAAAAGGCTACCGTGCAGAAGCTCCGTACAGCGGAACGGAATACGATTTGATAACTGGCAGAATGACGATTTATGCCGAAGGAAAAACAATAGACAGAACGAATATATTCAAAGGCAAAACCCGTGCCGATATGATTTACAACGAGCTTGTTGCAGAAGCCGAGAAGCTTCTTTCACTTGCTAAAGCCCGAAGAGGCAGACCAAATAAAGATAATGCAAGGCTCACATCTCAGCTTCGGGAGCTTTGTAAAAAAATGAAGGATTAAAAGGAAAACAAACCTTGGGTAAAAACAGAATTACTGCAGAGTCCGTTATTGATATAAGTAGTGTTTCGCCATATAAATACGCTATGTTCTATAATGGTGATAATGAGTTTGACTATCTTTTGGGCATCTCTTGCGGTGGCTTTCAGTGATGATTTGGTAAATTAGAGCGAAGAATAAGGACCGCCATTCAAGGCAGTCCTTATTCTTAATTTTATGTTAATGAAAAAATAAATCCGAACGCTTCGCCGACTATGGCTAAAGAGTTCGGATTTATCGTATTTGGCAGGGGCAGAAGAACACGCCTGTTTCACAGGCTGCGTCCTCGGCGGCCGTTGCTTCGCAACAGCACCCGCCTCAGACTTCGGAGCTAAAAACAATTCACCGAATTGTTTTCCTCACGCTCCTCACCCCTTGGGCTTCAAGTCCTTCTTATTTTGTACTTTTCCAAAACAAAAAACCATCCGTGTTCGGATGGTTTTGTTTTGGCAGGGGCAGAAGGACTTGAACCCTCGGCACGCGGTTTTGGAGGATAGTATTCTTTCCTTATTTGATGCGGTTTAGAGGGCTTCAGGGGGGCACATTGGGGGGCACATAGCTTTTACATTTTAGTATTTTATTGTGTTTTTCATACATTCGACTAACCTCCGGTTATGCGGTAGAATGAAGCTACCAAATAACAAGGAGGTTTTATTATGAGCAGAAAAGTAAAAATAAAATTCACGGATTTTGAGTGCAATTTACTTGTCAATGGTATGAATGAATTTCGTAATTTGCTCTTGGCGGAAGGTTTACCCACTGAGGATGTTAATAAGCTATTACTGAAAATTATTGATAAAAGTGAAGGTAAGGTGTGATCTTATGTCGAGCATTATTGAAGATTTTTATTACGGCAACATAGAGCCGCAGGCACTCTCAACAGAAATCACACCAAGACTCAAAAAGAAGCTGAATGTACTTGTAAAGAAAGAAGAAGAGCTTTCAGCAATGCTCCCCGAAAAGGAAAAAGAGCTGTTTGCAAATTATGTGTGCGCATATAATGAATTTTCAAGTATCAGCATTTCTGACGGTTTTATTTCGGGCTTCCGGCTCGGTGCAAGATTTACATACGATACTTTTATTGAAGCCAAGAAAGGATGACAATTATGGAAAACAAATCAAAGATAACTTATCGACAGGTTGGCGACTATAAAATTCCGAACATTAACCTGCCGTCTGAACAAGCAAATATCATCATTGGCAAATGGGGTATGCTACACAAAAACTACCTTGAACATAACAAGCGAGGTATATTTATGCTAATGGTAACCAAATGCACCCTTTGGCCTTATCTTGCAGATATTGACCGTCAGGCAAATGAAATGTACGACCTTTTGATTGAACAGATGAAAGAGGCGGAAGGTGTTACAGAAAAACTAAAAGAAGAAAATCAGATGGAGTGGGTGCAGAGAATGAGCAATATTCAGCAAAAGGCAAGAGAGATTGTTTGCAATGAATTGATTTATAAATAACAACAGAAGTGACAGGGATGACTCTGCCACTTCGTTTGTATAAATCTGTTAGTTCTTTGGCTTTCTGATACGGTTTAACTGCTTGTTGATTTTAAGTAGCTCTTCCTTTGTAAAGTAAACATTACGCATCCCGAGCATACCTGTGAAACGAAGCACGGTGAAATTACCTATCATATTCATTACGCCACTGTTCATTTCGGGATTCTTCGCTTTTTTCTTTTTCTTCTGTTTGTCCTTATCCTTGGACTGAGGCTGACCCTGACTCATTTTTTTAGCAAGAGTCATAAACAGACCTGCGAACCACAGCTTACCGCGGAATGTCTTTATAATGTCGCCGAGCTTATCATTGAGAGAGAAGCGTCCTTCAATTTCAACAATATCAAACCAGTTAAGAACTGCACCCTGCTCACGAAGAATATAGTCGGGATTCATTTTCTCAACCTTAAGGATGCGGCTTTCATCCTTAAAATCACCGGCAACAGCAACAAGGTCGGTTTCACCATTGTTGGGTACTTCAAAACAGAAGAAATGGTCCTCAGCGGAAATTTTACCTAAGGATTCACCGTTTGCAAAAAGCTCAACCTCGGGAAGATTTGAATATACCGTAACCTTTGTAACATCTTCAACACGGTCAACA
The DNA here is from genome assembly GCA_017625835.1 of Clostridia bacterium. Lineage (GTDB taxonomy): Bacteria > Bacillota > Clostridia > Oscillospirales > Acutalibacteraceae > CAG-488. Next base: position 64,092 of record JAGAKF010000076.1, read on the forward strand.
TAGCGTTTGCCGCAGATGTGAACGAAGGGCTCGTCAGAAAGCCATGCCTTATATGCATAGAAAGCATCCTTCTTATACCTACGGTCAATAGTAATAAGACCTTTGTGGTTCTGCCCGTTTTCGCCGCCTTCTGCTCTTGCATCTGCACCAAAATCAAACATATCGGGGAGCTTTTTCCGTTATAGATTAATCCTCACCGCTGACACACCGCCCATTTCAGGCTTTTTCTCCATAAAACCTTCGGGCATCTTGTTTTCATAGCTTTCCATATAAGTTGCAGAGCCGAGATAAGCAGAGATGTTAGTCCTTGGCATAATAACCCAATCACAGTCAGGCTCTTTGTTTGCAATATAATATTCGGCAAGAGTAATCATAAGCCTTTCAGTTTTCGTATTTACGTTGTAAGCCTTGATTTTTCGTAGTGTTTCCTCAGGCAGTACAACCGCTTCAGTACGAAGTGGACCGAGAACAAGAGCATCTGCAATAGCTGTGTCAAAAAGTAATGGAAAATCAGCAGAAGAACGGTTGTTGTATATCGAATACTGATACTGTATCAGCTTGTTAGCCCAAGTGC
>JAGAKF010000077.1 GCA_017625835.1 Clostridia bacterium
CTATCTACAATTGCGTAATTTTTAGTTTCCATTTGTATCCTCCTAAAAAATTATTTACTTAAACTTATTTAATCTGATTATTCAAATACGCTAATGAAAGCGCCAGATTTTCATTTTCAAGAATTACCCCGTCAGGTACATTCAACTTACACGGAGCAAAATTCAGAATTGCCACAATTCCGCATTGCACCATTTTGTCACATACTTCCTGGGCTGAACCTGCACCGACTGTGATGATACCGAGCTGTATATTGTTATCTTTGCAAAAATCTTCAAACTCATTTATAGGCTTAACTTTGATTTTTCCGGTTATGCTTATTTCCTTATCGTTGCTGTCAAAGGCTGCTGCAATTTTAATGCCGAATTTCTCAAATTCATTATAATCAAGAAGTGCCTTGCCAAGCTTTCCTGCACCTACTAAAACTGCAAGGGTGTAGTTGTTACAGCCAAGACTGTTTTCAAGTTTTTCTATAAGCTCTGATGTAAGATAACCGAGTCTCGGTCTTCCCGCACCGCTGATTGATGCAAGGTCCTTTCTGACCTGAACTTCACCAAGTGAGAGTTTTCGTGCAATGGTTGTTGCGGATATATATTCATATCGCTCCCCCGGTAATTCTTTGAGCAATTCCAAATATATCGGTATTCTGTTGAGCGTTGCTTTTGAAACACCGTTTTTACACATAAGAAACCTCCCTCGTCTGATATCGTTAATATTTTAACAACAGTTTTGTACTTTGGGAATTCTTAAAATATATAATCGGTATTATCATTATCGATAACACTGATATCGATAAACAAAAACAAACCCGACCTCAATTAAGAGATCGGGTAAAAAAATCAGATTTAAAGATATTTTCTTTTAGATTCACACAGTTCTGTAATAAACTGCCTGTCGAGTTTCGATAATTTGTATCCATTTTTGTAAATCAGAACATCCTTATATATTTTCTTGTTATCCACGCATTTTTTCTGAACCAGATTATATCTTTTCAGAAGACTCTCGGGAGCAGGTGAAACCCACATAAAGGTTTCAGGATTGTTTGAAAGTAAATCAAACTGACTTGCTCTTTCAAATATAAATATACGACGGTCAATATTATCGGGAAGCTCTTCCTTTACCACCTTTGAAAGCGGCATTGAGGGTACATACGGGTCAGCATGCGCTATTTCAATGTAATCTGCAAGGTCATCAAAAGTAATAGTTTCTTTTTGTGAAAGCGGATTATCTGCACTCATTATCAGCGAATAGGTGAATTCTGTCACCATCTCATAACTGAAGCCTTTTTCTTCGAGCATTGCTTTGAAATACTTGTCGTAATTTTCCGCATATCTTATAATGCCGAGTTTATAATCATGCTCAAGCATATTGCGGATTGTACGCTGAGAATTTGTTTCCTTGTAGAAAATTTCTGCAGCTTCCTTGGAAAGTGATTTTGAAAACTGTGAAAATGCTTCAGAAATGTAACAAGCTCTCGGCACAGAAATCGAAAACTTTTGCTTCTTTGCCGAACCTTTTTTATAAAAGTTTTCGACCTCATCGATCTGATTAAGGATTCCCTTAGCATAATTTATGAATTCTTCGCCTTCAGGAGTGAGTTCCATACCCTTTGTGGTACGTTCAAAGATTGATATTCCTATGTCTGCTTCAAGCTCCTTGATGGAACGGCTGACATTAGGTGCCGCAATCAATAAGGTTTCAGCTGCTTTGTTCAGTGAGCCAACCCTCGCAACCTCAACAGCATATTTCATATGCAAAATATTCATAACTTCACCTCTTTTAAAAGGTTTACCGCATAATTATACACCTATTTATACAAATGTTCAATAATATTTGAAAATTAAATAAATTCAGAAAAATATCAGCAACCTTAACCGGACTACGGTATTTCTTTTGTTTTACACTGTTTTCAAACGGATTTTTTGTAAGAATTTCGTGTTTTTGCCGTCGGCGGAACGTCGGCGAAATGGGATTTTGATACCCGAATCCGTTGATTTTACTGGGTTTCTCGGAGTGTTTTTAACCGTTCAAATCCCGCCACTCCGACCATGATGCGTGTTCATAAGGGATTTGAACACGCATCCTTTTTTGTTTAAAAACAGATTGATATATTTTTGTTGTTTGTCGCAGATTATCTGCGGCTTTTTTCTTTATGCCGTTTCGGGTAAAGCACCTGAAATGTAATTCACCGCTACTCCCTGTCGGGTATCGTTTACGATTGGAGTTTTGTCAGGCAATTCAATATACCCTACAAAGCGGTAGTAAATTACTATCCTCTGCGTTTTGTTTTTACCTTTACCCTCGCTCTCATAAACATCAATGTGGTCAATAAGCTCCTTTGCAAGAGGTGCCGTGAGCGTTTCCATTTCCATAAAGCTTCTTACCGCATTGAGAAACATATCCTTACCTTTAGATGTTTCCTGAGCATTTGAAAGTTTCTTTCGTAGTTCAGAAATCTTCGCTTTAAGCTCAGTTCTTTCAAGCTCATATTTATGTGACATATGGGTAAACCATTCATCCGTTACCTTGCCCTCGGCATTGTCTTCATATAGCTTTTCATAAAGATTTGCCACCTTCTGTTGCCTTGCAAGAGCCTTTTGAAGCTCACCCTCAAGATATCTTGTCTCTTCATATAAGTCCTTGTTTGACTTCTTTTCAAGGATTTCTGCAAGTCTTTCTTCATCGTATTTAAGAAAGTTTGCAAGATGCTTCAGTTCAAGTAATACTATCTGCTCGATAGCATCTGAACGAATGTAGTGTCTTGTAGGACAGTTCCCTCGGGTATCTTTGATATAGTTACCGCAACTGAAATAGTGTATATCTTTGTTGGTGGTATTTGTATGATATCTCATATTACTTCCGCAATCACCGCAACGGATAAGCCCGCTGAATATATGCTTCTTTGCATTTTCAGGTTTAGGTTCTCTTCTCTTGACCTTTAACAAGTTTTCCTGTACAAGCTCAAACACTTCTCTTTCAATGATAGGCTCGTGAACATCCTTGAAGATTTTCCAATTCTCTTCGGCGTTCATCAGCCTCTTTTTGTTTTTGAAGTTTTTTGAATAAGTTTTGAAGTTAATAACATCACCACAGTACTCCTGTTGTGTTAAGATTTTTCGAATCGTTGTCTTGCTCCATCTGTACGGGTCAGCAGGCATTTGCTTACCGCCTCGGTTCAAACCTTTACTGTGCCAATACGCCATAGGTATATAGATTTTGTTTGACTGAAGAACATGAGCGATGGCTTCGTTACCCTTACCCTCAATGCACATTCTGAAAATACTTTTTACTACTTGTGAAGCATCAGGGTCGATTATCCACTTCTTTTTGTTCTCAGGACTTTTCATATACCCGTAAGGTGGCTGTGCAAGAGGTTCACCAAGGTTACCTCTGATTCTGTTTGAGCTTCTGATTTTTCTTGAAATGTCCCTTGCATACATTTCATTCATTATGTTCTTGAAGGGTGCGATTTCATTCTCACCCTCGTCACTGTCAACCATATCGTTAACAGCGATAAATCTTATGTTATGTTCAGGGAAATAATTGTCTGTGTAATGACCTACCGATACATAGTCTCGACCTAATCTTGATAAGTCTTTAACCATAACAACAGAAATGTATCCCATTTCAATATCATCAAGAAGCTCCTGAAATCCGGGACGGTTAAAGTTTGTACCCGTGTAACCGTCATCAACATAGAACTTTACATTTGTAAATCCAAGCTCTTTAGCTTTCTGTGATAACAATCTTTTCTGATTTGCTATTGAATTGCTTTCACTGTCTGTACCGTCGTCTCTTGAAAGACGAGTATAAAGACCTGCAATCCCTGTGTAATCTGTTAACTGCATTTTACCTCCTTCCCGGCAGTCAGACATATATATTCTTTGTTCATTGTATCATTGTTTATTGTCGGTGACAAATGTGTGAAGTCACTGCCAATATATTTTTCAATTTTATTTTCAAAAGTATCACTCTTCTTATCAGTTAAGTAACGAGCTGAAACAAAATATCTTATACCATTGATGATATATTCTTTTTCATCTTCACTGAGCATCAGTAACTCGGCACGAGTGTTGCAAAGAAGAAGCCAAAGCAGCAAATTCAAATACTTAAATAATTTCATTCACTTCACCTCGCATCTCTTTGCCGCATTAGGTAACGATGATAGTGTTCAACGGCTTTGATTACAAATTCCTGCTTTTGTTTTTCCGTAAATCTCGACTTAAAGTATTTGTTTATGTTCTCCGTCGGTATTTTCAGATAATCCTTCTGATTCGCTTTAGCCTCTGCCATAATCTCGGATATCCTGTCCGATGTGAGCTGACCTTCTGTGTAAAGCTTTTTCATTCGTACAGTTTGCGAGTAAGAGGGCGTAACTTCTTCGTTTTCATAAAACCCGTAAACCTCGTGCTGTTCTTCTGACGGCAGGAAAGAAAGTTCAACAGCAGGTGTAAAGGCTATTCGCCCTTCGTCAACTAACTTCAATATCTCGGGAATGAGATAAGTTAATCTGATGTATCGCCTTACGGTTTCTCTGCTTTCATTGTTTTCTTTGCCGACTTCTTCTGCTGTACGGAACTTCGACACAGACTGTGTAGAAGTTAAATCTGTCCTTGCTCCCTGATTTTTAAGTGCGTCCATTTTCATTTTGTAAGCGTGTGCTTTCTCACTCGGCAACACTTCATCTCTTTGTAAGTTAAGGTCAACGAGTATAACCGTTGCTTCATCCCTTGTAAGCTCTTTTACAATGCAAGGGATTGTTTCAATACCAAGTCTTCGGCAAGCTTCAACTCGTCTGTGACCGCTGATGATTTCATAGTTGCCGTCGTCAAGGCTGCGGACAATAATCGGTGTAAGTACTCCTAAATTTGTAATGCTGTCAATAAGCATATCAAAGGCCGTGTCCTCTCTGAAAATGAAAGGATTGTTTTCAAATGATTTTAAGTTTTCAGTTTTGATTTCTGTTAATGTTGTCATAATGATTAACCTCCATAAATTTTAAAATAGATTTTGATTTTTGTTTTCAAGGAAGGATGTAAGAATTCAATAACACTCTGTATTGTCATCCTCCTTAATTTTTTATCTTGACTGTTCGTAATCGGTTATTGTTTGTGTTTCACGACTCGGACCTAAGCTTCTTTCCTGCCATAGGGCGTGGTCATGAAGCTCGTCCATTAAATCTTTAACAAGAGTGTCACGGGAGATAACTCTGTCACAGATTTTTATGTGTTTTCTCAAAGTTGTCAGATGTGCTGTAATATCTTTGTTATGTTCTCTGAGCTCATTAGCATTTTGTGTGTCACTGCTTCTGTCGGCTCGCTTGATTGCATTTCGTACCTCTTTACGAAGGTTTATAAGCTCGTTGTATTCTTTCATTGTCTTCTCTTTGAGTGCCACAAGGTCCTCGTAAGACTCAACATCGTTGTCGCACAAAAGATTTTGTTCCTCACAGAATTTATCGAACTTCAATATTTCTTTTTGTAAGTAGAAGGACACCTCTCTGTTTTTCTCCGGATACTTTTTTACATAGGCAAGACCGGGAACAAAGTGAGAGTAAAGATCATAAAAAGTAACATAGCTGTTGTTAACATCACCGTCAAAGAAAACATCTTTTACTCTTGCCTGCTCAGGCAGATTGATTCTTTTCAGGTAGTGTTTGTTGTTGTAGATGAATTCAAGAATTTCATCGGTGCTGAATCCTTCACCAAGGTCGCACAGTCTTATGGGAGATTTAATGAAGGGATGGTCTACTGCAAGCTCATCACCGATGAAAAACAATTTGTACCTTCGCCTTTCCATAAGCTGATCAAAGTGTTCTGCACTGAAGGACATCGCCATGCATTCCCGAATGTCTCGTTTTACATTTGTGTACTTAGTCATCTCACCGTTCTTCTCTGCAAGGTATTGCATTCGTGAAGGAGCCTTGCGTGGTTTTTCAATGACGGACAGACTGTACTCTCTGCAAAGTTCGTCGGATGCTCTTCGCATTTCATAGTAGCTTTTTCTGCAGGAGTTAATCTTTTTTCCGTCAACAAATGAAACCGAGTTAAGTACAAAGTGTGAGTGAAGGTGGTGTTTATCAAGATGAGTTGATACCACAACCTCAAAGCGGTCACCCCATAATTTTTCCGCCAGCTTAATTCCGATCTCGTGAGCAAGCTCAGGTGTAACCTCACCGGGTTTGAAGGACTGATAGCCGTGAAAGGCAAGGATGCCGTCTTCTTTTTTGAAAAGTCTTTTAGTGTTTACCATTTGTTCTCTTGCAAAGCCTGCTGTGCAGTTAACTCCCGTAACATAAAACTGCTTTTCGGTTTTGTCACTTTCCATTGCGTAGTCAATTACATCCTTGAGTGCTTGTAGCTCTTCAAAGGTGTAATCGGGATTAAAAGTTTTCTCAGGGTTCACGGTGTAATCAATTACATTACGAAGCCTTCCCTTTATCGGCCATATACGAGTTACTGCCATGGCACTTCATCCTTCTCAGAAGTAAACTCACTGACGATTTTGTTTTCCGTTTCAAGCACGGAAGAGAGAACGGAAGAAATTTCTTTCTGATTGTTCCAGCCTCTTGCTCTGGCAACAACCAAAAGCTGATTAAGGTTGTTACCCACGGCACGAAGCTCGCGGATGAGCTTCGGGTAATCGGCAGGCGGAGCTTCCTTAAGCCTGCACATTGTAATCAGAAGTCGGATGACCTTTGATTTTGAAACTCCCGTTGCTCTGCTCAGGTCACAGAGCTTTTCATATTCATCTTTGTTAAGATACGCTTTGACAATCACATCGTGATTTTTCTTTGTCATTGGATTTTCACCTCCTTAAAATTTTGTTTCCACTTATACGGACTGGGAAAGGGCAAGTGGAAACCCTGATTCCCGAAAGTTAACAGAATATTTAAAGTCATTTTTTCATTCGTCTGCTGTTAACCTGATTCATTTTTCTTCTTTTCATCTCCATTCATTCTGTTTTGCAAAACGGCTTTTTGCCCGTTTGGGGATTTCCGGGCCCGAAATCCAATGCTCGTTAAGACAAGGACACAGAAACATTGATTCCGTTCAGAGATGGTAATTTTAAAAAGCTCTCTACTTATTTACGGACATTTTTCTGCGAAATGGTGACCACCTCTTCCAAGAGTTTTCAAATCGTTTACAGACTTATTGAAAAACAATTCTCACTTATTCCCACTGGGAGAGGCCAAATGGACACCCCAAAATCAAAATGTTTACAAAACCTTTACAACCCGCCGCAAGAAAAATTGCAAAACAAAAAAGCCGTTACATAGGCAACAGAAATAAGCGTGGGGAGAAAATCTCACCTCGCTCATATTCTGTTTGGTCACTATGTAACAGCTTTTAAATAAAGCTAAATATAAATCGATGTGTGTGGCTGTTTGAGCAAAGCATAATTAAAGTAGTTGTGGTTTTGCCAAGCTCAACAAAAACATCGTGACGGTGGTATGATATATTATTTTGAAAAATTTGACAACGGGAAACTTGTCGAATGGTTTAAAAAAATTTTTCACGGTCAATAATATTTTAGTTTGGGCTTTTGAAAAAACTTTTCCTCCCCATATATACCACGACATAAGCAAGGGTAAAATGTTCCGGGATTTTCAAAAAAAATTAAAAAAATTTTGTATGAAGAAAAATGTGACGCAGTATTCATATAACCAAAATTTGATTTTGTTGCTTTTAAACCTGCCGCATAACACTGACGTGTTTGAATTTCTTTCTGTGTATTATTGAATTATTACATCCTTCCTTGAAGAATTTTTTTGACAACCTTAACGGTTATATGGTGAGGGTATCACCCTCGTAATTCCCAAAGAGCACAGAATGTTTTTGTTGTCAAGAGAAGAAGTGTAACGACTCTTGATAACGGAAACTGGCTGTGCTACAAAACAAGGAGCGCCATAAAACGAGACTTAATACTAAAAGCAACCGCCAAGGAAATTTCTACCCTTGACGGTTGTGCTTTTAATATATCTCAACTCAACAAAAGATATATCACACAAATAAAACGTCCTGATTGTCCAGTTCTTCAACATAGGAAACATCATAAAGTTTTTCTAATCTGTTAACAAGTAAGGTCTTTTTGTTCTCATCGCAATTAAAACCGAAGTTCATCTTTGCCACTTCACCGCAGTCTGCTCCTGTCAGTGTCAGGGAGCTGATGTTGATTTGCAGTCTTGAGAACATTGCAGTTATTCGGTTCAGCACCCCGACTCTGTTATGCACCGTAACATCAATATAATATCTGTTCATAATCACTACTGTTTACTTTTCAAGATAACTTACGATAAGCTCTCCGCACTTTTTACAGCCTACCTGTGTCATTCCTTCGCTCATAATGTCACTTGTACGGTATCCTGCATCAAGGTAAGCGGAAACTGCTTTTTCGATTGCATCAGCTTCTTCCGCCATATCAAAGCTGAAACGAAGCATCATTGCCGCTGAAAGAATTGTACCAATGGGGTTTGCAATATCCTTACCTGCAATATCGGGAGCAGAGCCGTGAATAGGCTCATAAAGTCCGCAGGAAGAAGCACCGAGACTCGACGAGGGAATCATGCCGATTGAGCCCGTAATCATTGATGCTTCGTCGGAAAGAATGTCGCCAAACATATTCTCCGTTACAATTACATCAAACTGAGAGGGATTTTTTACAATCTGCATTGCGCAGTTGTCAACAAGCATATCTGAAAATTCAACATCGGGATAATCCTCTTTGAGTTTGTGCATAACCTTTTTCCAAAGACGACTCGAGTCAAGCACATTGCTTTTTTCAACGCTGCAGAGCTTCTTATTTCGTTTCTGTGCCGTTTCAAAGCCAATTCTGCCTATACGCTCGATTTCGCTTTCACTATACTTAAGAATATCAATAGCAGTGTCTCCCTCGGTTTTATGTTCGCCGAAGTAAATGCCACCGATAAGCTCTCTTACAATGATGAAGTCAATGCCCTCATCAACAATGCTTTTCTTTAATGGCGAAGCATCAGAAAGCTGTTTCCAGATTTTTGCAGGACGGTTGTTGGAGTAAACTCCCATGCCTGCACGAAGTCGCAGAAGTCCCTTTTCAGGTCGCATATAACCGGGCACATCATTCCATTTGTCACCGCCCACTGCACCTAAAAGTACACTGTCGGATTCAACACACTTCTTAAGCTCACCCTCGGGCAGAGGGTCACCGTATTTATCAATGGCACATCCACCCATATCTACATCGATGTAATTGAAGGTATGTCCGTAAAGCTCTGCCACCTTGTCAAGCACCTTAAGTGCCTCACCGACTATTTCGGGGCCTATTCCGTCACCGCGGATAACTGCAATATTTTTAGACATTGTTTTCGCCTTCTTTCAGGGATTTTAAAAGTCCGCCGCATCTGATTATATTCTGAATAAATTCGGGGAAGGGCTGAGCCTTGTAGGTTTTGCCCGTAGTGATATCGGTGATAACGCCCGTATCAAAATCAACCTTAACTTCATCGTCTGCATTTATTTCTTCTGCGGCTTCTTCACATTCAAAAATTGGCAAGCCTATATTTATTGCATTGCGATAGAAAATTCTTGCAAAGCTTTTGGCAATTACACAGCCCGTACCGCAGGTTTTTATAACAAGCGGTGCATGTTCTCTTGAAGAACCGCAACCGAAGTTCCAACCTGCAACCATCACATCACCCGTCTGCACCTTTTTTACAAATTCCGTGTCTATATCCTCCATACAGTGAAGAGCCAATTCCTTTGCATCGGGCGTGTTAAGATAACGGGCAGGGATAATAACATCCGTGTCAACATTATCGGGATATTTGAAAACTTTACCTTGTGTGTTCATAGTTTAAACCTCCTTATACTCTGTGATATAGCCTGTCAACGCACTTGCGGCGGCAGTGTGAGGTGAAGCGAGATAAACCTCGCTGTCCACGTGACCCATTCTGCCTACAAAGTTACGGTTGGTTGTTGCAATACATCTTTCACCTGCGGCAAGAATACCCATATATCCGCCAAGGCAGGGACCGCAGGTCGGAGTAGACACAACTGCACCTGCATCAATAAATGCAGTGTACCATCCACGCTCTACACACTCACGGAGTATCTGCATTGTGCCGGGAATTATGATACAACGGATGCCATCCGCTATTTTTTTGCCTCTGAGAATACTGTAAGCCGCTTCCATGTCCTCCATTCTTCCGTTGGTGCAGGACCCGATAACTACCTGGTCAACCTTTATATGACCCAGTTCATTTGCAGGGTGTGTGTTTTCGGGAAGATGGGGACAAGCTACGGTGGGTACAATTTTACTTAAGTCTATATCTATTGTCTTTTCGTATTCTGCATCCCCGTCAGCCTCGTACACAACGGGCTTTCTTTCACTTCTGCCGTTAAGATATACCATTGTCACATCATCAACAGGGAAAATGCCGTTTTTTGCGCCTGCTTCAATAGCCATGTTGCAGATGCAAAGTCTGTCATCCATTGAAAGTGAGTGAGCGCCTTCACCCGTGAATTCCATGCTCTTATACAGCGCGCCGTCAACACCTATCATTCCGATAATTGTTAGAATGACATCCTTACCGCTGCAATTTTTCGGCAGGGTACCTGTGAGATTAAACTTAATTGCGGACGGAACCTTAAACCACGCCATACCCGTTGCCATACCTGCCGCCATATCAGTTGAGCCTACACCTGTTGAGAATGCACCTAAAGCACCGTAGGTACAAGTGTGGCTGTCTGCACCGATAATACAGTCGCCGGCAGTAACAACCCCCTGCTCGGGAAGAAGGGCGTGCTCGATGCCCATTTTACCTACATCGTAAAAGTGGCTTACACAGTGTGAGCATGCAAAATCCCGGCAGGTTTTACTCTGCTCAGCGGCTTTAATGTCTTTGTTGGGTACAAAGTGGTCAAGCACGATAGCAACTCTGTCCTTATCAAATACCTTTTCAAAGCCTGCTTTTTTAAATTCGTTAACTGCAACGGGAGTTGTAATATCGTTACCGAGAACTATATCAAGCTTTGCGTTTATAAGCTGTCCTGCAGTCACACTGTCAAGACCGGCGTGAGCAGCAAGAATTTTTTGTGTCATTGTCATTCCCATTATTCTGCATCTCCTTTTTTCATATTGCTGAATGCACTCAGAAGTGCCTTTGTGCTTGCTGTGATAACATCCGTATCAGTACCTGCACCCCAGAACATTTTGCCGTTTTCTTTTTCGAGTCCGATATACGAAGCGGCAACACTGTGTGAGCCCTGACCCTGCATACTGTGCTGAGTGAACACCTGCAAGGTGTAATCTTCATTTGTATAAGCCTTAAGTGCGTTATTGATTGCGCTGAGTGAACCGTTGCCCTCTGCTTCAAGCTCGGTTTCTTCACCACCACGCATAAAGGTTATGTTTATCTTTACTGCATCGTTTTCACGCTCAAAGTCGAAATCTGTAACCTCAATACCACTGTCAATATTAAGATAATGCTCTGTGAAAATATCAAGAACCTCGTCGGGCTTGAGCTCCTTATGCTCATGGTCAGAAACACCCTTGCACATATAGCTGAAATGCTCTCTCATTTTAGCAGGCAGATTGTAACCAAAGGTCTGTTCAAGGAGATAACCTATACCGCCCTTGCCTGACTGAGAATTGACACGGATAACATCTGCATCGTAGGTTCTGCCGATATCCTTGGGGTCAATGGGAATATATGGTACGCTCCACTGATGAAGCTTATTTTTTGCCCTGTATTTCATTCCCTTTGCAATAGCATCCTGATGTGAACCCGAAAAAGCGGCAAAGACTAGTGCACCTGCATAAGGTGCTCTTTCATAGACATGCATTCGTGTGCATCTTTCATAGGTTTCAACAAGCTTGTTCATATCCGAAAGGTCAAGCTTAGGGTCAACACCGTGAGAATACATATTCATAGCAAGAGTGATAATGTCAACGTTACCTGTTCTTTCACCGTTGCCGAAAAGAGTGCCTTCAACTCTGTCAGCACCCGCAAGAAGTGCAAGCTCTGTGTCAGCTACGCCCGTACCTCTGTCATTATGGGGATGAAGTGAAAGTGTAACAAACTCGCGGTACTTGAGGTTTTCACTCATATACTCCACCTGAGAAGCGTAAACGTGAGGCAGACTCATTTCTACGGTTACGGGTAGATTGATAATTACATTGTTTGTTTCACTCGGCTCGAGTACATCAAGAACTGCATTACACACCTCAAGAGCATATTCAGGCTCTGTACCCGTAAAAGATTCAGGAGAATATTCAAAACGGAAATTTCCCTCGTATTCACTTGCAAGCTTTTTAACAAGCTTTGCACCGTCAACGGCAATCTTTTTGATTTCTTCCTTGCTCTTTTTGAACACCTGCTCACGCTGAGCAACACTTACGGAGTTATAAAAATGAACAATTGCACTGGGTGCACCCTTGCAGGCATCAAAGGTCTTACGGATAATATGCTCACGGCACTGTGTCAGCACCTGAACGGTAACGTTCTGGGGAATCATATTATTATCGATAAGGGTACGCAGAAACTCATATTCCGTTTCACTTGCCGCAGGGAAGCCTACTTCAATTTCCTTGAAGCCCACATCAAGAAGTAGCTTGTAATATTCGAGCTTTTCTTCAAGGCTCATCGGAATAACAAGGCTCTGATTGCCGTCACGCATATCCACACTGCACCACACGGGAGGCTTTTTAATATGGTCTTTTTCTGCCCATTTGTTGTACTTCTTATCTACCGGGAAATATCCCACTCGGTATTTGGTTGAATCCATCATACTATCTGCTCCTTTTTTTAATTTACTATTTTAAATCCTTCACTGCGCAAAGACTGAGTGATTAAATTAACATGGTCGTAATCTCTCGTTTCCATTTCAATACGAAGGAAACAGCCGTTTACGCTTTCAGTGTTTCCCTTTTCATAGTGAACACCTGTAACGTTACCGCCGCAATCGGCAATAATGCGTGAAATATCCTTAAGCTGACCCGGCTTATCAATAAGTTCAATAAGAAGACTTGAAGAGCGACCTGAATTTAAAAGTCCACGGTCAATCACTCTTGAAAGGCTTGTAACATCAATGTTACCGCCTGAAACAATGGCAACAACTCTTTTGCCTTTAAGGTCGAACTTATCAAACATTACCGCTGCAACGGCTGCTGCACCTGCGCCCTCGGCAATCATTTTCTGTTTTTCAATCAGGGCGAGAATTGCACTTGACACCTCATCATCGCTGACAAGGGCAATATCATCTACATACTCTTTAACAAGTGCAAAGGTGTTTTCACCGGGCTTTTTAACGGCAATACCGTCTGCAATTGTTGAAACGGAGCCAAGGCACTCAATTTCACCGTCTTTAATTGAGTTATACATACTCGGTGCACCGCTTACCTGCACACCGTAAACCTTTACCTCGGGCTTAATCTGCTTGACCGTGTAGGCAACACCTGCGATAAGACCTCCGCCACCGATAGGTACCACAATAGCATCGATATCATCAAGGTCATTTAAAATTTCAAGAGCCACCGTACCCTGACCAGCAATAACATTTTCATCGTCAAAGGGATGAACAAAGGTATAACCCTCACTTTCTTTTAATTCAAGTGCCTTCTGATAGGCGTCATCATAACAGCCCTCAACAAGGCAAACCTCTGCGCCGAAGCCTTTGGTAGCTTCAACCTTGGAAATAGGTGCTGTATCCGGCAGGCAAATTAGTGACTTTATGCCGTTTTTAGTTGCCGCAAGGGCAACTCCTTGGGCGTGGTTACCTGCCGAGCAGGCGATTACACCTTTTTTCTTTTCTTCTTCCGAAAGCATCGCAATTTTATATGCGGCACCTCTTACCTTGAAGGAGCCTGTGAACTGTAGGTTTTCGGGTTTGAGGTATAGCTTGCAGTCGGGAGCGATACCGTGAGCTCTTACAACACTTGTTTCACGGATAATGCTTTTCAGCACCGTCTGTGCGTTAAATACTTTTGATAGAGATAACATTTTCATTCCGCCTTTCTTATAAGATAACTGCCGTCACCTTAATTATATGTGTCTGTTATAGCTTTAAGGCAAAAGCAAAACCCGCCTCAAAGCTAAGTTTGCTTTGAGACGGGTGAAATAAAAAATCACTCGCGGTACCACTCAAATTGCAGATATTACAATCTGCCACCTCTTCGAAGTCAGACAACTTCTATGCATTAACGCAGCATCCACGGGAAGCGCCTACTGGGTGTTAAGCCTTTGGGACTTCCGGCTCAGAAGTGATGGGAAGATCTGTAGTCCTTTACCGGGATCGCACCATCCCCGGCTCTCTGAAAAATTCGTTACAGCTTCCGTCTTCGTCACAGCCTTTTCAGTTTCGAAGTCGAACAACCTCTATGCACTTACGTAGCATACACGGGATTCCCTACACACATACAGCTTCAGGTTTCCGGCTCGGAAGGGAGAGAGACAAGTTCCAAGCATACTGATTCACACCACGCATCAGCTCTCTGAGATGCTTTCGCCTTGACCGTTCTTCGTCACAGCCTTTAAATCATTCTATTCAATTTACTTGCATTTTACTACTTTAAAGCTTTAATGTCAAGAAGTTTTTGAGTAAAAATTCAAAAATTTCAAATATTTTTGTTGTGCTTGCTTTCATTTTATGCTACACTCTTACTAGCTAACAAAGAAAGCAGATGAGCAAAATATATTTGAAGAAGATATGATAGCCTTTGCCGAAAAGTACGACAATATTCATCTTCACACAGACTAAGAGTATGCCAAGACAACCTTTTTTGGATCAGCTTATTGCACCGGAAGTTATGTCTTTTATGCCTGTATAGACTAAATTCTTGAGGTTAATTTAGCAGGAAATGAGGCAAACCAACAAGAATAGAATGGCATAAACTATATTTCAAAGAATGTTCTTTCAAGCACCTGTACTGTTTTCAAGCTCTCAAAACGCAATACAAAAAACGGTCTAATGAAACTCACCTTTGAAATGTTTAATCGAAACGATGAACTTGTGCTTACGGATGCCACTGAAATGATAGTTATGTGCAAGCTTGAAAGTTAATCAAAAGTTCTTGCAGATTTTAGGTTTAAAAAATTGAGAGAAAGAGGTTACATGCATGGAAAATGAAAAGACATTAGAAGAAGTAAGAAAAATATTTGAAGGTGACCGATTCGCAACCGAAAACGGAGCTGTAATTGAAGAAATCGGCGATCACAGTGCTACCTGCAGTTTGATCATCAAAGATTCACATCGCAATGCCATGGGTGCAGTTATGGGCGGAACATACTTTATGCTTGCATATTTTACTTTTGCTGTTGCGGCTATCATTTCATTAAATCGCTCAGCGTGATACCGTCAAAATAATTATTTACCATATTATGAAATTCAGTCCACATAGGTAAAGTGGGGCAGGTATCGGCACGATCACACTTTTCGGCATTGCATTGAAGGCAGGTTACCGGTGCGAGGTCGCCTTCGGCAAGTCTTAAAATATCGCCTACTTTATAATCTTTTGGCTCCCTTGCCAAGCGGTAGCCTCCACCCTTGCCGTGAACACCCTCGACATAATTATTTTTTGAAAGAACGGGCATAATTTTCTCGATATATTTGAGTGACAGACCCTGGCGTTCCGCCACATTTTTCATTGCGATATAGCC
>JAGAKF010000078.1 GCA_017625835.1 Clostridia bacterium
AGGGATACTTCGTGAAAAGCTTGATTTTTCATAGTTTTTTGTAAAAATATCCCCCAGTCACGACTTCGTCGTGCCAGCCCCCTTTAGGCAAGGGGGCCTGATATCTGCAACATTGAAGATCCCGACAAACCCGAATTTGTGCGACAAGCGTGGCAGCAAATCACTTGTTGCAATACTGATGGACTTAGACTGTTACTCTTAAGTATTCTTCTGCATAGAATGTATTGTGGGAAGATATTTCTTCTCTGCAAAAATTTACAAAAAAATTTATATATTGTTAATATATATACCTATAAAAAGATTGAAAGTAGATGAATTTTGATGTATAATAAAAAAGTTAATAATGGCTTATTGTTGCTTGGAGGAATATACAATGGAAGCTTATCTTGATAACAGCGCGACAACACCGCTTTGTAAAGAAGCTGTTGAAAAAGTTAATTTCACCCTGACGTCCTGTTGGGGCAATCCGTCTTCCCTTCACTCTAACGGAATCGCCGCTTCGGAGTTGCTCGAAGAATCGCGCGCAATTATTGCAGGCAAGCTTTCCTGCGAACCCAACGAGATCATCTTCACCTCCGGCGGTACGGAAAGCAACAACATTGCCGTCCTCGGAGCTGCAAATGCGCTCAAGAGAAGAGGCAGCCGAATCATTACAACTTCCGTTGAACATCCGAGCGTTGATGAACCCGTCAAATACCTTGAAAGTCAGGGCTTTGACGTTATAAGACTTCGCGTCAACGAAAACGGACTTATCGACGAACGTCAGCTTTATGCCGCAACGAATCCGTCGGTCGTTCTCATCAGCGTTATGTACGTCAACAACGAAGTCGGAACAATCCAGCCCGTTGAATTTGCCAAACGTGCCGCTGTTCACGCAGGTGCAAATGCACTTATCCATTGTGACGCTGTCCAGGCGTTCGGTAAAGTTCAGCTCAAACCCTACAATATGGGCGTTGACCTTATGTCAATCAGCTCGCATAAGATTCACGGACCGAAGGGCGCAGGCGCACTTTTTGTGAAGAAAGGCACACGCCTTGCTCCGCACTCACTCGGCGGACTTCAGGAAAACAAATTCCGCCCGGGAACAGAGCCGCTGCCGAACATCGCAGGCTTTGCCGCAGCAGCAAAAGCTATGCCTGACTACAACAGCAGTCTTGAACACGCAACAGCTTTGCGCGATTACTTTGTTAAAAACGTTTCCGCAATGGAAAATATAAAGATAAATTCCCCCGCAAATGCTCTGCCCTATATCACAAACATTTCAGTGCTCGGCATTCCGTCAGAAGTTATGCTTAACTATCTTTCGGAAATGGGTATTTACGTTTCAAGCGGTTCTGCCTGCTCAAAGGGTCATAAAAGCCGAGTGCTTTCCGCAATGAATCTTAACGACGAGAGAATCAACTCCGCGCTCAGAATCAGCATTTCAAGATTTACAACAAAAGAAGAGATTGACTACCTTCTTTACGGAATTGCAAACGCGCAGAAAACTATGAGAAAGATTAAATAATTTGAGGTTTCGTTTAAAATGAAAGAAATTATCCTTTTGAAAAACGGTGAGCTTGCCCTCAAGGGGCTTAACCGCCACACTTTTGAAAATCAGCTTGTAAAAAATATGAAGCACAGACTTCACGACCTCGGAAAAATCCGTTATGTTCAGTCGCAGTCAACAATTATGGTTGAACCCATAGACGAAAGAGTTGACCTTGACGAAGCTTTCCGCAGACTGAAGAAAATCTTCGGTATCGCAGGATTGTCACGCTGTGCGGCAGTTGAAAAAGATATGGATGCTATACTTCCCGCCGCTTGTGAATATCTTCGTGAAGAGCTTATGTTTGCAAAGACCTTTAAGGTTGAAGCAAAGCGTTCAGATAAAAAATTCCCGTTCAATTCTCCGCAGATCTGTATGGAGCTTGGCGGTGTTATTCTTGAGAATTATCCACATCTCAAGGTTGACGTGCATAATCCCGATTTAATCGTCAACGTTGAAGTCAGAGACAGCTACGCTTACATTCACGGCAACCAGCACAAAGGTGCGGGAGGTATGCCCGTCGGTTCGGCAGGACAGGCTGCCATCCTTATTTCGGGCGGTATCGACAGTCCCGTCGCCGCATGGATGATGGCAAAAAGAGGCCTCCGCCTTTACGCGATTCACTTTGCTTCTCCCCCGTACACAAGCCAGCGCGCAGAAATGAAGGTTCATTCGCTTCTGCGTCAGGTTTCGAAATACAGCGGAGATATCCCCCTCTGCGTCGTTCCTTTCACACATATCCAGGAAGAAATCAAGGACAAATGCCCTGAAGATCTTTTTACAATCATTATGCGCCGTTTTATGATGCGCTGTTCTGAAAGGATTGCAAAAGATCAGGGTTGCGGCGCACTCATAACAGGCGAAAGTGTCGGTCAGGTTGCAAGCCAGACGATGCAGTCAATCGCTTGTACGGAAGCCGTTGTCGAAGAGCTCCCCCTCTTCCGTCCTCTTATCGGTATGGACAAGGACGAGGTTATCGAAATTTCGAGAAAAATCGACACATTCGAAACATCAATTCTTCCGTACGAAGACTGCTGTACGGTATTCACACCGAAGCACCCGCGCACACGTCCTCAGCTCAGAGTTGTTGAGGAAGCAGAAAGCGTGCTCGAGGTTGAAGCTCTTATCGAAGAGGCTTTGAACAATCTTAAATTTATCAACATTTCAGGTGACTAATTTGAAAACTTGCGAAATCATCAGCGTCGGCACAGAATTACTTCTCGGCGATATTCTTAATACAGATGCTCAGTTTCTTTCACAGGAGCTTGCAAAGCTCGGTCTCTCGGTTCTGCACCAGAGCACCGTGGGCGACAATCACGACAGACTTTTTGAGCTTCTGGAACAAGCGGCCAAAAGAAGCGATATTATCATCCTTTCAGGTGGTCTCGGACCTACTCCCGACGATATTACAAAAGAAGTCGCTTGCGAATTTTTCGGCAAAGAGCTTATTCTTCACGAAGAGAGCCTTAAAAGAATGTCCGCATATTTTACGGCTAAAGGTCTCGTAATGCCCGAGAGCAACAAAAAACAAGCTATGCTCCCTGCTGACTGTGTCGTTTTTGAAAACAACAACGGTACAGCACCGGGACTTGGTATGGAAAAGAACGGAACACACATTCTCCTTCTCCCCGGTCCTCCCAGAGAGCTCAAGCCGATGTTTTTTGAAAGTGCCGTTCCCTACCTTAAAAGATTTTCGGACAAGGTTATTATTTCGCATAATATCCGCACATTCGGTATCGGTGAATCTGCAATGAGCGAAACCGTAGCGGACCTTCTCGATTCTTCCAATCCTACGGTCGCACCGTACGCAAAAGACGGTGAAGCACTTCTGAGAGTTACGGCAATGGCAGACAATGAAGCTGAAGCTGAAAAAATCTGCGTGCCGATGATTGAAGAAATCAAAGAAAGACTTTCAGATTATATCTATGGCATTGATTGCAGCTGCATTGAAGAGGCTGTCGTACCTATGCTTATTGAAAAAAACCTCAAACTCGCAACGGCAGAATCCTGCACGGGCGGGCTTATCGGAAAAAGAATTACCAATGTTTCAGGCGCATCAAAAGTTTTTGATTGCGGAATTATTTCTTATTCCAACGAAATCAAACACCGTGTCCTCGGCGTAAGCAAAGAAGCCCTTGAAAAATACGGTGCGGTAAGCGAAGAGGTTGCAAAGCAGATGGCAATCGGTGCACTCAAAGTAAGCGGTGCTGACATTGCCGTTTCCGTAACGGGAATTGCAGGCCCGACAAGCGACGGCACATCAAAGCCCGTCGGTTTAAGCTACATTGCGCTTGCAGACAGAAACAATGTATGGGTAAAAGAACTCAACACAAGCAGAAAAGACCGTGACTATAATCGATTTGTCAACTCGTCAAATGCGCTTAATATGGTCAGAATGTATATCAACAAGTCATTATAAGAGGTGAAAAATATGACTGAAGAAAACAAAACACCCGACATTCAGGTTAATAACATGAATGTTAAGAATAACACAAGCGCAAAATCCGGTGTCGTTTTCGGCATTCTTTGTACTATTCTGTGCGTAGCAATCGCTCTCACATCAGTTTTTTCAGCTTTCAATGTAATAGATTTTCTCGAAAAACCCGTTGAAACCGAAGAAGTCGAACAGACTAAGCCCGAGGTTTCAAATATCTATACACAGTTAGTACCGAAATACAATCCGACTAAATTCCCTGTAAATATGACCAGCAACTTCAACCAGCTCTACGCGGCAAACAAAGATACAATCGGTTGGCTTTACATTCCCGGGACAAACGTCAACACCCCTGTTTTACAGACAAAGGACAATAACAAATACCTCAGACATAATTTCTACGGTTCAAACACAAACTACGGCACTGCTTATGCCGACTTCAGAAACAAATCAGGCACACTGAGCACAAACACCGTAATTTTCGGCCATAATATGCCTTCGGGAACTCATTTTTACGATGTGCATCGCTATGAGAATATCGAATGGTATAAGACTCATCCGACAATTATTTACACTACCCTTTACGGTTCTTACACTTATCTTGTAAGCTGTGTTTTCTATGCAACCGGAACACCGAAAAACGATGGTGGGTATTTCTTCAACTATATCTACCCGAACATTGGTCCTACAAGCATGAACGGATATATCCAGCAGATTAACCAGCGTACAATATATAAAACAGGGATCGACATCAGACCGTCTGACAGAATCATTACTCTTTCAACGTGTACACACTCTCTTGATGCTGCCTGCGGAACCGATATCGACGGCAGACTTGTCGTTGTCGGCAGAATGCTTCGTGCAGGTGAATCGGCAGAGGTCGACACCTCAAAGGCAGTCGCTAACCCGAACTATCGCCGTCCTCAGATATGGTACGACAAAAAAGGAAAAACAAATCCTTATGCAACCTATGTAACATGGCAACCTACGCAACAATAGGAAAGGATGAAAAACTGTGGCAGAAAACAAAAATTTTAATTCTGATGAAGTAGAAGTTATCGAAAGTGCTATTGCTACAGAACTTACCAAAAACGACGACATTATAGAATATATACAGCCCAGTAATCTTGAACGTCTCAAGGCACGCTATGCCGCTATTGAGGAAGATGAGTCAATCAGGAACGAAGGCTTTGAGCTTGCTAAAAAGAAGCAGCGACCAGAAGGCAATGCATTTGATTATCTTGCAGCTCCCGTTAATCCGCGGGATGAAATACGCACTGATGTCAACTCGCCGCTTTCACGCGTTTTCAATGAGACACGAAGTGAGTTCGATGCAGACATAGCTTCTTTTGCCGATATAACCGTTAATGCTCCGAAGCCCGTTGTCAAGGAAGAGGAGAAACCGGAACCCCCTACAGAACCTCCAAAGAGGAAACGAGGCAGACCCAGGAAGAATCCTGTTGTTCCTGTTGAAGAAAAAAAAGAAGAACCTGCTCCTACCGAACCTCCGCCGACGATAAACAACCGCTACGGTTTTGACACTCACACAAGAGTCATTTACATTGACGAAAGTGCTGACGACGGAATAAAACGCAACAGCGAAGAGGAGCTTTTCCAAGCTTTTACTGATGATATGATTACCAAGAAAAGGAGGTTGTTTCCTTGGTCACGAAAAAAGAAGTAAGCCAATCGGTTAAAAATACAATAAGGAAAATAGTAATCGGTCTTTCGATAATCGTTTTTATTACCTGCACGGTTTATATCGCCGACTATGCTATTGACAACTGGAAAAACAAACAGACTCTGGACGAAACAGACAACATCGACCACTCTAACACCCAGACAACCGTTGATGAAGATACAGGCGATGTTATTCAGGACAAATACAGCGCCCTTCTTAAAATGAACGGTGATTTTGTCGGAAAGCTCATCATCGACGCTACCGGCGAATCGGGAATCAACGTTGTTCAGGCTGACGACAACTATAAATATCTTAACACCGGCTTTAAAGGTGAAACCACAAGATACGGAACGCTGTTTGTTGACTACCGCAACAACATTAAAAATCTCAATACCAATACGATCATTTACGGTCACAATATGAGAGACGGTACTCAGCTTGGCGCATTGAGCCTTTATGCTGATATTGAGAATTACAGAGACTTCCCGACGATTAAATTTGACACAATATATAAGAATACGGAATGGAAAATTTTTGCTGCATTTATTTCAAACGGCGAATCTGCGCAGGACAACGGATACCGTTTCCCGTACATTACTCCGACTTTCTCTTCCGAGCAGAAATTCCTTGAATTTATTGATGAAGTAAAATCCCGTTCTTATTATACAAACGAAAGTGTAGACATCGTACCGGGTGATAAGATTCTTACGATTTCTACTTGCGATACTGTTTTTAAAGATGCTCGTTTCGTTGTTATGGCACGTCTCGTGCGTGACGGCGAAAGTTCTGAGGTTGACACCTCTAAAGCAGTCGTAAACGAAAACCAGCGTTTTCCTCAAGCATGGTATGATGCAAAAGGGAAACGCAATCCTTTCAAAAATGCAGACAAATTTACACTTGATTAAGAGGTGCCACCAATGGATATAAAACTTTTTTCCCTTTGCAAACAAGAAGTTCCTCAGACGGAAGCAGGCAAGAAGCATATTTTAAAATGTGTTAAAGCCTTTTTCCCTGACTGTGAAGGATTTACACCCTTTACATCGCAAAAAAGAGTTCTTCTTGCCGCTGCTCAGAGTCTTCGCGCAGCAGACATAGTAATCCTTGCTGTACAAAGCAATATGTACAACGCAACCAAACGCCTTCTCTCCGAAGCACTCGGACTGAAAATTGTCAAAAATAAAGTTGTTTTTGATGCACTTACCCCATTGTTTGAGACAGACAGAATCAAACAATCCGTCCTCAATGCTAACTCAGCTTTTCCGAAAGGCTCCGTCCTGATGCCGACAGACGATATGTTCAACTGCGGATTTGTTTTGTCTGCAGGATCGCAGCACATCATCTTCCTTCCTGTTGAGGAACCGCGTGCAGGCGAAGTTGTTTACGGTTCGCTTTACGATTTCTTTGCTTCAATTTGCGACAAAGAAACTGCCAAATCAGGTATTAACGCAAGGCACCGTGCCATTACCAAAAGAACAACCGACAAGCTTGACGAGGATTCAATTAAAATTGCTTTTGCGGCATCAAGTGTATCCGCAACTATTGAAAATATTTCTTCAGGCATAGCTTCGAATCACTGTTTTACCTTCAAGGCTAAACCTACGTATTACGAAAATCCGTCTGAAAACCTTGTCGAGATTTCACGAGAACTTAAAAATGAACAGATTGCATCTTTTGCCGTTGCATTCTCTGACATCGAATACAATCAGCAGACGGAAGAAAGAACTCTCAAAGTTGCAATCGCCGACGAAGCAGGAACAAACGCATTTGCTTTCTTTGCGCTTGCGGACGAGACAGACGAAGAATTCGTTCTTAACTGCATTGATAAAACGATGCTGTTACTTTACAATTACGAAAAGCTTGCCGAAACCGATAATTTGGTCGAAGTCACAACAAAAGCGGACCAGACGCTTCGCAAAAATCTTCTGTATATTACAGCAGGAGCAATTGGCGCTTCAACAATAATCGGACTTATTCTCTCAGCAATTTTGTAACGGAAAGGATTATTTCTATGAAACGTATATTTTCACTATTTCTCGCAACAATTCTTGCTTTTTCTGTTTGTATAACAGCTCAGGCTGCCAAGCGCGGTGACGTCAACGGCGACGGAAAAGTAAACTCAACAGATGCACTTGTTGTTTTACAGTACGCCGTAGGTACAACAAACACCATCAACAAAGATGCCGCTGACCTGAACGGTGACAAAAAGGTTAATTCAACCGATGCCCTGACAATCCTTCAGATAAGCGTAGGAATGATTGTTGATGCAAAATACGTCGCAAAATTCTCACTTAAAGCAAAGGCAAACGGCACAACATACACTTCTTCAGACACAATCCCCGTTAAAGCAGGTGACACTGTTGAGGTAACACTCTCACTTTCAACCAACTACTACACAGGTCCGACAAGTGCACAGATCTATTACAATAAAAACATCTTCTCATCTGCACCGTCTGCAAAATTCAACACCGACGGCAGACTGTTCCAGACAGCAGGAAAGACATACTGCACTTTCAAGGACTGGGATCAATTAGCAGCAGGTGTCAAAGACAAATGCTGGCCGGATTACAGCGGAGAAAAGCTCAAAGGATTCAAAGATGAGCACAAATTCCTCAGAGTAACAATGACACCGAACGTTTCGTTTGCTTCAGAAGTTGCAAAGGATATTAACGAAGATCTTGTTACAATTCAGTTCAAAGTCAGCTCTTCTGCAAAAAAAGGTACAACAGGACAGATAATTATCCCGATCGAATCCAAACGAACAAAGAACTTCCTTAACGGACACCTTATGTGTGCAGTTCACGAGTCGTCCGACATTACAAGTAGCTCGAGCGTTTATCTTGAAGACCTTGCTTACGATTGTTCAAAGGCTGTTCTTAATTTCAAGATTTCATAAATTCACTTGACACTTCAAGGAATTTTTGATTTAATAAAGTAAAAACAGGAGGTAATTTATTATGAAAACTTTCAAAAAAGTCTTTTGTGTTGCATTGAGCCTTATGCTCGTAATGCAGTTCGCAATCATCGGTGCTTCTGCTGACAACACAGCTGACTACACAATCATCAACCCCTACAACGAAGTAATCTGGAACGGTAACGACGCTTGGGGCGCTTACAAGGGCACTGTACATTCTCACACAACATACAGTGACGCAGATGATACTCTTCCCGTTATGGTAAAAGAGTATTACAACCAGGATTACGATTTTCTCGGAATCACAGACCACGGTATTACAGGCGTTGATTGGGATAAAGCTCCTGATACACAGCTTCTTTATACATATCAGTGGATCATCGACAATCCGTACGAGCATCTTACAACTGAAGAATACGAGGCTATAAAGAACGGTACATATCCTCTTTATGACGGTACAGTAAGAGGCGAAGGTCTCCTTCCCATCCTCGGCGGTAACGAATTCAACCACTTCTCACTTACAAAGAACCACGTTAACGGTTTCTTCCTTCCCGGAACAACAGGCAGCGGCTATGCAGGCGCTGAAAACGAGCGCGGATTCGAGCAGGTAATCAAGTTCATCGAAGAAAACGGCGGTATTTCACACATCAACCACCCCGGTGACTGGCTTAACACAAACTCAAATCCCGATGCAGTTAACGATCCCAAAAACATTAAGTTCTTCGGCGACCTTATGCTCAAATACGATTCATGCATTGGTATGGAAGTTTTCAACGAGAGAAACGGTACAACAGGTTATGACAGAATCCTCTGGGACAACCTTCTTATGTACTGCCTTCCCTACGGCAAGAACGTTATCGGCTACAGTAACACAGACGCACACTGGACAGCAACAGTTGACTCATCTTTCAGCGTATTTTTGATGGAAGAAAACACTGTAGAAAACGTTAAGAAGACAATGCAGAACGGTGCATTCTTTATGGTTACAAGAAAGATCCGTCCGAATGAATGGATCGGACCTGAAGAAGAAATCGACGTAATGAATATGGGTCTTCCGTACCCGATGTTTACAAACGTTGCAGTTAACGGCCATAAGATTACAGTCAATGCAGCTGACAGTGACAGAATCCAGTGGATTGCTAACGGTAAGGTTATCAAGGAAGGTCCTATCAGCGCAGAGAACCTTACAATCGACCTTGACACAATCGAAGGCTCAGAAAACTTCCAGTATGTAAGAGCTGAGCTTTACGGTGAAGGCGGTCTTACACTTACACAGGCTTTTGTAATCGACGACGGTTCAGAAGATCTTGAATTTGTTGCTGAAGAGCTTTCTTTCAAAGATAAGTTCGTAAGATGGTTCAAGGGAACAAAGCTCTGGGCAATCATCGGCGAAATCGCTAACGCATTTTAATATTTCCCCATAAACAAAAAATCTCCGACAATGTCGGAGATTTTTTTATTGCAATAATTTACGATGCGATAAGACCGTTGTTGATAAATACTGTTGCGATTGCAAAGTAAATAAGAAGTGTCAACGCGTCGACGATTGTTGTAATCATCGGGCCTGCCATAAGCGCAGGGTCGAGGTGCATAAGTTTTGCAAGAATCGGCAGAGAACAACCGATCGCCTTTGCGACAATAACTGCCAATGCCATTGCGATTGAAACAACAATAAAGGTGTTACTTTCAACAGTGCTTCCCGTTATAAGTCTGGTAACCCACATCCTGCCGTAGTTTGCAACAGCAAGCACGAGACCGCAAAGCACAGCAACACGGATTTCCTTCCAGAGGACTCGGAAATAGTCCCTTATCTGAATATCACCGAGTGCAAGACCACGGATGATAAGAGTTGAAGTCTGATTACCGCAGTTACCGCCCGTACCCATAATCATCGGAATTGCTGCCGTAAGGCCGACAACAAGCGAGAGCTTACCTTCAAAGCCTTCGATTATCTGGCTGGTAAACGTTGCAAGCAACATAAGTACAAGAAGCCAGAGAATACGGTTTTTAAACATTGAGAAAACGCCCGTTTTAAGATACTCATCCTCTGACGGCAAAAGAGATGCCATCTTTTCAAAGTCTTCGGTGTTTTCGTCTTCGATAACGTCAACGATATCGTCGATTGTGATAATACCGACAAGTCTGCTCTCCTTATCTACAACAGGAATTGAAAGAAGGTCATATTTCTTGGCGATATTGGCAACCTCTTCCTGGTCATCCATTGTGTTAACGTAAATAAGCTGTTCGTCTTCGTACATAATGTCCTTGACAAGAGTGTCTTCAGGCGAAACAATGAGACGTCTCAAAGGTACCGTTCCGACGAGTTTTCTCGTTCCGTCTGTACAGTAGCAAGTATAAATCGTTTCCTTGTCGAGCGCTGTTGCACGAATCTGCGCAATTGCCTGCTGCACTGTATAGTTTTCGGGGAAGGACACCATTTCGATTGTCATAATGCTTCCTGCGGAGTTTTCGGGATACTGCAGAAATTTATTGATAAGGTTTCTTGTGTCTCTGTCCGTCTGCGCAAGAACACGTGTTACAACGTTGGCAGGAACTTCCTCAAGGAAGTCGACAGCATCGTCAAGGAACATATCCTCCATAAGGAAAGAAAGCTCTTTGTTGGTAATCGCATTAACTATATTTGTTCGTATTTCATTGTCAAGATATGAAAAAACATCAGCCGAAGACTGCTTTGGCAACAAACGGAACAGGCGCACCTGCTGTTCTTCGGACTCAATTTCTTCCATCATGGAAGCGATATCGACGACGTTCATTTCGCCGAGCATTTCTTTGATTGCCGAAAACTTGTTGTTATGAAGCATCTTGCTGATGATTTCAACCATTGATTCCATTTGAATACACCCCTTTTCAGCGGCAAAAGCTACCGCCCGCAGGTGCATTCAGTGTCATTCCGTGAAAGCTGACGCACCTACGGCAATTTTTCCGCCACATAATAATTCTGATGAAAAATACATTAAAAATCGTTGCCCGTAACTACCGTCGCTACTCAAGGAAATTCACCTCTTTTTTTAAACAAAATAAGGCAGAAATATTCTGCCTTAATATTTTAAACCCACAGAATAAACTTGTCAACCAAAATTTCAAAAAATAAAGAAAAACTCAGTTGTATTTTTTAACACAACTGAGTTGATTTGTTATTTAGATGCAAACTTCATTGAGTTGTTACAGGTCCATTTACCGCTGATTGAGCCTACTGTGATATTAATACCGATTGCCTTTGCTTTTGCGTTTGTAACGTTAAGCGGCATCTCTGTTTTTACAGCAGATACTCTACCCTGTCCGTCAATTGTTGCTGTAATTTTTGTGCCCGGATAATTAAAAGTACAGCTCTGAATGTCAACAGCCTGACCAAAATCAATCACATTGATATCAAGAGGCCATGTACATGAAGCATTGTACTTCGCTGTACCGTTGTGCGGACATGATTCAGCGTTCAGAAGAATAACAATCTGGTATCCTGCACCGCTCTTCTGAATATTAATGCTCTTTACAGCGGCATCATAAAGATTTGTAGGAAGAACAAATCTTTCAACAGAAGAACCGTCATCGGTTGCCTTGCCGTTAACAAAGCTTTTCGTCTGAACAACACCGTTTTTCTTTGTATTATTGGCAATAATTGTATTTGCAAACTGGTCAGCATTGAGTCCTGCTCCGCCGATATCAATACCTGAAACGCTTACATCAACCTGTTCAGTCTTTGTCGCGTTCATCTTCTGCGAATAAGACTTTTTAAGACAGGAGTTGTAGTAAGCAATAAGCTGTGACTTGTTCATCTTAAGCGGATCACTTGAATTCTGAGCAGGTGTCTGTGTGCCTGCATTAGTATTAGCGTTAGCATTGCCGTTAGCCTGCTGATTTGTTCCGCCAAGTGAAGCGTCCCCGCCGAGCGAAGCTCCTGCATCGGGATTGCCCACCTGCTGGCCGCCGTTATTCTGTGCAAAACCGCCGTTATTGTCATACTGCTGTTGCTGCTGAACACCGCCAAAGGATTTCATCATCAGGCTGTTTGTAATTGAATTGGTTACAAGGTTTACCGTAACGCAAACCATAATGACAATCAAAAGAGCTGACACAGCTACTATAAATCTTTTCCATGGATTATTCTTCATAAAAATTCTCCTTAAGTCTGATACAGTTTATTGTATCATACATTTTACTTAAATGCCATAGTTTTTTAAAATTTTATGCACCCATATCAGAGTAAATAACTGTAGTTTTTGCTGTACCCGTAACAGTTGAGCCTTCAAGCTTGACAAGTGTAACACCGGATAAAGTATATCTTTGAGTGTACGAAACCTCAAGCTTTTCAAGGCCGCTGTCCTGCGCTCTTATTGTTGCTTTGATCGTAATGTCCGATGCAGTGATCGACGTCGAAGTTGCAGAAGAGTTAAAATCGTTCAAAGCTTTTTTAATGTCCTCTGAATTCTGATAATCAGGACAAAGTCTGTAAAGAACGCCTGCATCATCTCGCGGATTAGTTTCGTTAGGGAAAACCGCTGTCACGACGATGTTATCTTCAACCTGTTTTGCAGAAATTGATTTCATTTCTTCCGTAGTGTAACCGCTTGCAGGGAAATTCGCTGAGAACGTGTCACGCGAAGCATTATAATCATAGTTCATCGTGATATTCTTTTCGCCGAAGATCGACTTGAAAGCTTCTGCCGCGTTGGACACCGACGAAAGTGAGCCGACACTAACATCACTGACTTTGCAATCTATATTCTTTGTATAATGGTAGCAATAAAGCTCGATATATTCCACAGCCGCATTCAGCATATTGGCAAGTTCTTCCTCACCTGTCGGCACTTCAACAATCTCAACCGGCTGCGTCGTAGCCTTGGTTGAAGTTTCGTAATCTTCATACGGAATAGGATCCGGCTCTTTTTTACAGGAGACAAGGGAGAAAATCATGCTAAAAACAACCACAAGGGATATGCATTTAAATAACACTTTTTTCATTGTATCACCATTAATAAGATTAACTTATTAAAATGGTTTTGTCAAGTGTTGTCCTTGCTTATGGGATGCCTTATAAGAAGCCTTGAAAGCGTTTTTGCATTGAACGGAATAAGAGGATACATATATCCCCTGCCCGTAACGGTTTTAGTAAAAAACATCTGAAGCAAAACAATTATAATACCTGCGGCATAACCCCATATACTGAAAGCCGCAGTCAGTACCAATATAAAAATACGAGAAAGCTTAAATGCGTAACCAAGCTCGAAGCTGGGCTGAGCGAAATTGGCAATCGCAACAAAAGCCATAAAAAGCACCACTTCCGACGAAAAAAGCTTAGCCGTAACGGCAAGGTCTCCAAGCACAAGCGCACCAATCACACTGAAAGAATTACTCAAAGCATTCGGCGTGTTCAATGATGCTAATTTCAAGGTATCGATTACGACCTCAATAATCAGAAGCTGGACGATTATCGGAATTGTATAGTATTCCTTTATCGTTATAAAACTCAGCCATTCGGGTATATAGCTCGGGTTACTGACAAGAAGATACCACGTCGGAGACAGAAGCAGAGCAAGTCCGAAAATCAGCACCCTTATAAAACGCAGATACGTACCGACAATCGGCGGAAAATAATAATCATTCGTATCCTGAAGAAATTCAAAAAAGCTCGTGGGAATTATCATCGCCGCAGGAGAATTGTCAACAAGTACGATTATGCTTCCCTCAGCAATACAGGCGGCAGCCGAATCGGGGCGTTCGGTATATCTGACTTTAGGAAAAGGATTAAAAATCTGCTTTTTGATAAAACATTCTATAAGGCTTTCCTGGCTCATACTCAGAGTGTTTACATCGATCTTTTCGATCTTTTTCCGAAGCATTTTCACCGTCTTTTCATCTGCCTTGCTTTCAAGGTAACATAGCGCGATATCCGTCCTTGAGCGTTTGCCCGCCTCGTGAACCTCCATAACAAGATCCCGGTCGCGGATCCTTCGCCTTATTAGCGCGGTATTGATAAGCAAAGCTTCAACAAACCCGTCGTGTGCGCCCCTCAAAACCTTATCGTTATCAGGCTCCTGAACGGAACGGCGCGGATAATTTCGGGCTTTAATAAGAAACGCAGTTGAAAACCCGTCAACGATCATAAGAAGCGCGCCCGAATAAACTACTTTTGAAATATTGTTCAGGTCGTCACTTATATCCATTTCAATGTACGGAACCACACTCTGCGCAAAAGCTTCGGGGGTTGTTCCGTCTTCTATACGTTCAGGCGTACTCATCATAAAGTTCATAACACGTTCTGATATCTCGTTATTGACAAAACCGTCAATGTAGTAAAGCTTTGCTTCTCTTTTTGTAACGTGAAACCGTGTGTTTACAACATCATAGTTTTTATCAACTTTAAAATAATCGTCGAGTATTTTTTCATTTTTATAAAAATCATCCGAAAATAACATTTTTTCGTTCACGTAAATTCCTCCACTAAGCGGTAACAGTGTAAACTAAAAATATTATTTTCGGAAAGATGTTTTTTATTCTTAACTGTAATCCTGATACAGGTCGATTATTGCATTCCAGGTAATCGGCCCTACCTGACCTGTCGGTTCGAGTCCGTTAAGTCTCTGCACGGCTTCAACAGCCGCCTTTGTACGGCTTCCATACTGACCATCAACGCTGATTACGGGAACGGATGAATTATTCTGTCCGATGACACGCAGATACCTCTGCAACTGCCGCACGGTGTTACCTGATGCGCCTGTCGTTATAAAATAGCCGGGATAAATCAGACTTGAGTAACTTTTATATTTCGGCGGAAGTGTCCTCAAAACCCCGTCGTAGGCGTTCTGAAGAGTATTCCACGTGCCTCTGCCGACGATACCGTCAACTTTAAGATTATTCTTTTTTTGGAAAGTCAGTACAGCATCATAGGTTTCCTGACCGAAAACTCCGTCAACCGAAATCTGCGGAAGATCAGGATCAAAAAATCCGAGGAAAGCGAGATAGTATTGCAACGTTCTTACGGGGACACCTCGGTCACCGCGCTCGAGAACTCTTGAAAACTGCCTTTGTGTGTCCGTTATTGACAAACCTTCGGAATACAGCTCTGAAAGACCCTTTATCGCGTTGTAAATATACTTGATTTTGTACCAGGTATCTTTGCCTACGATACCGTCCTGCGCGAGATTAAAAATGCCCTGAAAACGTCTTACTGCTGCAAGAGTAGATTCTTCAAAAATTCCGTTCGGGTTTTTGATTCGTGGAATCGACGGATAATTAAGCGCAATTCTGTTCAGCTGACGTTGGATATCACTCACGTCTTCACCGACACTGCCCAACCGTAACGCTGTACCCGGATATGACGGTACGTTACTTTTTATCGGCGCATTCTGTACGATGTTTATGTCGTTGCCGTAGTAATTCTGCAGGATTCTGTACGGCGTATATCCCCTCTCTGCAAGAGGTACCGTTCCCCACTGAGAAAGTCCCGGACAAGAACCTGCACAATACTGGGTAAAGTACGGCTGAACCTGGCCTTGCTTTACAACGTAGTCATTAAAAATTTCGTCTACTATCCTGCTGATATTTTCAAAAATATCTCTGTTCTTTACGAAAGCCTGGTCATACTGCGTTGAACTCGTAATGTCAAAATTGTAACCACGCGAACGGTAATATTCTGTATAAACGCGGTTAAGCGCATAGCTTATCTGCGCGTAAATATTTGCACGGATTGCGTTTTCAGGCCAGGTCGGATAAATTTCGCTCGAAGCAACATTCTTTATATATTGCGGAAAAGTAACCCTGATATTTTCAGCATTTGATGACGGTGGCCCAAGATGAACCGTAATATATTCAGGAATTGTCGGTGTTTCTGCTGCCATCAGTTCTCACCTCCGAACAATGTCTCAGTTTCCTGCGGTATCACTGTCATATCTTCATCGCCGTCAGCACTAAGTGGCACAAGACCTACGGGTTGGATCGACTTTACCGAATCAAAAACAGGAATTCCTTCAAACAATGCAGGCGTATACCCCACACGGTCAACACGCAGTTTATATACGGCATAGGGCGCGACTGTACTGTTTTCATCAAACGAAATAGAGCTATCCGGAGCAGGAAGTTCGATACCGTCTACAATTCCGTCAACATCAGTTACACCACTGAAAACCTCCCTTTCTCCGTCATCAAGCGCAACGTACACGCGTACTGTTGCATTAGGCACCGGGAAGCTTCCGTTCGCTGCAAAAACCTGCACCCTCAGGATACCCTCAGATTGATTGTTCGCAATAAAATCATCATAATCTGCAAAAGGAACTCTTCCCGTAATTACGGCTTCTGGAGCATTTGCCTCATCAGGCTGAGACGGCTGAACCTCTTGTGCAAAGACTTCTGCCGTCTGCCTTTGTGAATCTTCATAAAGCTCAGTATGTAGAACATTCTGCTTTGAAAATTCGAGCAGATCACGTTTGTATCTTTCTACTATATCTTCAAAATTATGCATTAAAAAACCTCCTTCGCTTACATACTATGCGAAAGAGGTTTTGATTGTTATTATTTTTTCGGTGTTGTACCGTAACCGTAACCGTAGTTTCCGTAGGTTCCGTACTTACCGTATCTGCCGTATCTGCCGCCGTACTTACCGTACTTGCCACCGTATCTACCGGCTTTGATTGTTGCGTCGGTCTCTGCGTTGAAGATACAACCGACGATTTCAGCACCGTTAGAGTCTATGTCTTCAACAGACATGCGGATTCGTGAATACGGCGAGAAGTCCTCACGGACAACAATTATAGCTGCATCAGCAAAACCTGCAATAATCGAAGCATCAGTAACAACACTTGCGGGAGCTGTATCGATAATGATGAAATCAAACTCGTCACGGATTCCGTTAATGATCTCCTCAGTAATCTTTCTTGAAAGAAGCTCAGAGGGGTTAGATACAGGCTTAGAATCTGCAAGAACGTAAAGATTGAACGTCTTGATAAGCTTGATCGCTTCAGTGATTGTTGTCTCTTGCTTGATTACACTTGCAAAGCCTTCACCTGTTTCAGGGAGAGACAGAATCTTTGTGATTGACGGTTTTCTGAGGTCTGCGTCAATAAGAAGAACGGATCTTCCGTTTTCTGCAAGTGAAAGCGCAATGTTTGCAGAAACAGTTGTTTTACCTTCATTTTCACAGGCACTCGTAACAAGGAAAACCTTGTTGCCTGTCTTTGCAGAGTTATTTTCGATCTTAGTTCTGATTGCTTTATAAGTTTCAATGAATGAGAAACCTGTGCGTCTGTCTGCAACGAGTAAGCCTTTGCTTGTCTTGTTCTTATTAGAAACAAGCTGAACAGCGCCGAGAACAGGAATATTAAGCTTCTCGCTGAGTTCTTTAGAGTTCTTGATTGTGTCTTTGATAATAAACATAACAAGCACAAATACACAATACGCAAGCACACCGATAGCTGCACCTATAACAGCAAGTATAACGTCTGAACGGTTTTCTTCCGGATTCTGAGCAAGAACCGGAGTTTCGCACACGTTAAGCTTTGCATTGGGATAAATCTCTTCAACAACATCAGCATAAACATCTACTACTGCTTTTGCGATGTTGTATGATGTCTGTGCATCTTCTGTTGTAACCGTAAGCTCGATTGCATTGGTTGCATCAACAGTATCAACCTTGATACTCTCATTGATAATGTTGTAGGAAAGGTTACCCGGGCATTTTTCCCTTACTGCTTCCTTGAGCACTCGACCTGAAAGAATATACTTAAAAGTATTAGAAATATTGATCTGTGCCGTAACCGCTGAGTTTTCAACAGCCTCATTTTCAGAAAGTGTGTTAACGATGAAGGATACTTCCGACTTATAAACCTCTTTACTCGTAACCTTTCCGACGACGCCACCAAGCAGACCAAAAACTATCGCAATGATTACAATCAACCACATCTTTTTTGAAAGCTCCAGCAAATACCCTATGATATTCAACTCAAAGCCTTTCTGTTTGTTTGAACTTTCGTAATTATTCAAAGTTATTCCTCCATCCTGTTGTTTTCAATATATTTATATTGTCTTCCGTCCATATCCCCGACATACGTAGCTGTATATGCGATTGCAAGAACAATATGCGGCATTTTAGAGTTATAAGTAACGCAACCTGATTCTATCATCAGAAGCAACAGCATAAACGTCAGAAAAAGCATACTGATTCTGCTTTTGTTAATAAACGTTCCTTTTATCAATCTTACAAGCGTAACAAAATAAAAAGAATAGTAAAAGATAAATCCGAACAAACCAAGTTCACTGAGTATCTGCCAGAAATTGTTATGGCTGTAAACACCGTCAAGCATATACTCATTGTGGATAATTCTGGCGAAGTTACCCATACCCTTTCCGAACAAGGGCGATTCGGAAAACATCCGTTCGGCAAGTTCAATATAGTACGATCTCATATAAAGGCTGTTATCAACTTCATGGTCACGGTTTTCAATCAAAAATTCGAGCATAGAAGCAAAACGTCTGCCTATAGCATTATAGGCATTTTCATCAGTCATTATAAAAAAGATTACAAGCGCTGATAAAGTAATAATTGATATTATATTGAAAAAATAGTTCTTTTTATAAGTCGATAGCAAAACGAATAATACCGGCCCCGCCACTGCTGCAAACATCGCTTTTCGTGAGCTTGCAAGAATTATAAAAATCATAAACAGTGCAACGAGCAGAATGTACCACTTTTTATTTTTTGAATAAAATTCATAAAAAGCCATCAGCTCGGCGCAGAACACCATAAACGCCACTTCGTTTGAATTAGCTCCGCTCAGATTAGACCCTAAAAATCCGTTTGACCATTCATTAAAAGGAACAAAGGAAAATTCAAGAAGTACAACTACAACCATTGAAAGAATATACAGTTTAATGATCCTTTCCAGATCCTCAGGCTTGTCAACATAAATCGAAATTGAAGTTATCATAGCTATAATGATAATCATTCGCAAAAAGTAGGCAGCCATTTCTGCATTGAGATAAGACGACCACATCGTTGACATTGCCGCATAAGCAGTAAATAACGCATACCACACGGTATTATACGGAATTACTACCCTTTCCGCTCTTCTGCCGATCCAAAGAAGCATTGACGCAAACAGCATCAAAAAGCCCGTCAGAGTTCCGATAAACCTGACATCATTAAAGGCAAAAAGTGTAACTGCATTAACAACAAAACATATTTCATAAATTGTTCTTGCGGCGGATTCTTCTCCACGTTGGATTTTAAGAACGCCGTTTTTAAAAGATACCATAAAGCACCCCTTACCATTGACATAATCTGTTCAATGGATTTTATCGGCTGATACCCGAGATTTCCTTTGCGAAAGTTGAAAAATTCTTTTTCGCATCAAAGTTTTCTTCCCAGAAGCTTCGGGCATTTTTTCTCATTTTAATTTTTTCTGACTTATCAGAATTCATTAGTTTTCTGATTATATCTGCAAGCTCTTCGTCCGTAAACTCAGGAGAAATCAACAGACCGTTGTATCCGTCTTTCACAATCTCACTGACCCCGCCGACGTCTGTCGCAATAACCGGAATGGAAAAAGAAATCGCTTCCATCATCGAAACAGGCAAGCCTTCGGTTGTACTTACGTTTATAAGAGCATCAATTTTTTCTCTTTTATAAAAATCTTTAACCTGTGAATTGGGAATTCTTCCAAGAAGATTAACTTCCATAAAGCCAAGCTTTTCGTCACAGATTGTCTTTACTTTCTGCATTGTTTCGCCGTCACCGATGTGAGTCCATTTCAGCCTGCCTTCACCTTTTAGCAAAGCAAGCGCAGAAGCAATTCGATCCACTCGCTTCAGATCCCGCATTTGTGAACACGACACGATATGAAAACAATCATCATTCATATCTGAAATTCCGTCATCCTCGGTACCGAGATAACGGTGACTGATTTTTTCTTTATATTCCGGAAACTGCTCCGCAATATATTTCTTACCGTTCAATGAGCACGGATGCAAGGCATCAACCCTTTCAAGAAGATACTCACGAAGAGGAAGATATCCGAGCGAATTTGCATACCTGTAAACATCGTATCCGTGTCCGCGTGAAATAAATTTTATACTTTTGCATTTTTCTGAAATAAGATCATAAACCTTACATCCGACAAGAGCTGTAACAAAAAACCAATAGCTGTAAACCGTTACGCTGTCGTATTCGGAAAAATCGTAAGCATTGATTATATCCTTACAAAGAGCAAACTCACGTTCACCCCTTGCATAAAAATACTCACAAAAAACGCGTTTTTTGAAATTGTTTCCAGCCTCTGAATCCTTCGGAGTTTTTGAAGGTAAAACGAAATTAACCGCACCACGTAAAAGGGACATCATTCGGCTGACTCTCTTTGACGTAACACCGACATTATAGCAATCGGCATTTTCAGGTGCCTCCCGTGTTTTTTTTGCGTCATTTCCAAGACCGATCGCAAGAATAATAATCTTATCAAATTCTTTTGCGAGATATGGTATTTCCGGCTCAATAAAGGGTTCTTCTGAGGAATACGGATATGAATTTGTCAAAAGTATAAGACATTTTTTCAACACGATTCCTCCTTATCTCTATACAGAACCACTTAATTGTAGCATTTCTTGAAAGAAAAGTCTATAATTAAAACTTAATTTTTGTTCAACTTCGGGTTATTCCGACAATTTTTTTACGACTTCTTTATAGTGGTTTCCTTTATATTCGAAGTTTTTATAGACATTATAGCTCGGTGCTGCAGGTGACAAAAGGCAGGTTTTGCCTTCTCCGGTATACTTGTATGCCGCTGCAACAGCCTCTTCCATTGTCTCGACGGGGATAACATTTTTCTTTGAACCCATAGCACTCAGGGCATTGCAGATTTTTGTGCCCGTTTCAGGCATTCCGATTATATTCGTTATGCTGCAACCATCAAGGTAAGTTATAAAATCGTCGTAATTTATACCTCTGTCCAATCCGCCGAAAATAAGTGTCTCGATATTTCCGAGCGCATCAACTGCGCACTCGACCGCATGCGGAATCGTCGCGATACTGTCGTTATAGAATGAGATACCCTTGAAAACACCAACAGGTTCCATTCTGTGCGGAATTCCGACAAACTTTTCAACACCGCGGATTATTGATTCATCATCGGCACCGAAAAGTCTTGCAACAGCTTCGGCAAAAAAGATGTCCTGATAGCAGTGTTTGCCGATAAGCCTGTCGTTGAGAGTTGTAAGACTCTGCTGATACTCATTTGCAGGCTGTGCACTGACTGCGATTTTTTTGCTTTCGTACTGCTGAAAATCTATAAGACCTTCAACATCCTGATCTGCATTATATATAAGGTAATTTTCGTTTGTCTGGTGGCTTACGATATTGAGCTTTGCATTGATATAACCTCTGTAACCGTCGTAGTGGTCAAGATGTTCTTCGTAAATATTGGTAAAAACAGCAACATCGGGCGATGTGCGACAAAACTCAAGCTGGTGGCATGACATTTCGATAACAGCAATCTTACCTTCGCATTCATCAATAATATCAAAAACAGGTACACCGATATTGCCGACGAGGTAAGCATCATTTCCAGCTTCACTTACAAGGTTGTAAATAAGCGTTGACGTCGTTGTCTTACCCTTTGTGCCAGTGATTCCGATTTTTTTACACGGAGCAAACTGCAGAAACAGATCCACCTGGCAGGTAATGAGCACATTTTCGGGGATTTCGATATTAACGATCGGCACACCCGGAGTTTTGATTACAAGTTCATAATCAAAAACTCTGTCCATATAATTATCACCCGTAAGAAGAGTAACATTTTTATCTTCTATTGAAATTTCCTTTTTATCCGCGATTGCAAGCGGCTTATCGGGAAAATACTTTCTTATATAATTGTAAGTTGAAACGCCTTCTCTGCCAAAACCGAGAATGACAATATTCTTATCCTTAAAAAAATCAACTAAATTATGACACATTGTCAACATCTCCATAAAAATATCAGAACTCACATTCAGCATTACAGCGCTGAGTTCTTATGAGTGAACCCTTTTCAACGGCTCCGTTTTCCGCTCCGCACCATGGACAGTAAATATGATCCATCGGCGCAGCCAAATCTGTTGAAATCGGCACGCTTGTATCGCGTACAACTTCAAAGCGTTTATAGCAACAATCACACTGTTTTTTCATAAATATCCCTGCTCCAAAAAAATAGGGCGGAAAACGACCGCCCATATTTACGATGATATAAAATTATCTGTTGCCGCCGAAAAGACTCTGGCGAGCTTTACGGATTTCAGCGATGTTTGAAGAAAGAACTTCATCGCTGTTTCTCATAATATCCTCAACAAATTCTGCGGCACCCGTACGGATTTCATTAGACCACTTTTCAGCCTTTGCCTTCATTTCGGTTGCCTGGTTGTTAGCGTCGAGAAGAATAGCTTCGGCACGGTTCTGTGCATCCTTGAGAATCTTTTCTGCTTCTGCTGTTGCCTGTGCTCTTACACGGTCAGAGTACTCGTGTGCAAGGCGTGCAATTTCTGAATTTTCAACCATCTGGCGAGCCTGTTCTGAAGCTGCCTCAATTGTAGCGTTAGCGTTTGTTTCAGCAGTAGCTGTGATTGAAGCTGCCTTTTCCTTTGCATCGGCAAGAACACCGTCAGCCTCTGTCTGTGCAGAAGAAACGATTGATGAAGCTTCGTTATTAGCTTTTGCGATAAGGTTGTTGTGATGAGCTACAACTTCCTGTGCCTTTTCAATTTCGATGGGAAGATCGTAACGGATATCTTCAACACACTGCTTGATTACTTCAGGGTCAACTGCAACCTTTCCGCCTGAAAGAGGAAGCTTGCTGCTGGTTTCAAGGGTATCTTCAATTTTATCGAGTAAAGCCTGTACGTTCATTTCAAATTCATCCTTTCTTTTTTATGCCGGTGACTATATCTTCATATACCTCGGGAGGTACAAATTTTGAAACATCGCCGCCAAGCTGACAAACCTGCTTGACAATGCTTGACGAAAGGTACATATAATCAGCACCTGCCGTAACAAAAACCGTTTCAACGTCAGGGTTGAGCTCCCTGTTAGTCAGCGCCTGCTGGAATTCATGTTCAAAGTCCGAAACAGCACGCAGTCCCTTGACGATTGCTGTTGCATTTTTAATTTTTGCATACTCTGCAAGTAAACCGTCGTAATAATCGACCTTTACGTTAGGAATGTCTGCAGTACAACGCTTGATGAGTTCAATTCTTTCGTCGTAGCTGAAACAGCCTACGGGCTTCTGATGATTGATCATAACCACAACCAGCACTTCATCAAAAAGCTTTGCCGCACGCTTGATCACGCTGAGGTGACCGTTTGTTATCGGATCGAAACTGCCGGGATAGATTGCAATTTTCATTCAGCATCCGCTCCTTCATTGAGTCTGTAAACCGTAAGAGCAAGCTTACTGTATTTATACTCACGGTAGATTGAAAATCTGCCTGCTTCCTGAGGCATTTCTTCGCCGTAAGGATGTTCACATACAATCACTCCGCCGTCGTTCATAACTTCAGCAACCAGCGGAAGAGCTTTCTGCAGAAGTCCCTTTGAATACGGAGGATCCATAAAAACTATATCAAATTTTTTCTTACTGTTTCTGAGGAAGGTAAACGCATCCGACTGCAATACTGCAGAATTCTTATGCAGACCCGTTGAGAGAAGGTTTGATTTGATCACGCCCACAGCGTCCTTGCTCAGATCAACAAATGTTGCATAAGCGGCGTCTCTGCTGAGCGCCTCAATGCCGAGCTGACCCGAACCTGCAAAAAGGTCAAGAACCTCCCTGCCCTCAATTTCGAACTGTATTATGCTGAATATCGCTTCCTTGACTCTGTCGGTTGTCGGACGTACGTCTTCACCCTCAAGAGTTTTAAGAACGCGACCTCTTGCTGAACCTGTTATTACTCGCACAGTACAAGCTCCCATCCTATTATTTTTCATTCTATTATCCCATTTTTCAGGGTGTGTTGTCAATATCTTTTCGGAAATAATTATAAACTTTTTGCGCCGTTGAACGGTTTATTCCCTCTGCATTACACAGTTCTTCAACGCTCGCTTCTTTAATTGCCGACACTGTTTTGAAATGTTTCAGAAGAGCCTTACTCTTTTTCTCGCCGACACCTTCAATTTTCGTAAGCGTTGCGTTAAACATCGACTTTTTATGCTTTGCGTGGTGGTAAGCAACCGAATAGCGGTGAACCTCTTCCTGAATTGTTGAAATAAGTGTAAAAGCCTGACGCTTGGAGTTTATCGATATCTCACCGCCATCAAAAGCGATCGCTCTTGTGCGGTGCTTGTTATCCTTGACCATACCGTAAACGGGAATATCAAAACCGAACGCTTTCACTATCGGCAAAACCGCGTTAACCTGACCCATACCACCGTCGAGGAGGATAAGATCGGGCAGGATTCCGAAACCTTCTTCTGTATCCTTTTCTTCAACGTAGCGGTTAAGACGACGCGAAATAACTTCCGCCATTGATGCATAGTCGTCCTGACCGTCAAAGCCCTTGATTGAAAAACGACGATAATTCTTTTTGTAAGGCATACCGTTTTTGAAAACGACCATACCCGCAACATTGTCACTGCCTGCTGTGTGAGAAATATCGTAAGACTCGATAAATACAGGCAGTTTCGGCAGGTTGAGCAGCCTTGAAAGCTCATCAAGCGCCGCTGTTGTTTTTCCGTTTCTACCTATAGAGAGCGCGAGCTTCTGCGACGCGTTGTTGCGGCACATTGTAACAAGCTCAAGCTGTCTTCCGCGTTGTGGAACATTGATTTCAACCTTATGTCCTGCATTCTCCGAAAGCCACTGCGAAAGGAGCTCTATGTCGCTGACCTCTCCGTCAACCGTAACGCGTTTCGGTACGGTGCGACCCATTGAGTAAAAACGTGTTATAAGCTCACTTCTTGTTTCGGGCAAAGAGTTCATTTCTTCAAAAATAAACCACTCGTTGTCGCGCAATCTGCCATCAAAGAAACGTAAAACTGAAAGACAGTATTTGTCCTCGGACTGTGCGATCGCAAAAACATCCTGCTCCTTGACATCCGAGCCTGCGACTTTTTGCTTTTCGTTGATCTTTTTGATTGAAGCAATTCTGTCGCGAAGTCTTGCTGCCTTTTCAAATTCAAGCTCTTCTGCCGCCTGCTCCATTTCAGCAGTGAGCTCGGCAACAATTTTTGCGCTGTCACCCTGAAGAAACTTAACAGCAGAAGCGACCGCTTCGTTGTAGTCCTCACAGCTTATCTTGCCCGCACAGGGAGCCGAACACTGTTTGATGAAATAATTCAGACACGGTCTTCCCTTGCCGATTTCACGCGGAAAGTTTTTGTTGCATGAAGGCAGCATAAAAATCTTTCTCGCTTCATCAACAGACGATTTTACGCTGAACGAGCTCGTGTACGGTCCAATGTAATGGGCATTATCCTTGCCCTTCTGCAGAACGGCCGTAATTTTCGGCCATTCGCCTTTTGTAACCTTAATATATGAATACCCCTTGTCATCCTTTAAAAGAATGTTGTATTTCGGGGAATACTGTTTGATAAGCGAGCACTCAAGCACAAGCGCTTCAAACTCGCTGTCCGTAAGTATATAATCAAAATCATAGACATTTTCAACCATTTTACGGACTTTTACGGAATGAGTGTTCTGCGAGCCGAAATACTGACTGACACGGTTTTTAAGCGCTTTTGCCTTGCCGACATATATTATCTTGCCTTTTTCGTTTTTCATAAGGTAGACACCGGGAGTTTTCGGCAAAGACATCGCTTTTTTTCTTAATTCCTGAATCTGCATAACACTCACCTCCTGCAAAATTTAATAATAAACAAAAAAAGGTTGCCGAATTCAGGCAACCTTTTTCAAATCAAAATATAATTATACAGCAAAACCTGAATTTACAAGCTTAACAAGCTCTTCAACAGCCTGCTCTTCATCGGGACCTGCAGCGATAACCTTAACAGTTGTTCCACCGTCAATGCCCAATGAAAGTACGCCAAGCAAACTTTTTGCGTTAGCACGACGATCTTCTTTCTCGATCCAGATAGATGATTTGAAACAATTTGCCTTCTGAATAAAGAATGTAGCAGGACGTGCGCTCAAGCCAACCTGATTCTGTACTGTAACTTCTTTTTCAAACATAACTTAATATCTCCCAATCCAAAATAAATTCAAAGCAATGCTCATTTATCAGCTTACTACTTGTTATTTATTATATCACAAAACTTTTTATCGTCAACAAATAAACTTCACTTTAAAAATAATTCGTATTCTACTCCAAATGTTAAGATTTTAAAAACCTTTTGTTTGTGCAGATTAACTATGGGTTATGAAACATTTTAATGCACTATGACTATTTTTCTTCGCTGTTTTTCAGATTTTCCAAAAATTGCTTGTCTTTTTTGTCTAATTCTGCTGTTTCAAGCAAATCAGGACGTCTGAAATATGTGCGCATCAGGGACTGCTCCCTGCGCCATTTGTTTATATTGGCATGGTGGCCGGAAATAAGCACATCGGGCACTTTTTTGCCGTGCCATTCATAAGGTCTTGTATACTGAGGGTACTCAAGAAGCGAGTTATAATGGCTCTCTTCTTCAAAGGCCGCATCCTCGGCAAGAACACCCGGAAGCATTCGTGAAATACTGTCCGCAAGCACAAGAGCCGGAAGCTCTCCGCCCGTAAGAACATAGTCGCCGATTGAGATTTCCTCATCAACAATCTCCTCAATTACTCTTTCGTCAACGCCCTCGTAATGTCCGCAGAGAATTGCGATATTCGGAAGCTGTGCAAGCTCCTTTACCCTTTCCTGAGTAAGAGTTTTGCCCTGGGGTGACATATAGATAAGGTGCGGTCGGGAACCGATCTTTTCTTCAAGGTCGCAGAAGCAATCGTAAATCGGATCGACCTGCATAAGCATACCGAGACCGCCTCCGTATGTTGCGTCATCAACACGGCGATGCTTATCCTTTGAATAATCTCTTATATTAACACAATTAATTTCTACAAGTCCGCCTTCGCGCGAACGGCCGATTATGCTTTCGCTCAGCACACGCTCACACATTTCGGGAAAAAGTGTCATTATGTCAATTCTCATCGTCAAAAATTCCTCTCAAGGGCTTAATTTCCACTTTATTTGCCGCAACATCAACATTGATAACAACGCTCGGGATAGCAGGAATAAGATACTCCTCGCCGTCCTTGGTAATGTGCCAGACGTCGTTTGCGCCTGTTTCACTGACGTCGGAAAGTACTCCGTAGCAGATACTGCTGTCCTCAGCGTCAAAAACATCGCAACCGATAAGCTCGGAAATGAAATAAGTACCTTCCTTGATTTTCGCGTCTGCACGCTTAATGTAAAGCACCTTGTTGCGCATCGCAGAAGCTTTTTCGACAGTATCGATGCCGTCGAGCTTCACAATCGCGACGTTTCCGTGCGGTCTTGCGGAAAGCACCTTTACACTTTTCTCCCCACTATTATCATAGTAAAAAGTCTTAAATTGTTTAACAAATTCGGGACCGTCCGCCCACGGATTAAGGCGCATTTCTCCTCGCACGCCGTGAGTTCCGACAATCTGTCCGACTTCAAGAAATTCTTTAATCATAAAAACACCTTTTGGAAACAGTATAATTC
Organism: Clostridia bacterium; assembly: GCA_017625835.1. Taxonomy (GTDB): domain Bacteria; phylum Bacillota; class Clostridia; order Oscillospirales; family Acutalibacteraceae; genus CAG-488. The sequence continues at coordinate 28,199 of JAGAKF010000078.1, forward strand.
AAAAGGGCCGCCAAAGCAGCCCTTTTTGATTTAGATTAGTCAATTTCAACAGAGATTTTCTGCTCACTGCGGTTAGCAGCTGAACGCATAACTATTCTGATAGCTTTTGCGATTCTGCCCTGCTTGCCGATAACACGTCCCATATCGTCGGGAGCAACGTGAAGATGGTAAACAATTACGCCATCCTCATCGGGCTCGTCAACAACAACTGAAACTGCTTCGGGGTCGTTTACAAGGCCCTGAGCGATCTGTGTCAATAACTCTTTCATCTTTCAATTCCTCCGAACAAGGTGGTGGGAATAATCCGAACCATTTTATCGGATGATTTCCTCCAGCATAATTATTTGATGATGCCGTTCTTCTTGAAGAGATCCTTAACTGTATCTGTGGGCTGAGCACCGTTTGCAAGCCACTTTGCAGCCTTTTCAGCATCGATTTTAACCTCTGCGGGCTCTGTCATCGGGTTGTAAGTACCGATCTCTTCGATGAATCTGCCGTCACGGGGATACTTTGAATCTGCTACTACTACACGATAGAAAGGAGCTCTCTTTGCACCCATACGACGAAGTCTGATTTTAACCATGATAAATTCCTCCAAAATAAATATAAATTTGTTTATATATCAATCACGCAAAGTGAATTGTGCGTGTTGAAGTTTAGATGTCAAATCCTCTGAGCGCTGAAAGGTCAGGTCTTCCGCCTCTTCTGCGCTTTTTACCCTTCGGATTAAGCTGCTTGAACATTTTCTGCATCTGCTTGTGCTGTGAAAGAAGTCTGTTGACTGCCTCAATTTCCTGTCCGCAACCCTGCGCAATTCTGCGTTTTCTTGACGGGTTGAGAATTTCAGGCTTTTCTCTTTCCTGAGGAGTCATGGACTGAATGATAGCCTTGATTCTGTCAAACTGTCTTTCGTCAATGTCCACGTCTTTGATTTTCTTTTCCATTCCCGGAATCATCGAGAGTGTATCTTTGATTGAACCCATTTTTCTGACCTGGTCAAGCTGTTCCATAAGGTCATTGAGATCAAACTTATTCTGACGAAGCTTCTTTTCAAGCTCCATTGCTTTCTTTTCGTCAAGAGCCAGCTCAGCTTTTTCGATAAGAGAAAGCATATCACCCATTCCGAGGATTCTTGAAGCCATTCGGTCGGGGTGGAAGATATCGAGATCGGTAAGCTTTTCACCGATACCGACGAACTTGATCGGCTTGCCAGTAACCGCTCTTGTAGAAAGAGCAGCACCGCCTCGTGTATCACCGTCGAGCTTTGTAAGAACGATACCGTCGATTCCCAAAGCGTCGTTGAATGATGTTGCAACGTTAACTGCGTCCTGACCTGTCATTGAGTCAACAACAAGAAGGATTTCGTGAGGCTTGACTTCAGCCTTGACGTTCTTAAGCTCAGTCATAAGTTCTTCATCAATGTGAAGACGACCTGCAGTATCAAGGAAAACATAGTCATAACCCTGGTCTTTTGCAAGCTTGATAGCCTCTCTTGCAATTTCAACGGGGTTAATCTGTCCCATTTCGAACACGGGAACTCCGATGCTTTCACCAACAACCTGCAACTGCTTGATAGCAGCCGGACGGTAAATGTCACAAGCTACAAGCAAAGGACGGTGTCCTTCGTTTTTGAGCCTCAGAGCGATTTTTGCACTGTGAGTTGTTTTACCTGAACCCTGAAGACCGCACATCATAACGACTGTCGGCGGATGATTTGCGACCGCAAGACGGGATTTTGTTCCGCCCATGAGTTCGGTAAGCTCTTCGTTTACTATTTTAATAACCATCTGTGCAGGTGTAAGACTTTCCATAACCTGCTCACCGACGGCTCTCTGGCTAACCTTTTCGGTAAAGTCCTTGGCAACCTTGTAGTTAACGTCTGCTTCAAGCAACGCAAGACGAACTTCACGCATTGCGCTTCTGACGTCAGCTTCCGTCAAGGCACCTTTGCTCTTCAGCCTTTGGAACGCGGCTTCGAGTCTGTCTGAAAGGCCCTCAAATGCCATAGCGGTACCACCTTTTTAAGAATAATTCTCAGTAAGAAGAGTCTGCGCAATCGCCTTTATCTTGGCTGTGCTGTCATTCACTTCCATTGAGAGAGAGTTTTTTCGGTTATATATTGCGATTTCCTCGGCGTATTCGATTATTTCACTTAAACCGATTTTCATGTTTTCAAAACGGGCAACGAGCCCGAGGCGTTCTTCCATAGCAACAAGCTGGGTTTCCGCCCTCTTGATTGCATCGCGCACGCCCTGACGGGTTATTCCCTCGTCCGCAGCAATCTCTGAAAGTGAAAGATCGTCATTGTAGTAGTAGCTGATAAAACTGCGTTGCTTGTCCGTAAGCATATCGCCGTAAAAATCAAGCAAGAGAGTTATATCAAGATTTTTACTCACAACAAAGACTCCTTTCAAAAACTGCCTGTAAAGTTTTTTTCTTTACAGGCAGTCATTATACAGTATAGAGTGCATATTGTCAAGCACTTTTTAAAAGATTTTCTCGAAAGATTTTCCACACGGTTTTGTGGAAAAATCTGTGGAAAATCAAAATGCATCCAAGATATTGTGTTTATTTTCAGATTTCAGCTCTGTATATATGCGAAAGGTGTGGAAAACTGTGTTGAAAGTGTTTAAAACTTGCCTTCAAAATAATCTTTCACCATTGTTTCTGCTGTTTTTCGCAGATCGTCAAAGCAGGTTTTCTTCAACTCTTCGAAGGATTTTCCCTCTTTGTCAGTCACATACACACGTTTGATTTTTGAATTTTCGGGAAGATCTGTTCTGCAACAACCCGCAACGGCAATAACCTTCGTGTCCCCTGACATTTCTGCAACACAAGAAGGAGCTTTACCAAGAAGAGACTGCTCATCAAAGCAACCCTCACCCGTTATGACAAGCTCGGCAGATTCAGCAAGTTTATCAAAGCCCATCGCCCTGAGCACCGTCGGCGCACCCTTGACAAGTTCACCGCCGAGGAAGCTCACAAGAGCAAAACCGAGACCACCGGCCGCGCCTGCGCCCTCCAGGGAAGAATTATCCATTCCGATCGTGATCTTCGTAACATCGGCCAGGTTACGGAGTCCGTTGTCAAGCTTTATAACAGTGTTTTCATCAGCACCCTTCTGCGGTGCAAATACGTATGCAGCACCGTTCTGCCCGTAAAGAGGACTTACGACGTCGCACAGAACTTTTATCTTCGTCCCGGAAAGTCGCTCGTCGAGCCCTGTAAGATCAATTTTGCAGATATCCGCAAGCCCTGCACCGTTAAGCGTTACCTCATTAGAATTTTCATCAAGGAACTTTGCGCCAAGCGCTGCGACACATCCGATTCCTCCGTCATTGGTAGCACTACCGCCGATACCGATCAGGATCTTCCTACACCCATTGTCGAGTGCTGCTCTGATAAGCTGACCTGTACCATAAGTTGTGGTAAGAAGCGGATTCTTGTTTTCACCGACCAAAGGAAGACCGCTTGCCGCCGCCATTTCAATTACGGCTGTTGAGTCCGGTAAAACACCAAAAAAAGATTCAACATCTTCAAAGTACGGATCTTTTACGGTTACGTTGATTTTCTCTCCGCCGTTAAAGAGCAGAACATCAACTGTTCCCTCTCCGCCGTCAGCAATCGGTAGACACCGCACATCTAGATCAGGCTTAATCTTCAAGAACTCATTTTTTACGATTTCGCAGACCTCAACTGCGGACATTGTACCTTTGAAAGAGTCAGGAGCAATTATTATCATAAAATCACCTAAACAAAAAGGGACGATTTTTACCGTCCCTGAATATTAAAGTTCAAAATCTTCTTTTGTAAATCCGCCTGCAGTCGGAGCGCGCTGCGGCACTCTTTTAAGCGGATCGTATTTAAAGCTTCTGCAGCTTGAATCGAGCTTTCTTATTCCCGTCTTCACGCAGAGTACACTTTCACCGTCGGGCGAAAGTATCCCGTGGGAACAAAGCTGACAGGCAGGTGTTTTATCGTGTGAATTTAAAACGCTTTTCCTCATACTTAATCATCCTCGGACAAATTTCGTTAAAATTATTATATCACATTGTATCAATTCTTTCAAGACATCAGCATAAAACACCAAACAAAACCGCAATTTAACAGATGCAATAGTTTCGAAATATCATTTAGGCAAAAAGGCAACAAAATGATTCCAACTTGGTATATTTTTATGCCGTATTGGGATATTAATATTACGCCAAATTCGATATAATTATTATAAGAGGTTGATTTGTATGAAGTTGAAAGAACTCCGCAAAAGCCGCAACATATCTCAGTTAAAATTAGCAATGGAACTTAATATGAACCAAAACACAATAAGCAGATACGAAACAGGTGAACGCGAGGCCGGCTACGCTGAGCTTATCGCGATTGCCAACTATTTTGACGTCTCCATTGACTACCTTTTAGAGAGAACGGAGAACCCCGAAATTAACAAATAACGACGAAGTTCAGGCTTCGTCGTTATTCTTTTTTCTGATTAAATTTGTCATCTCCGCAGTAAGCATCATCGCAAGAATCACCGTTGACACAGCGGCAGGAACAGATACGGAATAAAGCTGGGGAAATACTTGCGAGGTTGTTGAAAATACATCCGTTTCACAAGGAAACACTCTGAATAAAAATCCGGCAAAGGTTGCAGACAAACCGCCGTGGATAATACGTGACAGAACAAAATGCTGGTACTTCACCTGCGTTTCTTTTATTTGCGGCAAAAGCTGACAATGAACCGACAAACCCGACCAACCCATTACCAACGCCTGAACGCTGACAGGATATTTTCCTGCGGCTTCGGCGCAACCGCCTGTTACCTCCGTAATCATCTTTATCCACAGCATTATTTCATCAGGCAGGTTAACACTTTCGATCAAAGAATTAATGCAAGAAAACAACAGTATCCACGCGCAGAGATACAGCATCGAGTTTGTTCCGCTTACAACACTCTGATTAAGTACGCCCGACCTGAACTCCGTTTTCCCTGTTTTTAGTTCTATCTCTCCACCGTCAAAAACGCGCAAAAAAATTCCCATTGCCAACGAAGCAATAACCATAGATAAATAAAGAATAATCCCTGCTTTTCTGCTTGAAAAAATCACTGTCCCAACCATGCCGATAACAAAAGCCGGACCTGCATTGACGCAAAAAAGCATCATTCTTTTTGCCCTGTTCTGAGTTATGCTTCCGTTTTCGAGAAGGCGGACTATCATATTTGCTCCGACAGGATAACCTCCGATAAGGCTCATAATCACTGCACAGCCTGCGCTTCCCGGCAGCCTGAACAGTGTTTTGGTAATCGGGTCAATTATTCTTCCTATAAAGTCAATGAATTCTGAGCGTATCAGATAATCCGAAAGAACCATAAACGGAAACAGCGACGGAATCACCGACGTTGCGCAGATGCTTAACCCCTTGCTTACTCCGTCAATCATCAGAGCAGGATTTAAGAAAAAAGCCGCAACGAAAACAGTTACGGCTAAAAAGCAAAAAGCAAACCTTATCTTGTAATTTTTCATGCGAATCACCCGTAAATATATATGAGAAGATATCGCCGTAATATGATAGGAGGTTTCTATGGCTTTTTCTGATTACCAACAAAACCGTACTCCCCTTTCCCACCGTATCTGCGACAAGCTTGAGCTTGACGAGGATATATGCAGAAACTGCGGATACATTGAAATTATTTCCAACTGCTGTGCATTGATTGACGGGTGCAAAGGAATTTCAGAATACAGTGAAAATAAAATCACGCTGAATCTCGGAAAAAGAAACGTTAGTTTTCAAGGAAATTCGCTGACAATTAAATCTCTTTCCATGGAGCAGGCAATGGTTGAAGGGTTTATCGTCAACGTGGAGTTCACCGACTGATGATAACAAAAGAGATTATCAACTATATTTTCGGCTACGTTGAATTTTCTGCCGAGAACGGATTCAGCGAACGGTTTATCAATTCCTGCACGGTGAATAATATCCCTTTGTGGGATACAGTGAAAAAAGACAACGTCTTGTGTGCAAAAACAACGCTCAGGGGCTACCGAAAAATCCGTACCCCTGCCAAAAAAAGTTCAATGCGAGTGCACATAACAAAGAAATCAGGTCTGCCGTTTATTCTTAACAGGTTTATACGCCGTCCCGTGCTTCTTGTCGGAGTTGTTGTCGTTTTCATTATCCTCTCGTTTCTTTCCGGTCACATATGGATTGTGGAGGTTTCGGGAAACGAGCACCTTACGGACAGTGAAGTTATCGAAGCTTTTGAGGAATCAGGTCTCAGGATCGGTAAACGTATCAGCTCGCTTCAGCTTCCGCAGATTGAAAGCTCGGCAATGCAGAAGCTTGATGACGTATCCTGGGCGGCAATTACCGTACGCGGCTGCACCGCACAAATAAACGTACGCGATATAAAGAAAACTCCCGAAATCGAAAAACACAGCGGAACTTCCAATATCGTTGCATCAAAAGACGGTCAGATTGAAATTCTTGAGGTTTACCGCGGTTCTGCCGCCGTCGAAGTCGGTCAGCCTGTGCTTAAAGATGAGCTTCTTATAAGCGGAATTACCGAAAGCCGTCTGCAGACAAATCTTTTTACAGATGCCCACGGTTATGCAGTTGCAAAAACGAATATAAAAGTAAGCAATGTTACGTCGCCGAAAATTACCGTCTGCACTCCTTCCGAAAAGAAAATATGGTCCATATATTTTCTCGGATTTGAAATCTTTCCGCCGAAAGAAGGTCGCGGTGAATGTTATCTTCACCGTTCAAGGCTTGTTATAAACGGCAAAAAATTACCGTTCGGAATCAATTATCGGCTTTATACGGATTACGAAGAAAAAGAAATCACCATAAGTCAGGCTCAGGCTGAACTTATGGCGATGACCGAATATGCTCTTAAAAGTAACTATGAAACACAACACGCTCAGATCATCTCGCAGGATGTTGTTATGAGTGAAAAAAACGGTTGCATTGAAATAAACGGAAACTATTTCTGCTACGAAAATATCGGAACCAGCGTCGATCTGGATATCGAAGAGATTCCTGACGGAACAACTCCGCAATCAACGGAATAAGTAACCGTACTTATTGCTCTTTGCCATTGAAAACGAATCGTTGTCTGCAACAATGATGTGGTCGGCAAGATTGATTCCGATTGCATCAAGAACGTGAATCAGTTCCTCTGTTGTTTTCACATCAGCTACTGACGGGACGGCAAAACCGTTGGGATGATTATGTGCAAGGACAACATTCTTTGAATCGAAACGAACAACCGTTTCAACTATTGTCCTCGTGTCGACCACTGCAGAATCAGGCGAACCTTCGCAGATTTTGACACAGCGCTGAATTTTACCGTTGGAATCAAGGCAGAGAAGATAGACCAGCTCTCTTCTTTCGCCCGAATATCTGACTGAAAGATAGTTTACAAGATTATCTTCCGTATTTTCTTCAAGAAGCCACTGCTGTTTTCTCTCATTATAAAGCAACGAAACGTCGTGTGTAAGCCTTATTAATGCTGCGGCATTTTCGCCGATACCGTCCACCTTCATAAGCTCTTCTGCAGGAGCTTCGAGAATACCGTTCAGATCGCCGAACTTTTCAACAAGAGCGTGAGCGATGCTGTTCGTATCCTTGAAGGGTATTCCGAAAAACAAAAGGAATTCTATTATATTGTGGTCATCCATAGAACCGATTCCGTCTTTGAAAAATCGGGAGCGTACTCGCTGTCTATGGTCTTTGTGAACGTTTTTCTTTTCCATAATTCAAAAATCCTTTTAAATTACATTTCTATTCTTATTGACTGCAAATGCAGATGTATGCTAAAATCTCTTCGGGTGGTTTTCCGCCCGAGAAAGGATGATTATATGCCTATCATTTTCGATAATGAGCGCAAAATTTTTAAAATTGATTCGCTCGGTTCAACTTATGCGATCGGAATTTTCGACGGTGATTTTCTTGTCCAGCTTTACTACGGAAAGAAGATTCCCGATACAAACCTTATTTCAACAGCTTACAGAGGAGGCTTTGCTTCAATCTCTCCGATGACAGCCTCGACCTCTGACGATTGGTATTTCTCCCCCGACATTCAGCCGATGGCTTATTCCTGCAACGGAAGCGGCGACTACCGCCTTGCTGCGCTTGCAATCAAAGACAGCGAAGGAAGAGCCACCACTGACATCAGATATGTTGACCATAAAATTTACAGCGGCAAACCCAAGCTTAAGGGTCTTCCCGCAACGTACTGCAACTCTGACGATGAAGCAGATACTCTTGAAATTATCGCTCTTGATAAATTTACGGGCGCAAAGGTTACTCTTTGTTACACCGCCTTTAAAAATCATAGCATAATTACACAAAGTGTCAAGATAGAAAATACGGGAAAAGAAGCTTTTGACATTGAAAAGGTTGCAAGTTGTTGCGTCAACTTCCCGTCAATGAGCTATAATATGGTTAACCTTTACGGCACATGGTCAAGAGAAAGAACTGTTCAGACTCGTCACCTTGCTCACGGAATCCAGTCCGTCGCAAGTAAAAGAGGTTCATCGAGCCATAACCATAACCCGTTTGTTGCCCTCGTTGACGACAAGGGCGGTGAAGATTACGGCGATGCTTTCGGCTTCAACTTTGTTTACAGCGGCAACTTCGCTATTGATATTGAAACAGACTATATGGACTGCACACGACTTGTTATGGGAATCAACCCCATTGACTTTAACTGGTATCTTGAACCGGGCGAAGAATTCCAGACTCCCGAGGCAGTTATGGCATATTCACCGAACGGTCTTGGCGAAATGAGCCGTACATTCCATGATTTTTACAGCAACAACCTCATCCGTGGTACCTGGAAGAAAAAGAAGCGTCCGCTTCTTATCAACAGCTGGGAAGGTTCAGGCTTTGACTTTGACGATGAAACACTTGTCCGCTATGCAAAGCAGGCTAAAGAACTCGGTTGCGAGCTTCTTGTTATGGACGACGGTTGGTTCGGCGTACGTAACTGCGACGACTCATCTCTCGGTGACTGGTACGTAAATGAAAAGAAGCTTAACGGTCCGCTTTCAAAGCTTATCGAAAGAGTCAACGCTGAGGGAATGGAATTCGGAATTTGGTACGAGCCCGAAATGATTTCACCTGATTCTGATGTTTACAGAGCTCATCCCGACTGGTGCGTTCACGTTGAAGGCAGAGACATTTCCCCTGCAAGACAGCAGTACGTTATCGATATGTCAAGGCAGGATGTCCGCGACAATATCTTCAATCAGATGTACGATGTTCTTTCAAAGAACAACATCGCTTACCTTAAGTGGGACTATAACAGACCGATTTCTGAGCCTGCTTCAATGGGACTTGACAAAAAGCATCAGAAGGAATTCTTCCACAGATTCATCCTCGGTACATACGAGCTTATGGACAGAATCACATCCGCTTTCCCGAACATCCTTTTTGAAAGCTGTGCAGGCGGCGGCGGTCGTTACGACCCGGGTATTCTTTACTATATGCCGCAGACCTGGTGTTCGGACAATACAGACCCGATTGAAAGACTGAGAATTCAGTTCGGCACTTCCATGTGCTACCCTGCTTCAAGTATGGGCGCTCACGTTTCAGCCTGCAGAAGAACAGGTCTTGAAACAAAGGCAGCTGTTGCACTCTGGGGTACATTCGGATACGAGCTTGACCCGAAACACCTCAGCGACGAGGATAAAGAAACAGTTAAAAAGACTTCTGAACTTTACCATAAATATTATGATCTTACTCACAACGGTGACCTTTACAGAATTATCGCTCCGACAGAGGATGAATTCAAATGCGCATGGTCGTTCGTTGCAAAGGATAAGAGCGAAGCGCTCCTTACCGTTATAATCAAAAACCGTACTCCGCACAACTTCCTCAACGTCCGTCTGAAAGGACTTAATGAAAACAAGATGTACGTAAACGAAGCTGACGGAGAAGTTTATTCAGGCGCATTGCTTATGAACGCAGGAATAAACCTTACAATCGGCGGAGACATCAACGGCGGAACAAACTTTATGGTTCACTTCAAAGAAGCTTAAAATTATTACCGTCACACTAAAACAACAAACCCGTAATACTCGCGTATTACGGGTTTTAATTTTGTGTGTTTAATTAATACTGCGGAGCATATGACTGCTGAGCTGCCTGCTGTGCGATGATAGTTGCGATTCTCTCGTTCAACTTCTTCTCTGCATACTCAACTGTACGCGGACCGTAAGTAAGCTTGTATGTTTCTGATTCTACAAGCTCGTCAAGCTCTGCCTGAAGGTCAATCTGTGCCTTTGAATTTCTGATTGTTGCATCGTAGTACTTGCCGTCGTTTGAAACGAAGTACATTACGTGATAACCGTACTCTGTTTCAACGATGTCTGTATCGCCTGCCTTACGGTTCTTGTCGAAGATCCACTTGTCAAATTCAGCAACCATACGACCCGGACGAACATTTTCATAAAGTCCGCCTGTCTGTGCTGAACCTGTATCTTCTGTTTTCTCTGTTGCAAGAGCTGCAAAGCTGTCCTCAGACTTGTCGCCCTTTGCCCACTCATCAAGGATTGCCTTTGCATCCTTTTCCTTCTGAGCGATTTCATCATCAGAAAGCTTCTCGCCTGTTTCAGCGTTAGTGTTGCCCAAGAGGATGTGACGTACGCTTACAGTTTCAACCTGATACGGCTTTGCTGTAAGAACAACAACATAATACTTTGATCCGTCAGCAGATGTAACCATCTTCTTCTCGCCGACCTTAGTCTCTGCCTTGAATGCCCACTCAGCAAGATCCTTTGCAACGTTTGTTAACTCAGACTTAAGCATACCTGAAAGCTTTGTTGCTGCATCAGCATCATAGTCCTTTGCATCCTTGTTAAGCTCCTTTGCCTTTGCAAGGAATGAAGCTTCGTCTGTTACTGCTGCGAAGAAAGCATCTGCATCCTTCTTAACCTTTTCGTCTGCTTCTGCCTGACGCTTCTTAAGAGCTGCGTCTGATTCGCCCGTTTCAGCCTGAAGAGTAGTCTTTGCAAACTCATACAAACGAACGTCAACAAGGTCAAAAGAACTCTTGTCCTTATTGTATTCTGCATCGATATCAGCCTGGTCATATGACTTTGCAATTTCGTCAAGCTTATACTCAATAAACTTCTGAGCGATGATTTCCTTCTCCATAATCTTGCGAAGGAAGCTTTCGTTCATGTATGCACCGAAGTTCATACGAAGGTAAGCGTTGAGTGTGTATTTCGGCTTTGCTGCGCCGTCAGTTGTAGCGCTGCCGTTAGCCTGCTCACGCATACTTTCAACTGTTTCGTCGATCTGCTTTTCCTCAGCCTCTGTAAGAGTGTCGATACCAAGCTTAACAGCTTCGTTGTAGTAAATGTTGTAGATTTTGATATCGTCAAGAGTCTGCTTACGGATAAACTCAACCCATGAAATCGGATTACCCTTCTCGTCTTCAGCAGTTGAAGTCTGCTTGTCGGGAGGAAGATTTGTGTCGTAATTGTAATTAACACCTGTTGAATAGCTGTTTGAAACTTCACTCAACAAAGTATTGTATGTTGCCCAATAGTGATACTCATACTCAGCCATTGAGAACTTGTCCTCAGCACCGACATAACCTGCTCTGAGTGTTCTGTCCCATACACCGTAGTAGTTAAGAGCAACTGCTACTGCACCGATAGCGATTGCTGCAACGAGAACGATAGATACGACTCTCTTTGCAATCTTCTTGGTTGCATTTTTCTTCTGCATATCTTTTGCATTTTTCTTTGCTGCTTCAGCAATACGTGCCTTACGTTCGTCACGGTACTGCTCAGCCTTTGACTTTTCAATAGCCATAATTTTCATCCTTTACATATGTTTTCGCCGCAGGGTACGGCATAACATATGTATTTTAAACTATTTGAAAGATTTTTACAAGAGTAAAAACGGATTTTTTTATGTTATATTAATCAATTTACAATTTCTTAATAAAAAACAAGACCCCGGTTTTCACCGAGGTCTTTGAAATATCAGGAATTATACGTTTTCTTTGCCGTATTTCTTTACCATAACCATCTTCATAAGGAAGAGGAATACAACTGTTACAGCAATACCAACAGGAAGAACGATTGCTGCGCTCTGTACGAAACCTGCAAGAACGTACATTACAAAAGAAATCGCTGCAACGGAAATTGCGTACGGAAGCTGTGTTGAAACGTGGTTAAGGTGGTTACACTGGCCGCCTGCAGATGACATAATTGTTGTATCTGAAATTGGTGAACAGTGGTCGCCGCAGACTGAACCCGCAAGACAAGCTGACATAGCAATGATCTGGAGAGGATCGCCTGCTTTGAAGATTGTGATAACGATCGGAATGAGAATACCGAAAGTACCCCATGATGTACCTGTTGCGAAAGAAATGAAGCATGCAACAAGGAAAACGATTGCCGGGATGAAGCTTGCGAAGCTTTCCGGAACGTTGCTCATAACTTCGTTAACAAACGGCTTTGCACCAAGTACGCCTGTCATATTCTTAAGAGCTGTTGCGAATGTGAGAATAAGGATTGCGGGAACCATTGCGATAAAGCCCTTAGGAATAGCTTCCATAGCTTCTTTGAATGTAACAACCTTACGGATGCAGAAATATGCAATAGCGAAAACAAGAGCAATAAGGCTACCCCAGGGAAGACCAACTGTTGCATCTGTGTTTGAGAAAGCGTCAATGAAGTTTGCACCTTCAAGGATACCGCCGTTGTAAACAAGAGCGAATACACAAGAAACGATAAGAACAAGGATCGGAAGAATGAGGTCAATAACCTTACCCTTCTCTGAATGACCGTCGTCAGCAACTTCTGCTTTTTCACCTGCTGTGTAAAGGTCGCCCTTAAGCTTTGCATTAACTTCGTGAATTCTCATCGGGCCGTAATCGAACTTCATAAGGCTGATTACAACGATGAAAACAAGAGTGAGAAGCGAATAGAAGTTGTACGGAATTGCTCTGATGAAGAGAGAAAGACCTTCTCCTTCAGGAGCGTAAGAAGCAACTGCTGCTGCCCATGAAGAAATGGGAGCGATCATACAAATCGGAGCTGCTGTTGCGTCGATGAGGTAAGAAAGCTTTGCACGTGAAACCTTCTTGCTGTCCGTAACGGGACGCATAACAGAACCAACTGTAAGGCAGTTGAAATAGTCGTCGATGAAAATGAGAACACCGAGAACGAAAGTTGCAAGCATTGCGCCTACTCTTGACTTGATATTCTTTTCAGCCCATGCGCCGAAAGCAGCAGAACCGCCTGACTTGTTAACAAGAGCAACGATAACGCCGAGAACAACAAGAAAAATAAAGATACCTGCTGTTCCTGAAACTGCATCGATTAATCCGGTACCTGTAACAAGATCCATTGTGCCTGTAAAGCTGAAGTTTGAGCCGAGAATAGCACCGGCAACAATACCGATGAACAAGGAGCTGTAAACTTCCTTTGTGATAAGTGCGAGACCGATTGCGATTACCGGCGGAACGAGTGCCCACCATGATGCTGTTACCTGTCCTTCGCCGCCGCAGGTTTCACAAGCTGCTTCTTCAACAAGACCTGCACCGCCACAGTCAACACAGTTTGCTGTTGCAAGGTGACCGCCGTTAAATGCAGCAAATGTAAGAAGAGCAACAATTGCTACTGCGACTACAGCCAAGACAATTTTCTTTGTTTTTGACATAGAATAAACCCTCCATTAAATTTAAAAGAAAAGACATGGTTGAGCAAGAACATCAACCATGTCATAAGACTTTATTGATAGCACTCCACAACCGTGACAGTACGTTACATATTCTGCAACGTCCCAGCAAAGGTTCAAAAGGCAAATCCCCTCTGCTTCGGCGGCCAATCTTTTCACACCCTGCGTTGCCTTGACCTCTGAGCGTTAGTCGTACTGCACCGCGCCTCCATCATTAGTTCAACCATATTCTGTTTCTTATTAAGAAAATTTTAACATTGACACGGATAAATGTCAACGATTTTTAACAATTATATAGATTTGATTAAAGAACTTCCTGCTTTTCCTTGAACTGAGCTTCTCCCTTTCTGTTCCATTCAATGGATTCCGCTTTGTAATATTCATTGCCTTCGTCATCTGTATAAACGTTACCGTTCTCTGTCTTATCGAATTCATTTCGGATATCAAAAACGAGATATCCTTCTTTATCTATGTAAGTTCTTTCTGCAATGCGCATAAACTTTCCGTCACGTGAAACGAAATGCATTCTGTCCGCCTTTGTTTCGCAAAGCAGATATTCTGTTCCGTCTCTGTCGTAATAAACAACACTCTCCGCCGACTGATACTGCTTGCCTTCGCGGTCATAGAACATTTTTGATTCTACATACAGGAACGAAAAAACTGCCTCTACTGCAACAAACACCGCAATGAGAGCTGCGATTTTCAATCCTTTATGTTTGCCCTCTTTTTTAAGCATTTTTTTAATTATTATCGGCAGAGTAACCAGGTCAACTGCGATCACTATTCCTATTACTATATAAGGATTCATAAAATCACCTCAGCAAGATAATATCACAACCGTTACGAAATATCAATTTAAAGTTTGTTCTGCACAAACCGTCTGCACTTCATTCTTGTAAATCTGCGAAAATATGATATAATAAGCCTATTATTCTGAAGGAGGGTTTTTATGGCTGATAAATCAACAACCATGAAAAAATACATGAAAAAATCAGAAATTGCCACGTTCGGCATCGGTCTTTTCGGCGTTGCACTTATGACCGGTTGGATGCCTGACTACACGGCTACGTTCTTCGCTGACTTTGCTTTCAAGGGCAAAGGCTTCGACGCTGACGCTATGTCAAACGCAATTTCAATCGTTTTCCTCGTCGCAGGTATCGTCGGCGCTGTATGCGAGCTTGTAATCGGTTACCTTGTCGACAACACTCGTACAAAACTCGGTAAGGTTAAGCCGTGGATCGGTTTCGGCGTTGTTCCGCTTGCTTTGATTTCCTTGCTCGTTTTCGTTGCTCCGAATACTAACAATCAGACTCTTGCTATCATCTGGATGTTTGTCATCTATTCGCTTTACACGGCATTCAGCTGTGCTGTTGAAAGCCCGAGCAACTGCTTCGGTTCTCTCTGCTCCCCTAACCCGTCAGAAAGATCAACTGCGATTTCAATCGCAAGCTTCCTTCGTTCTGTCGGCCAAAGCGGCGGTATGGTTGTTATCCTCGTTGTCGGTCTTATAATGAAAGCTGCTATGGGTGAGCAGCAGTACAAAAATGCTGAGGCTCAGGGTCTCGACCTTCTTATTGCGACGGCAGTATGTGCGCTCGGCCTTATTCTCTTTGTTATGATTTTCTTCACGAACAACCAGGAAAGAGTTCCGTTCACTCAGGAAAAAGTTTCACTTAAGGATGCCGTTAAGGTTGTTTTTACCCACAAAAATCTTCTTATGGTTTCGCTTACAAAGCTCACAGGCTTCGGCCGCGGAGTTTACGGTACGGTTTCTCTTTACATAGCGATTTACCTTCTGGGTTCAAAGGATCTCAAGCTCGCTCTCCTTCTCCCTATGGGTATCGGAACCGCTGTCGGCACGCTTCTTGTAAACCTCGTTCTTAAAAAGTTTTCAACCAAGAAAACATTTATCCTCTTCTGCGTTTACGGTGCATCTTCACTTTCAATTCTTTTCCTTGTTTCAAAGGGAATCGGATTCAACAGCGGACTTATCATTCCGTTCCTTATCCTTAATTTCTTCTGCGGTCTTCAGCATGGCAACACAAACGTTACTCCTAACATTATGATTGCGGACTGTGTTGACGAAATTGAATACAAAACAGGAAAACGTCAGGAAGGTCTTGCTTACGCAGGTTACGGACTTTTCTCCAAGGTTGCTTCCGCATTTACAAAGGCTCTCGGCCCGTGGCTTCTTTACACTTGGTCGGGTTACCTCGCTTCAACAGATGCAAACGTTGCATATGCGGTACAGAGCGACGCAACTCTCAACAAAATTCTGATGATCTACACAATCATTCCCGCATTCTTTGTTGTTCTTCAGGCGGTGCCGATTTTCTTCTACGATATGGTCGGTGAAAAGAAAGAAAATATTACAAAGGCACTCATCGAACGCCGTGAACAAAATTCTTCAGAACTGACTAAGGAGGCGTAATTATGAAAACTGACAAAAAAGCTTTTAACACAAAAACATATGCCATTGTGGTTTTCTTCGTTGTTGCGGCACTCCTTGCAACAATTACCGCTGTTACCTTCAGCAGCAGATACAACGGCTTCAACCCCGATAAAGTTGCAGTTGCCTACGTTGAAAGTATCGTAAACCGCGGTGACGGATATAATGCATACAAAAACGCACTTATCAGCAAGAACTACAAGTACGGAGATTACATCCGCGAATATTATATGTATCCCGTAATTTATGCTGAATGCGACTATGCACCGGGCGACGACACAAAAGATATGAAGGGCTATAATGACGAAAGCTATATGTCCGATAAAACAAAAAATGACGACGGTACGCTTGCCGGTCAGGTTATTGACAAAATGTATCCTTTTTACGTAAGCCTCATCCAACAGAATAACGGTTGGGACAAATATGACGTCATTTTCAACAAATATTTCAAAAAGCTCGTTGAAGTACGTAAAAGCATTTTCGGCGACAATTATATGACCGATGAAATTATGTTCACCGCTCTTGAAGCAAACGTTGCATCTTACGGCGATTCACTTACTGGTACAGAAGAAGTCATCGACGAGAATACAGGACTTAAAACAGGAGAAAAGACAGTCGGTCTTTACGAGGAGAAATTCGGCGATAATTACAAAATCACTTATGAAGCTGATCAGGTATCTGAATACAAGAATGTTGACGGATACAAGAAATCTCTTGACGAAAAGACTCTTGAAACATACAAAATCTCTCTTGATGACATAAATGCCGCAGCAGCTGTGTCCGTCAAAATCAATGTGGCAGACAAGACAGTCGGCGGAATCAGCGTAAACGTTGTAAAAATCGGCAACACGTGGTACGTCGACAACTTCAACACACATACAGAAAAGCTTTATACAATTGTAAAATAAGCAAAAAGGTGGATAAACTCCACCTTTTTCTTTTATTAAAAAATTATTTCATTCGTAAGGATGCTCCGTTGCCCATTTTTCTGAACCTTTTGCATATCCGTATCTAAAAATATATTCAGCATATTCAGGATCATAAGTATCGCATCCTATGAGACGATCAGAGGCATAATCATTTACATAATCCCAATAATCTTCCGAATAACCGATTTCAGTATCAAATAGTTTCTTTGTGCTGAACGTTCTGTCATTTAAGGTAATTTCAGTTATAGTAATCCATTCCTGACGTGCATAAACCTTAAGAATCCCCTTACCTAACAGAGGAACATAAAGAGAACTGTAACGTGCTGAGACCGAATCTATGTATTCGATCCGACCATCACGGTAGGTATAAAAATGAAATTTAAAATCACCTTCAAATGTACCGGACATTATGATGAGTTCATACATTCCATTATTATCCATATCATAGATATAGTACCAAACCAGATCAAGTGTTTCCAGCATTTGCTTCACATAGGCATTAAGCACTGCTTCGCTGTCATTTGTGTTTCTTGTTGTGGTAGTAGTCACTTCTTTAATCGTTTCATTAGCAGTTTTTGTTGTTGCTGCCTGATTTGCATTCTTAGTAGCTGAGTGACTTTGTGATACTGTCTGAAGCATCGAAGGAACTTCCTCTGTTGTTGATGGCATCCCGATATTTTCTGTTGTTTCTTTTTCGCTTCTGTTAAAAAATTTT
Source organism: Clostridia bacterium (assembly GCA_017625835.1). GTDB lineage: Bacteria > Bacillota > Clostridia > Oscillospirales > Acutalibacteraceae > CAG-488. The sequence continues at coordinate 45,990 of JAGAKF010000078.1, forward strand.
CCGAGAGCAACCCCGACAGTTGCAGTCACAACAAATATAAACGCAAGAAGAACCGCAACTATAGATACCAGTCTCTTGTTACCTTTTTTATTATGTACTTCCTGTTCCTTTGTAAATTTTGTCATACAGTACGGACAGAATCCACTTTCATCCGGAAGATTTTTACCACAACTTTTACAAATCATTTAACTTCCACCTTTACAGTTTACGGTACAGCTCCATAGCTGACACATAACGTTTTTCAGGATCAACATTGATGCACTTGCGTATTATTTTTCCTGATTTACCTTTGTATATTTTTGTTGTCGGGTGTTCCCCTGTAAGCATGACGTTCATCAGCACACCCATTGCAAAAATGTCCGTTCTTGCATCACTTTGATTTACTCCATATTGTTCGGGAGCCGCAAAGCCTGCAGTCCCTACAAAAGAAGTATCTGTAGGCTGATAATGCTTATAAATCCTTGCGGCATCAAAATCAATCAGTTTAACTGTACCATAGGCATCAATCATAATATTTTCCGGTTTAATGTCTCTATGAATTATATTAAACCGATGAAGAACATCCAAGGCAAGTGCAACCGCTTTACAAACAGCCCTTGCCCCCTTTTCATTATACAATCCATTTTCGAGAACCTGAGCTACAGATATTCCGTCAATATACTCCTCTATGACTGAAAATCCGTCTTCTCGCTTGATAATACCCAGTACCGAGGGCAGGTTTTCATGATTTATTTGACTGAGCATTTCGTATATTTCCAAATTTTTAGTTGTATTAATCCTTACAACCTTTTTATCAAGGCGGTTATGACGCAAGACAACGGCACAACTGTTTTCCTTCTTGCTTAGTGCCTTTACAAAAGAAAACTGCTCATCAACAATTCTTTCAAGCTCATTTGTCAAAATCTGCACCTCCCAAAAAACAATATCAATATATCCCAAAATGACAAATACGTCAATAGACAAACAACAGAGGATATGGCTTTTTTCAGCCCATCCTCTGTTTACACCCTTTTAAATCTTTGCAAGAAGATCTGCTTTTTTAATGTTGAATTCTTCCTCGGAAATTATGCCAAGATCACACATTTCCTTTAGTTTACGGATCTGCTCAACAGGGTCAACTGCTGTCTGCTGAACAACAACCTGAGGTTGTGACGCAGAAACTTTTAATGCTTTTCTGCACTGGTGATAAACAGCAACAACCCTTTCTGCTTCAACCTTATAAAGGGTATTAATTCTGCTTATTGAACCTGCAACAGAAATCACAAGATTACAAGTTTTCGTCAAAGAGGTAAGTGCGCTTTCAATAAGGAATCCTGTAAGATCGCTACTGTTCGAATTCTGCTCTGTAGAAGCTGAAGTGATATCATCATAATAAAACTGCTTAACATTAGCCGTCATTCCGAAAGCCTCTCTATCCATAATGATTATCTGCTTGTCTGTGCAGACGATATAGTCCTTAGCTGAAAGTGAATCCAGTCCCCAAGCGAAATATAACATCAGTTCATCTTCAAACACCATATATTTTTTGACTTCCTGCAAAACTTTTTCGCCGATTTTCTCCTTAATTATCGCATCAGTATCTTCGTCCGTGATTTCAAAGTCACAGTTGCCTATTCTTTCGAAATATTCTGTAAGGGTGATAAAATCTTCCTTAACTGATTTGTTGGTTTTGAAGGTAGCAAGAATATTTTCATCGCATTTAAAAACTGATTCGGTTTCACCCAACTCAAAAACGAACTTGCTTATTTCGGAACAGTCAACCGAAGATTTAGCAAAATATTTTCTATCTTCTTCAAGCGAAACAGAAAAATACAATTTGTTCTCAGTAATAAGAATTTCCTGTTTCTCACTTGAACGGATATAAATCAACGGAACTTCCGTTTCCTCGTAATCTGTCCTGCCCTTTTTGAATTTTTCAAGCCTTTTTGCATCTATGTACGGATACATTGAAATATGGCTGTTCCCGACACTGTTTGCAGGCATAAGGATTTTATCGTAGAACAATTTTGTAAAATCCTGTAATTCCTTTCCGCCAGTCTTTTCAAAAACGCTTTCTTCATTGCTGTAGCTTTTGATAGAAGCTACAATTTCTTCCGCTTTCGTTATAGCTTTTTCTTTCATTTCAGCATCATAAGCAGCTTGTTCCGCTTTTTTCTGCTCGTGCTTCGCCTTTGCTTCCCCCATCGCTGTTTTCATACCGTTTGATGCTGAATCAACTGCACCTTTAGCTTTGGAAATCAAATCGTTTTTATTGATTTTGTCAAATAAACCCATTTTTATACCTCCGTTAAATCATTTTATAAGTACACTGCAAGTATTTTACACCGTCAACTGTTACCTTGTCCTATGCAAATTGCATAATTTTATTCTTTCATAAATTTAGCTTGACAAACAAATTTTTATCTGTCAGAATCGTAACATATATAAAGAATAGGGAGAGTATTATGTTTACAAAAACTACGGGCGAACTTATGGACGAGCTTATGCAGTCTCACAGCTTTTCTGAATATTATAAAGAAAACAGTTGCCACTTTATCAATGATGATCTGCACATTTATCTTTCTAAGCTATTAGATAAATTCGAACTTACAAAAACTGATGTTATCAGAAAATCTGAACTCAGTGAAGTATACGGATACCAGATTTTTTCCGGACATCGCAAGCCTTCAAGAGATTCCCTTCTTTGCATATGCATTGCAATGCAACTTTCTTTAAACGAGATACAGTCTATTCTTAAAGTCGCCGGGCTTGCTGTTCTTTATCCCAAAAATGAGCGTGATTCACTCATTATAATTGGAATTAACAATCATCATTCGGTTGCAGAAATCAACACTGATCTTTACGACAACAAGTTCGATACCCTCAACTGAATCCTCAACAGTAAAACGACCTATTATGGAGGCAGATTATGTTGGAAATCAAAGAATACATTTATAAAATATTTGAAAATAAAGTTCTGAAGGCTGTTATAAGCAAGCCCGTAACCAAACAGGCTGAATTCAAGAAAATCACGGTAAACCTTATGCCGAAGTACTATCAGATTGCCAAGTACACCGAGAAGCAGGTTTTCCACGAAAACATTCCGTCTGAAAAAATTGCGGAGCGTTGCCTTGAAATTATGGACGGCAATTACCTTCAATTCAACGCCTGGACGGAAGAAAAAGAAATCTTTATAACCGTTTCCAAAAAAGGCAAGATTTTTTATAAAGAGAAGCGTAATTCTTCTGCCGCACCCTGCCCTGCTTCAATCGAACACAACAGAAAAAAGCAGTACATTCTTTCCGAAGGCGAAATCATCGAGCCGCTTATCGATATGGGCATTTTCACAAAAGAAGGAAAAGTCGTTCAGTCTATGTACGATAAATACAAGCAGATCAACCGATTCATAGAGATTATCGACGATTCGATACGGCAGCATAATTACGAAAAACTTAACATCATCGACTTCGGCTGCGGTAAATCTTACCTGACGTTTATTGTTTATTACTACCTTACCGTTATCAGGAAGATTGATGCGACGATAATCGGGCTTGACCTTAAGAAAGACGTTATTGAAAAATGCAACAAAGCGGCGCAGAAATACGGATATGAAAATCTTCGCTTCGAGCTTGGAGACATCAACGGTTACAAATGTCCGTTTGACGTCGATATGGTGATTACGCTTCACGCGTGTGACACCGCAACTGACTTTGCACTTTACAATGCAATCAACTGGAATGCAAAGATGATTTTTTCCGTTCCCTGCTGTCAGCACGAGCTCAACTCGCAGATTGAAACCGAAAACCTTTCTCTTCTCACCCGATACGGTATTATTCAGGAAAGATTTTCCGCCCTGCTTACCGACTCGATAAGAGGAAACCTGCTTGAATACTGCGGATATAAAACCCAGCTTCTGGAATTCATTGACTTTGCACACACGCCGAAAAATATTCTCATTCGTGCAAACCTGAAGCAGAATCCGTCAAAGGTATCAAAAGAAAAAGCTCTCCGCGAAGTGCAGAAAGCTATCGATGAATTTAACGTAAGCCCCACGCTTTACAACCTTTTAATCAGATAAAAGTAAAAGTGCTGTCTTGTGAAAAGACAGCACTTATTTTTTATTTCACAGCTTTGTATGTAAGACCGTATCCGCGCGCATAGACAGTTTTTGACGTGTACGCACCGTTTTTGAATTCAGGAATATTTACAGGGAGCTTACCTTTTGCTCCGAAAACGCCGAACGCAACTTCAACTCCTGCAATAATATTCGGCCCGTAGGCATTCTTCGAATCCGTAACTCCGCCAACGAGAGCCTGCGTCGGGTCAACCGTCGATCCCTTGCAACCGTAGACTGCAATTACCGCATCAGCCTTGGGATATGACTGTACGTCATACGGCTTGTCGACCGACTGGACAACCGTTGTTTTTCCGAGCGATTCTGCGTAATCCACAACTTTCAGCACGTACGAAGACTCCCAGCTTGCACCGTTCATTTTGCTTGCTTTGGTTATTTCGGAATTGATGATCATAACATCTGCCGACTTTATCCTGCTTTTGTATGTATCAAGCGTTGTCGAACTATTGAAACGTACAACCTCCATCTGTGCCGAAGACGGAATAAGCCCTGCTTCCTTCGCGCGGTTCCATCCCATAACCATCTGCGCTTTTTCATTATCATAAGGAACGAGCATCAGGACCTTATTGTTGTTCTTGAGCTTCAGCGGAAGAGTGTTGTTTTTATTCTGAATCACCGTAACGGCCGCAGCGGCAATTTCACGCTCTTTCTCTCTGTTTGCCTTGCAACCCACTGTCTTCAAAGCCTTATCGAGGCTGTAATTTTCTTCTTTCCAGGTCATTATGCCGTTGTCTGTTTTTACCTTGAGGATTCTTTCAACCGCATCGTTGATTCTCGACATCGGAATCTTGCCCTTGTTTACCGCGTCAACAACACCGTTGATTATCGCATCAAGGTTTTTAAGGTCGCCAAGGTCGCTTAATTCGCAGGGCATACAAATCATATCGACACCTGCATTGATTGAATTTACAACCGCCTCAACAGGCTTCCATTTTGCCGTTATTCCTGCCATATTCATTGCATCGGTTACGACAATGCCTTTGAAGCCCATTTTCTTTTTGAGAAGGTTTGTGATTATATCGTCTGACATTGTTGCGGGCAAAGACTCTGCCTTTCCCGTTTTCTGCGATACGATTTTGTCCTTTTCAAGCTGAGGGTACAGAATGTGCGCAGTCATAATCATTTCGATTCCCTGCTTTATTGCAACCTCATAAGGTTTAAGCTCACATCCCTGCAGAACAGACAGTGATTTGTTTACGCTCGGCAAGCCGTAGTGCGAATCCGTTGCCGTGTCTCCGTGCCCCGGGAAATGCTTTGCACATCCGATTACTCCGTATTCTTTCATTCCTTTGATACTTGCCGAGGCCATATTGCCGATTGCAACAGGATCATCACCGTAAGAACGAAGTCCGATTACAGGATTATTGGCATTGTTGTTGACATCCACGACGGGTGCAAGATTCGTATTGATTCCGAGAACGCTAAGCTCACTGCCGATAATCTGTCCCGCCATATATGAATAATTAGTATTGTTTGTTGCGCCGAGAGCCATATTGCCCGGGAGTGCCGTTCCTGTACCGAGGCGGTAAACCGAGCCACCCTCCTGGTCCGCACTGATAAACATCGGGATTCCGCCACCCTCTGTCGCCGCTTTCTGCATCTGTATTGTAAGCTCGTACGACTGCTGAGTTCCCGTAAGATTCTGTGCAAAATAAATTACGGCACCGAAATTATAGTCATTGAGTATTTTTTTGACCTGACTGTTCATAACTGTCAAGCCTTTGCGTTCGATTTTATCCGATGTGTTTTCGTCCCAATAACGAAAATCCACCATAAGCATCTGCACAACCTTGTTGCGCAAAGGCATATTTTCAACCGTCCATTTTATCGGATTTTTAACGGCAATCGGCAGCCACTGAAAAACCATTGAAAAAACCAATATCACCGACGAAATAAACTTCATTATTGCCATAGTGTCACCGCCCTTTTATGTAAACAGTATACAACAATATCATTCTGACCGCAAGTAAAAAACGGACAGCTTCGCCGAGTTCCCGTAAGGAAGTTTTTGTTTTTCGAACAAAACTGCGAAGCACTTTAAAAGGCGAAATTGCGTGTGCAAGAAAAGGCGAAACCCATCGATAACGCTGACGCGTATTGATGGGTTTCAACGCATTATTGTGCCGCAAGTTCACCTTTTAAAGAAAAACTGCCTTACGGGAGCTCGGCGTTTGCACTGTCCGTTCAGAAATTCAATTAATCACCGAGAAGTCCGTGATATCTGCCCATCCAATAAGGAAGAAGGAAAACAGACGGCATTGTTGCACTTGTTGCATTTGCACCTGAAGTACCGGGAAGTGTGCTTGTTCTGTTCGTACGCTTGCTGTTGATTTCAACAAACTCTTCTGCACCTGAGTCGCAGATGAACTGGTTTCCGTCATAGTTAACGAGGAGTCTTGACCAGTACTCAACAGGGTACTTAAGCTGTGCGGGAACGCCTGTCTCTTCCTGCTCTGTATCCCATACGATGTCCTTACGGTAGCTGTTGTAAACAGGCCATCTGATAAAGTCGAGATTCATTTCTGAAAGTGACTTTGCAGCTTCCTCGATATCGCAGTAATTGTTTGTCAATGCACCGTAAACGATGTTGAAGAACGGTGAACGCTCAACTCGTTCATATGCCCAGTGGTGAGCGAGACCCATCTTAAAGATCTCTTTGTGTGCGGCATTATCCGTATAAACGATAAGCGGATAGATGTTTACGAAGTCGAGCTGATCGTCGATGTGGGCAACGTGACCATCTTCGCACTTGTACTGAATGAGGTTCATTGCATAGTGATGCTTCTTGATAAGCATTTCATAAACCTTTTCGTACTTCTCGTCGCCTGTTACATGGTATGTTGTCTTGAGGAAAGAAAGGATCTCGAGTGAGTTCGTTCCGCGCTCGTAGTACCATCTGTCGTCATTATTAAGAAGGTCGGGTTCCCAGTTTGCCCATGTTGTCGGGATACCGTCAACGTCAGTAAGGTGGAAATTGTTGTCTATAATATGGTCGGTAATCTTCTTTACAACTGAAGCAATCTTCTTCTTTTCCTCATCGTCTGCAACGAGGTCGAAGTAGATACCGTATGCAAAGTAGTGACCCGTCATCTCGTCGCTTGATGTTTCGCCGAGCCACTCGCAGTCGGGGTTGTCCTCGCATACGTGCCACTCTTCACGGTTTCCGTCACCGAAGTTTTCTTCGTTGGAATAACGAGTTGCACGAGCGGTAAATCCTTCTCTGCCTGTAACTTCTGTAAGCTTGATCATAGCTTCGACAGCCTTTTTAGCGTTAGCCTTTGCCTTTTCGTCACCTGTTACCTGATAACGGAAGCACTGGCTTGCGCAGTAAAGACCTGTGAAAAGTCCGTCATTGTCAGAGTTCGGAAGCCAGCCTGAATCCATATCGCCGTACTTGCGAAGCTTTCTGTCAACCTGATAGCCTTCGTTTCTTGTGAAGTACTTTTCATCATATTCGTCGATGATTGCAGCTTTTTCGCCGAGTGTAAGTGTTTTTGCAGTGATAAGGCTGATTCCTCTCGGTGTTACGGCAGCGATTGTACCGTTGTCTGAAACAGTAATCTTTGTAACTGTCGGATGAAGAAGCCATGCACCGTATGAATAGTATGAAATCTTACCTTCGATAAGAGTGATAATACCAGTATTTGTTGCAAAATATTTTTTGCCGTCTGCAGCAAAGAACATATCGTTGATCGCTCCGTCGGGAACTGAATAAAAATCGTTACCGTTGAGCCAATAGCTTCTGCCGTCGTAAATATTAAGACCGTCGTCAGAACCAACCCAGAGGTGGCCGAGTGCATCAAGAGCAATGCAGTTGATTCTCTTGCTGAGAACACCTGTAATATCAGGAAGAAGCTCTGACCAATGGCGGCGCTTGCCTTTCATTGAAAGAAGACCTTCAACAGTTGAGCCTACAAAAACTGTTTCCGCGTACTTTGCTTTATTGTCAAGCGCTGCAAGGCATACTGTTGCTTCCGGCACATCAACGATTCTTACGAACTCGTCAGCATCAAGTCTGTAAAGAGCATCCTCAGTAATGAGCCACATTGACTCGTCAAGTGCAACAGAAATATCAACAACGGGAGAATCAAACTCCTGAATTTTCTTCGCCTTACCCTTTTTGATTTCAGCAAGAGTATTGCCGATTGCAGCGTAGAGCTTGCCTTTTCTTGTGAAAAGATTTGAAGCCTTTATCGGAAGTGCCTTAGCTTTTCCGTCTACATATTCAACAACACAGTCAGGCTGTGCTATATAAAGTGTTTCGCCCTCGAATGCTACTGCTGCAACATTTTCAACGTCAACACCGTTTTCAGCTGTGATAAAAGCTTTATCGCGCTGTGTAAATTCTCCAAGATAAAAAACAGGTTTTTTCATAAACATTTTCCTTTTCTGCTTATTCAGTAACGTTTACCGTGTACTTTTGTAGTATAACATATCATCAAATATTTGTCGATAGCGGATTTTCAGAAATAAGCTTGATTTTGTATGAAGACGTGATACAATAAAACCATATTCAGACAAAGGATTGATTACAATGAAAAAACTCCTTTCCGCCTCAGTTATGTGTGCAGATCTGCTTGATATCAGAAATTCTGTCAAAGAGCTTGAAAGAGCAGGCATCGACCTGCTTCATCTCGATATAATGGACGGCAGTTTCGTGCCGAATATCACTCTCGGTTTCGATATGGTTAACGCAATTAAGTCTGTCACCGACATTCCTCTTGACGTGCATATGATGGTGAATAATCCTGCCGGATTCATTGATATGATGAACCTCGGTAAGGACGATTACATCTGTATCCACTATGAGGGTGACATCCACGCACAGCGTACGCTTGCAAAAATCCGCGACAAGGGATGTAAAACAGGACTTGCGCTCAATCCGCAGACCCCCGTTAACTGCTACGAACATCTCACAGATTATATGGATATGGCGCTTGTTATGACTGTATGCCCCGGCTTTGCGGGACAGAAAATTTTTGCAGGTGCAAAAGAAAAGGTTGCAAAGACAAGGGAGTTTCTTGATAATCTCGGTAAGTATGACATCCCGATCGAGGTTGACGGCAACATCAGCCCCAAAAACGGTGCAATGCTCAGTAAGGTCGGAGCAGAAATCTTTGTTCTCGGCACAAGCAGTCTTTTCATAAAAGGAAAAGATATGAAAGAATCCGCAGACAGTTTCAGATCTGTTCTCTGAGGAGGAGCTTATGTATAAAGACATCCGTGCTGCCGTGATGGGCAGTATCAATATGGATATAATCCTCAATATGAAAAAGGTGCCCGACGTCGGCGAAAATGTTCTCGGCACAGACTACGGTTACGCTTGCGGCGGTAAGGGCGCAAATCAGGCAACGGGACTTGCAAGGCTCGGTGCGCAGACGAAGATGATCGGCAAGGTTGCTGACGACGCAAACGGCAGAAAGCTCATTGAAAACCTCAACAAAAACGGTATTGATTCGTCCTGCGTTAAAGATGACGGTTCGCAGACAGGAATGGCAGCAATCATCGTTGACGGCGAAGGCCGCAACCGCATCATTGTTTACGAGGGAGCGAATGCGGAAATTGATCCGAAAGAAGCTGCTGACTGCATTGACGAAAACATTGACGTTCTACTCGTTCAGTTTGAGACAACCGAAGACGTTGTTGTCGAATGCGTGAATAGGGCAATCGCGCAGAACATCACAACAGTCATCGACTGCGGACCTGCAAAGAATTTTAACCTTGAAAGAATGCAGGGTGCTACCATTATCTCCCCCAATGAAAACGAAACTGAAGCTTTGTCTGGCATCTTCCCTGCTGACGAAAAATCCATCCTTGAAGCTTCGAAAATAATTATGCAACGAAGCAAAGCGAAATATGTTGTCCTTAAGCTTGGTTCAAGAGGTTGCAGTGTCTGGGACGGGGAAAATCTTAAGATTATCCCACCATATAAAAGCAAGGTCGTGGATACGACAGCTGCAGGTGACAGCTTTACGGCTGCGCTCGCACTTGAATATAAAAAGAGTGGAGATATTTACACTGCCTGCGATATGGGAAATAAGGCTGGTTCAATCGCCGTCAGCCGAATGGGTGCTGAAAGCTCGATGGCAACGGTTGAAGATCTTGCGAATTTTCACGAAAACAATTAAACACTTTTAAAACAAAGATGCGACAGAAACTTTTTCGTTTTCTGTCGCATTATTTATTAGTTATGCAAATTCGGGTTTGTAGAGTTCTTCAATGTTGCAGATATCAGGCTCCCTTGCATAAAGGGGGCTTGGCACCTGCTAAATTTTAATAAGACTGAAAACCTGAATAAACAGCGTAGGGTACGGGTTTCCCGTCCTGTCGGATAATGCGCTGTTTTCGGTTCGGGAGACCCGAACCCTACGAACCCCTGAGTTGAAATCGTGTCCGTAGGGGAACATATTATGTTCCCGTAAAAATAACACATAATTGACGGGCAGATGATATCTGCCCCTACGACGTTGATCTAAAATCTGTTCAACAAACCCGAATTCGCAGAAACGTTGGTGTATTTTAAACACAAAAAAACACCTGCAGGTTCGTCGCCTGCAGGTGTCAGGATGGTCAATGGTTAGCAACCACAGCCGTTGTTGTTGAGGAAACCGTTGTTGTTACAACCGCAGTTATTATTGCAACCGCAATTGTTGTTACAACCGCAACCACACTCAGAGAATAAAAGGATGATAATGAGAATCATAAACCAGTTATTGCAGCAACCCATGTCGTGACCTCCTTTCGGATTGGGGCGGGAACCGTTGTTCTGCGCCCTACACTAACATTCTATGTGCCTGAAAATTTTTCGTGATTGTCCCATGAAAAAATTTTTAATTAACCGTATTACAAAAAAAGACTGCCCGAAGGCAGTCTTGAATTCTTACTCCTGAACACCGTAGTGCTCAACAAGTGTTTTATATTCATCTTCGGTTATTGCAACAACTGAACCGTGACGCGGTTTAAGGTGGTCAATCTCCATAGATGAGCGCTGGAACTGTCTGAAGTTTTTGAAGTCCCTCGTCATCTGTGCGAAGAATGTGCCGTTGCCGTATTCGTCCATAATCATCATCCACGCGTCAGTGCCTGTGATGCGGTACATCGAGCTTCCCTCAACGCCGAACCAGTTAAGCGAACAGATTGTGTAGTCCGTGTTGTAAGGTCCCGTAAGATTTTTTGACTTTACGTAAGCGATTTTCTGCGTAAGATCTTCTTTGAAGTAAAGGTAATAATAACCGTCTTTTTCGTTGTAAATAATATCTCCGTCAATGCACTGAATGTTCATCACTTCGTCGCGTTCGGGAACATATTCGTTCCAACGTCCGAAAAGCACCTGAGGCTCTGTTTCAAAAGTTTTGAAATCTTTCGTATATGCATAGTAATGACCTGCGCAGTCGTTTTCTTCAGTTGAATTTGCCCAGTAAACCATATACATTCCGATATTTTCGTCCCAGATTGCCTGCGGTGCCCACGCTCTGTTTGTGGTTTCAAATCCCGGGAACTGACGGATGTCAATAACCGTCTCGTCAATCCAGTTAACAAGGTCGTAAGACTTCCAGGTAATCAGGCTGTGGTTGGAAAGCCAGCCAAGGCCTGCGTCCATATCCGTCGCAATGATGAAGAAACAGTCCTTACCGTTTTCGTCAACACCCTTAAGGATGTACGGGTCGCGGACACATTTTGTGCCGAGAGTCTGCTTGATTACAGCTTCATTGTTGTTAAGTGCTTTGAAATGGTATCCGTCCGTGCTTACGGCAAAATGAAGAGTCTGATTCTCGATCTCATTTCCGGTAAAGTAACAGAAAAGGTAAGCTCCCGAAGTACTGTAAGCAGGATAGGCGTAGTTGTTGAAAGTGTAATTAAAAAGATAATAAGGCATCATAAGAATTGCCATAAGCAAACGAAGAAAAGACATCCACGTCATAAAATCACCTCTGTTGCGATTTTAACATATATTTCCGAAATAGTAAAGTATACCTTAATTAATAAAAACATTGTTTGTATTGCAAAACAGAAATAATTTTTTTATAATAGAAAAAAGGAGGGACAGTTATGCAGAATTTTTATGATTTTTTAGGATTGGCAACAAGACAGGCTAATGCTTTGAATGAGATTTTGCCTGCGATCGGCAATTTCTTCACCAGGCTGTTTTCATTCGATGTTAAGGGTGCTTTTTCAATGCTTCTTGCGTCGGTTCAGCTTTTTGGTATGGCTGTGCTTGATACACCCGTCAAACCGTACAAGGACAGCATTGATATGAGCCGATTTGAGCTTGTGTGGGAGGATGAATTCGAAACCGGATTCGACACAGAAATCTGGCAGGGACACTATGTTTATGGTGAAGACGATACTCAGCTTCGTGACACTGCATGGTGGAACCGCGATCAGGTAAGCTTTACGGAGGACGGTTGCCTTAAGATCAATGTTGAATATAAAGAAGACGGTCCAAAAGGTGCAGGTTATTACTCATACGGAATGGAAACAAATCCGAACAAAAATTACTCAGGAAACCATAAGGGTTACGAACAGCTTTACGGCTATTTTGAAATCCGCTGTATTCTTCCTAAGGGTGCAGGAATTAACCCTGCTTTCTGGCTTCTGACAGACGGTATGTGGGAAGATGATACAGACGGTGGAATAACGGGTGCCGAGGTTGATGTTCTCGAAACAAACACTTATTACAACGAATTCAGTCCGGATTTCGGCTCGGTTATACATACAATTCACGTTGACTCCTACGAAGAAGCTCACAAAAGTGAGAATCAGGGTGCGTACTATGCCGACGATCCGTATAATAAATTCAACACATACGGTGTCGAATGGAATAAGGATGAATATATCTTCTACGTCAACGGCGTAGAAACGGCAAGAACCAGCTTCGGCGGAGTGTGTCAGGTGCCGCTTTATCTCATAATTTCGGTCGGCGTTGACGACAGAGTTTTCGAAAACGGTTATCTCCCGACCTCTATGGTTGTCGATTACGTAAAATGTTATCAGTATAAATAAAAAAATCCTGCAACATTTCGTGTTGCAGGATTTTTTTATCTTTTATCTTTTTTCAGCAGTTCGTATGCAACGATATACTCTCTTGCATAATTCGCAAGTCTGCCTTTTTTGTTTTCGCAGCTGACCTTACCGATCTTTTCAAATCCGCAACGGTTTGCAATTATTCCCGCTCTGCGCAGATGATAGTCTGATGAAAGGAATGCGATTTTGAATTCGTTAGGATTTTTGCCAGAATGTGATCTGATAATCTCAAAAGCATTTTCAAAATTTTCAAAAGTGGTTGTAGATTTATCCTCGAGAATAAATCTGCTTTCGTCAATTCCAAGCTTGACAAGATACTCTTTGATTATCAATGCCTCACTTTTTTTCTGCCCGTCACGGAAGCAACCACCACAAGGAATAACAAGGCACTCTGTGTTTTCCTTAAGATACTCCGCTGCAACCTTTATTCTTTCAAGCAGGTGAGGACTTGGAGTTTCTTCTCCGACAACACGTCCGCCGAGAATAAGAAGATAGTCACAGCTGTCACGGTAGCCTTTCCGTGCGTCGTGGATTACGAACGGAAGATATCCGCCTGCAGTTATGGCAAGGTAACCTGCAACACCGCCAACGGTGCCCAATAAAATTTTGGGAATAAGTTTCATTTTATCACCTTTTTATCAAGATAAATTGGGGTTTGTTGAGCAAAGGCGATGCCTTTGCAATGATGCATCCGCTGTGCGGATATGATGAATGATGTTCGCTACGCGAATGATGTGTTTGCATTGCAAACATTAAGGGTCTGCGACGCTAAAATATAACACCCGACTTTGATAGTGCCTGTAGGGGAGGCGTTTCGCATCCCGCAAAATTGCACCGTATCTGGCGGGACGGGAAACCCGTCCCCTACGTGATGAGTTGAATAAACAGCGTAGGGCGGTGGCTTGCTGCCGCCGACAGAATTTATAGACTTTCATTAAATCATCCCGACAAGCCCGAATTTGTCTATTTGTTTTTCTTCGGTTCGGGGAGGTCGGGGTACATCGCGACAAAGAGCTTTGATAAAAGCTCCTTGCCGTCAACATCTTCTGCCAACAACATTTCTTTTGCCCCGTCATAGGGCGCTTCGTACACCGCCTCGGGCATAAGCTCAACCGCTGATTTTACAGGCTTTACAAGCAGTCTGTCATCGTAGATGCCGCCGACGATTTTGCCGTGATAGTACAGAATGAATTCACCCATCATCGTTCTGTACGATATTCCGTCCAGATCAGAAAGCTGATCCAGAATAAAATCCAGATACTCTTTACTTGAAGCCATTTTACACTCCGAACATTATTCCGAGGAAGAGTTTCATATTCATTTCCTCTGCGATTTTCACGGGCATTGAATCGTACCTGTCGATAGCATCATAAAGTTCTTTCACGTTTTCGTCCGTTTTATTTTTCAGAACCGCGATAAGCTTTTCAAAAATTTCACACGCAACGAAGAATTTCTTGCTCCATTTTTCAAGCTCGTTACAAATCGGAAGATCCTGTCTGAGGTAGTCGCAGGCTTCATTCATTTTTGCAATGTATTCCTCGGCAAGCATTATTGCTTTTTCGGGCTCACCTGTTTTAAGAAGCCGTAAAACCTCGCCGAAGTACTTTTTCATTCTCTTTGAAGGTTCATCCTTGAGGCAGGAAATATACAGATGATCGGCAAAGACGATAAACTTTTCTGCGTTTTCCTTTCCGACAACCTGACGGATTGCATTTTCCCACGAAGAATCGGGATCGTAGTTTTCGCTGTCCCAGAGATAATCCGCAAAGGTTATAAGCGGTATTTTTGAACACTCGGCATACTCCATACAGTTAGAGATAATTCCCTCGGAATATTTCCAGAGATCAGCATCACGATTGATTATCGGTGAAATATGCATTTCGTTGAACATAGACATATCGTTTACGGGATAGTTGTCCCAGTAAAGCGGTTTATGATATGTACATTCAAGAAATTTCATCGCATCCGCGCTTGTAAGCTCTCTTGAACAGATGTCCTTTCCTGTCCAGAAAAGTGAAATCAGAGGAGAAATATTCTGTCCGAGCTTCGAGATATAATATTCATCACCCTTGCCGTTGTAGAGCGTCGGGCAGACCGTAAGCTTTACGTCAGGATCAATATTGAGGATTGCTTGATGATATTTCCCGATGAGGTCAATGTGCGCATTGACAGTCTCTGTATACATTTTTCTGTCTTCTTCAAACGCAAGCTCTTCTTCAATATCATCAAGAAGCAAGCCGAAGTGACGGATTCCGATTGAATAAAGCTGTTTTGTTTTTGCAAGGAGAGTTTCAAACTCTGCGGAATCGGAATATTTCATAGAAAGTCCGGGCGCAATGCACCAATAGAAATCCATATAACATTCTTTGGAAAGATCAACAAGCTCCTTGAGCTTTGCAAGATCCCCCTCGGGATAAAGATCGCGCCACAGCTCTCTGTGATAGTCATCATCTTTCGGAGCATAATACACCGTATTCATTCGGTTTTTAGCCATAAGGAGCATTACGGATTTTCTCTTTTCGTGGCTCCACGGTATGCCGTAAAAGCCTTCTATATATCCCCTCACCTTAAAGGTCGGAGCGCATACATATTCTCCGTTTTCAAGAGTTTCGTTTTCGGCGCGCTGTGCAACGTCGCAAAGAGCATAGAACTCACTTTTTTCTCCCGAGCATCTGATGTTAACAGAAGTCTTACCGTCTTTGGTTGTTACCTCAAGAATATATTTTTCATCGGTAACTCTGCTTGTTTTTTCACAATAGCAAAGCTCTTGGGTGTTTTCCTTGGTAACATTAATTTCAATATTATTTTTTTCAAAAACCGTTGTTAAAAAATTTTTTATCATAAACATCCTCCGAAAGTTGATTTTTAACCGTTTTAATGATAAGATTTTATAAACGGTATTTTCTAAAACAGGAGATTACAATATGATTATAAGACCTTTTGAAGAAAAAGACAAGGAAAATGTGCGTTTTGTCTGCCTCAACAGCGAAGGTCCCTGCAGAATGACTCCCGACGAATCACATTTCATCCTGACAACATACTGCAACTACTACATCGAAAACGAGGGACACAACTGCTTTGTTGCCGCGGATGATGATGACAGAGCGATCGCTTACATCATCTGCACGGAAAACTTCGACAACTTCCGCGAGACGTTTGTCAGGGATTACGTTCCGCGCCTTGAGGAAGACCTTTATGTCTGGGGCGGTAACGCGCGCGAAATGGCAAAAGCCTCTTTCAGACTTCAGGAGAAATACAAAAACGACTACCCTGCCCACCTGCATATTGATGTTCTTCCCGAATATCATCGCAGAGGCATCGGTCATATGCTGGTTAACACTCTTAAAAAACACCTTCAAGAAAAAGGTGTTTGCGGTGTTATGCTTACGGTCGGTGCGCAGAACGAAGTCGGACAAGGTTTCTACAACAAATACGGTTTTGATTTAATTGAAAAAGTCGGTGACGACGTCGCTTTCGGCTTAAAGTTTTAAAACTTTTGGAGGTAGCTTTATGAAGTATTATCTCGGAATTGACGGCGGCGGAACAAAAACTACTGCCATCATCTGTGACGAAAACGCTCAGCTTGTTTCGCGCTTTGTCGGTGAAAGCATTAATTTCAATTCCGTCGGTATGGAATCAGCAAGAAAAAACCTTAAACTGACAGTCGACGGTGTGCTCGGTTCGGATGATATTAAAATCAGTGCCGCTTTTATCGGAATGTCTGCAATTTCGGAACGCGCTGACTGTGAATTCACAAAAAAGCTTTGCGACGGAATCATAGACTGCGACAAAATCACAATGGACAGCGACGTTTACATCGGTCTTGAAGCAATGCGATGCGACGGTGCCGCGGCTATGGTCATAAGCGGTACGGGTTCAATGGCTGTCGGCAGGCTCCCTGACGGAGAAATTATTCATACAGGCGGTTGGGGTTACATCCTCGGCGACGAAGGTTCAGGCTACGCAATCGCGATTGATGCGTTGAAGGCAGCAATCTGCGGTTACGAAGGAAGCGCTGAAAAAACAGCTCTTACAAATACTGTACTTGACTATTATAAAATCGACAATATTAACAACCTTATTGATATTTTCTACGACCCGCCGATGCCGCGAAGCGAAATTGCCAAGCTCGCACCCGTCGTTTTCGAATGTGCAAAGACAGACAGCGTTGCGGAGTCAATCGTCAAAAATCACGCTCAGCTTCTTGCGAATACGGTTTCGGCTTTACTCACGCAGATGCCGTCGGGTACTCCCCTCGGTCTTTGGGGCGGACTTTTCCAGAACTGCGAAAAATTCAGGGCTGATTTTTCTTCAGCTCTCAACAAGAGATTTCACGAAACAAAAATCAGCGTGCTTGAATACGCGCCCGAATACGGTGCTGTTTTTGCCGCAATAAAAACGGATGGTGAATGATTATGAACAAGCCTCTTGAATACCTCGAAAATCTTTCACGTGTTCTTGACGACATCAGAAACACTCAGCTCGGTGCAATCGAAGAAGCTTCCGAAGCGTTTGCAACTGCTCTTGAAAATGACCGTAGCATTTTTCTTTTCGGAACAGGACATTCGCATATGCTTGCGGAAGAGCTTTTTTACAGAGCAGGCGGCCTTGTGAAGATTCAGCCGATTTTTGAAGGCAAGCTTATGCTTCACGAATCTGCATCCAAAAGCACGGAATACGAACGGCTTGAGGGGTATGCACAGAAACTTTTTGACGAATACTCGATGAAAGAAAATGACGTTGTTGTTATCATTTCAAACTCGGGCAGAAACGGTGTCTGCGTTGATATGGCACAGCTTGCAAAAGAAAACGGACTGACGGTCATTGCACTTACAAACCTCAACCATTCAAAGAGTATGGCTTCACGTCATCCGAGCGGCAAAAAGCTTTACGAGTTTGCGGATATCGTGCTCGACAATATGGGATGTGTCGGTGATGCAAGCATTTACTTTGACGAAATAAAAAGAAACGCCGCACCCACATCAACAAGTGCAGGCGCAGCAATACTTAATGCAGTTGTAGCCGGTTGCATTGAAAAAATGCTTGAGGACAGCTTTGTCCCCGAAGTTTTTTCAAGCAGTAACGTTGACGGCGGCGATGCCGTAAACGAAGCATTTCTTGAAAAATACAGAGATAAAATTAAATCCCTTTGATTTTATGAAGTCTGCTTTGCAGGCTTCTTTTTTCTGTCAAAAAGAACCTTGTCAAGAGCTGCCGTTCCCCTATCAAAAAGCTCGGACATTATTACCGTAGCAACAAGGGACAGGACAAAGAACAGATATCTGTTCGAAGCAATCTCATCAAATCTTCTGAAAATTGCCATCGGGAAACGTTGCAGGATATAAACACTGAACACGTGGTTTCCGAGCCAGTAAAGAATCTTGTTGCCGATATTCACTTTCATAGTCACAAGCACAACAAGAAGAGTAAAAAGCAATGTCCACATTGTGTAAATAACAAACGGTAACTTATTGTAATGCGCATACATAAATGCCGCAAACACAGCAACGAGAATACCGTGGTAAACAATGTTGTTTTTCATTACGATGCTGTTGATTTTTTCTTTGAAGAAAGAATAGTACATACCGAGTGGCAAGCACATTACCGTGTTGTACCAATACTGTTCTTTGCCCGAAAACTTGTGCATTAAAATAACGTATACACCCGTAAGCACGGTAGTTGCAACAAGGGCAAGGAAATTCTGTTTTCTGAACACTATAAAGGATAAATACACTGCAACATATAAAAGCAGAACTGCAAACATAAACCAGTTGCTGTTACCAATGCAATCCCAACCGAACAGTGATAAAAGCACCTGTGCGGGTTTCATATGGACACCCATTATAAGGTTTCGTATGAAATAGAGAAGCAGGGCAAGGTCAAGATGCAACAGTGTTTTCAGGATTCGGTGAACCGGAAAGCTTTTTATGTAACCCGTGCCTTTTCGTTTCACGCTTTCGTAAATTCCGTATCCCGAATAGAAGAAAAACATTACAACGACGAGCTGACCCAGAAACAACCGTATCTCTTTATACTGCATATCATAAGAATCGATCGGTGTGTAATACTGTAAAAAGTGGCTCATAAAAACAAGAAAAACAAAAATGCCTTTCACGGCCGTAGTATTGTTTCTTGAAATATAATCCTGATTAAATTCTTTCGGCCCGTAAATCTTCATTCCGTAAACGCAGACAAGAGCCAGCAAAACAATAAACAGAATCAAAACTTTCTCCTCCTCAACTTTATACTTCCTGTTTTTATTATATTGCACCAAAAACAAAAAGTCAATTTTGAATACCGTTTTTGTCAATGGTATTGATTTTTTCCTCTGCATATTGTAAAATGAAATGAAAAATATTTTTAGAAAAGGACTTGTTCGGATGTCGGATTTTGCTTATAAAATTTCAGTTATAATCCCCGTTTACAACTGTGAAAAACATCTTGAAAAATGTATGAACAGCCTTAACCGTCAGACGATGAATTCTTCTGACTTTCAGGTTGTTTTTATAAACGACGGTTCCAAGGATAAAAGCGACGAAATCTGTATGCGACTCAAAGAAAGCTGCAGCAACGTTCTCTACTTCAAAAAAGAGAACGGCGGCGTTTCATCTGCCCGTAACAAGGGCCTTGAGCTTGCAGAGGGTAAGTACCTTCTTTTTCTTGATGCCGACGATTCAATTTCTGACAATGCGCTTGAAGACATCTATAATTTCTTCGAAAAGCATTATGATGAAGTAGATCTTGTTACTTATACAATCGACTACCTCAGCGAGACAGGAAAGGTCACAACTCACAAGCGTTACGACGTCGTTAATCATACGGGAATCTATGACATTAATACAGACCATAACATTATGCAGACAACGATGAACGTCTGCGTTAAAAATGTTGACAAAAACAACCGTATTCTTTTTGACGAAAGCCTTACTCTCGGCGAAGATCAGCTTTTCATTTTCTCATGGATTTCACGTAAGCAGAAATTCGGGTTTGTTAAGGAAGCTGTTTACACTTATTACCGCCATTCAGGCTCCGCAAGTTCAATTTACAACGATCCTTACTACTGCTTTGATCAGTACATCAGCTTTTTCAACAAGCTTCTCAATGTACTTAAAACTCCCAACGGCAGACCTCATCCGACGGCTCAGTCAATGGTCGTTTACAACCTTAACTGGAGAATCACTTCCGACCTGCTTGTTACCCACGCGGACAAAGAGCTTGAAGCAAAACAGCTCGGCATTATAAAGGAAATGCTCAAAAACATTGACGAGAACATCATCGTCGGTTCAATCTACGTTGACCCGTACCACGTTGAATGTTTTATGCGCCTTAAAGAGCTTGATTACGATTACGCGTACAACAACAATACATTAAGCGTATTCAGCAAAGATCATCTCTGGTTTTCACAGCCGCACACAATTGTTTTTGACACTGTCCGCATAATCGGCGACACATTCAATCTTTCGGGCTTTGTAAAAACGGGTGTCATTCCTTACAGCGAAATCAAGCTTTTCTACGATGACGGTACTAACAATCTTCAGGAACTTGAAATGACCGACACGCTGTTCAGCTGCTACAAAGCAAAGGCAATAACCAACAACTTCGGCGGTTTCGAGCTCAACGTCAAGCTCACTGACAACAATTACGTCGGATTCAAAATAAAGATCGGCAACGATTACATTTCACCTGCCGTATTTTTCAGCTTCAAGTGTATAATCAACAACGTAAGAACTACTGTTGCCTGCGGAAAATATGTTGTAAACTTGGACAAAGCCTCTCGTGGCATTACCGTAAAAACAGCTTCTGAAGCAGAGCTTAAAGCCGTTGCAAATAAAGCTGATATAGCGGCTCTTCACGAAAACAGAAACGCATTTATTTACCGCAAAACGGCTAAATTTATCCGAAACGGAAAAGAAATCTGGCTTTACTGTGACAGAGAAGGTATCTTTGACAACGCTTATCAGCAGTTCCTGCACGACTTTGAAATCAAAGACGGTGTACAGAGATACTATATAATTGATAACCTCAAGGATAAGAGCAAATATTTCTCCTTCAAGCACAGAAAGTATCTTGTTGAATTCAAGAGCCTCAAGCACAGATTGCTCTTCCTTAACGCAAAGAAAGTTCTCACTTCCTTTAATTCAATCACAATCATAAGCCCGTTCGGCAACCTTCCTTTAAGATGGTATTACGATATAATGGATCTCGATATCATCTACCTTCAGCACGGTGTGCTTCACGCAAATCTTCCGTTTATGTATACAAAGGAAAAGTCGAACGTTGACAAGGTTGTTATATCTTCTGAATTCGAAAGAAGAAACTTCTGCGAAATTTACAGATTCAAGGAATCTGATCTTCTTTACAGCGGTATGCCGCGTTTTGACACAATCGACGTAAGCGTAAAAGCGAAGAAAAAGATCCTCTTCTCTCCCTCCTGGCGTAAGAACCTTATCGGTGAGTATGTTGACAACACACGTGAGCTTTTTGTTGACAAGTTCCTTGATTCTCCGTTCTATAAAGAAATCAGCAACTTCCTTAACTCCAAAGAGCTTGCCGATATTCTTGAAAAGTACGACCTTACTCTTGACTTCAAGAACCATCCGATTTTCAGAGATTACGACGCTTACATCAAGGTTGACAACCCGAGAATCAACGTTACCCAGGACGGCATCAATATGCAGGATTATCTTGCGATGATTACTGACTATTCCTCCGTTGTATTCGACTTCGTTTACCTCAGCAGACCAATAATCTACTTCGTGCCTGACTACGACCAGTTCCGTGCAGGCGTCACTCACGGTTACCACAAGCTCGACCTTCCTCTTGAAAAAGGCTTCGGTGACATTACTCTTAACTCTGCTGAGCTTCTTGAATCTGTCCGCAAGCTTGCTGAAAACGACTTCAAAGCAGCTCCTGTTTACCAGAAGAGAATGGACGATTTCTTCGGAGAAAGAGACACAAAACACCGCGACAGACTTTACGAGCTCATTAAATAATTTTTCGCACAGACAGTTTAACCGCTGTCTGTGCGTTTTCTTTAAAAAGAAAATTTGACTTTTTCTCTTTTGTAATATATATTTGAATTATAAAATTATTCTCGGAGGGAAATTTATGTGGCCGATTATAAGAATCTTTGTCTCCATTTTTATCGTTATTGAAACAGCCTTTGCCGGACTTTTTAACGGTATCGTGATGAAACCCGTTGAAATGCCCGAAACTGTCACAGGCGAACTTACGCAGTACGTCGATCCGTTCATCGGCACCGGCGGCACTCCGTGGGCATGCGGAATGTTGAGTCCTGCGGCTTGTGTTCCTTTCGGTGCAGTACGCCTTGGCCCCGACACATCGTTTATCGGCGGTGCATACTTAGTAAAAACCAACACTTCAGGCTACTATTACGAAAACGGTCATTTAAGAGGCTTCAGCCACTCTCGTCTTTCGGGAACGGGAGCTGAAGATTATCAGATTTTCCGTATTACACCCGTCGTCGGAGATAATGACGTCAATGTAATCCCCTACTCCCACAGAAACGAAGTTGCTTCTCCCGGATACTATGCGGTTCATTTGCAGTCGCTCGACTGTCTTGTTGAGCTTACAGCAGACAACCATACAGGTGTTCACAGATACACCTTCGGCAACTCCAAGGATGCCCGACTTTACCTCGACGTTACAAGTACTGTTGAAAAGTACAGTGCAAACAGCGGCTTTGCCGAGTACGATGCCGAAACAGGACTTATCACGGGCGGCAGTGTGATTTGTGCGGCATTCTCGGACAGATACGACGGTCTCCCCGTTTACTTTGCAGCAAAGACTGACAAGGAAATCAAATCCTGTGAAATTACAGGAACCCCCGAGGATCTCGGTGTTGACATAAACTTCGGTAATATAAAAGACGACAGCGTTGAGCTTAAAATTGCAATAAGCTTCGTAAGCGTTGAGAATGCAAAGCTTAATCTTGAAGCGGAAACAGGCAATCTTGATTTTGACGGAGTAAGAAACAAAGCCGTTGAAAGCTGGGAAAACAGACTTTCAAGCATTAAGATTCAGAGCTCGGACGAAGAAATTCTTGAAGTTTTCTACACAGCTCTTTACCACAGCCTGATTATGCCGACGGACTTCACGGACACAAACGGTGAATACCTCGGATTCGACAAAAAAGTTCACGTTGCTGACGGCTATACATACAGAACAGATATGTCACTTTGGGATACCTGTCGTGACACACATTCACTTTACACTCTCATTGAACCCGAAATTCAACAAGACTGCCTTAACAGCCTTGTTGAAATGGCAAAGGCAGGCGGTGTTATTCCGAGATGGCCGATGGGTGCAGGATACGCTTCATCAATGCACGGCGACCCAACAAACATTGTGATTGCAGAAAGCTATCTTAAGGGATTCCACGATTTCGACGTTGAAACTCTTTACGAATGTATGAAAAAGACATCGGAGACAAACGTTCCGAGATCGGGCAGAAACTTCGTTGAATTGTATAACGAATACGGCTATATTCCCGATGACCTCGCAAACGGTGAAGAATCCGTAAGCTTTACTCTTGAGTACGCCTGGGAGGATAACGCAATCGCAGTCCTCGCAGAACAGCTCGGTAAAGCCGAAGACGTTGAAAGATACAGCGAAAAGGCAATGTATTATAAAAACCTTTTCAATCCTGAAACAAAGTATTTCCAGGCAAGAAATTCAGACGGAACTTTCGTATGGAACTTCAGCCCGTATATTACAGCATTCTACGACGCAGTTATGATTAAAAAATTCGCTTCCTGCTACAGCGAAGGCAGTGCAAGACAGTGGCGCTGGAGCGCTATTCACGATATTGACGGAATGATCGAGCTTTTCGGTTCAGAAGAATATTTTGTTTCTGAACTCGAAGATTTTATGAAAGATGCTTCTCTTTCAAGAGCTGCTATTGATCCTAGTCACGGTTTTTGGATCGGCAACCAGCATGACATTCACACACCGTACCTCTTTGCAAACGCAGGCAGACCCGACCTTACACAGAAGTGGGTGCGCTGGACTCTTGACAGACGTTTCAGTAATGACGTAAACGGTCTTGACGGAAACGATGACGGCGGTACACTCAGCTCCTGGTACGTATTCTCTGCAATGGGATTCTACCCGCTTGCAGGTTCAGACAAATACTGGATCGGCTCACCGAACATTGACAGCGCCGAAGTTACTCTCGGCAACGGCAAAACACTCAAGGTAACAGCTCTCAATCAGGGCAAGAAAAACGTTTACGTTGAATCAGTTACACTCAACGGCGTTGAACTCGACGGCTGTTACATCACACACGACCAGCTCATGAACGGCGGAGAGCTTGTTTTCACAATGAGCAAAAATGCAAAATAAGGATGTGCTCTTATGGAATATATCAAAGCGATTTTTTGTGTAATCGAAGTACTCTTTCTCTCAATGGGTTTAATTCCCGTTGATAAAAACATTGACTACGGCGGAGGCGATTATATACCGCCGTCAATCGTTGACGAAATGGTAATCGTTGACGATGGCAAATCTGATTATTACATCGTGACAAAGGAAAACCCTGACGAATGTATTCAGACAGCAACAAAAGAACTGCAGACATACATTGAAAAAGCCAGCGGTGCAAACCTTGCTGTTGTAACAGAAAACAATCTCCCTGAAGGAAGCAAAGCTATCCTTGTCGGAGAAACTGAGCTTGAAAAAGATATCGTCGCAATCGACCGTTCCGCAATCAAGGCTGACGGATTCAGATTCTTCTCTGACGGAGAATATTTCGTAATCGCAGGTGCGGACAGCAGAGGAACACTTTACGGCGTTTACACTTTCCTTGAAGAATATCTCGGCATCCGTTGGTTCACTCCTACGCTTGAGGTTGTCCCCGAAAAAGACGATATCGTAGTTGATGCAAACACAGACAGAACGGTTGAGCCCTCGTTCTCCGTCCGCAGAAACGACTGCGCAGGCACAAACGATGCACACAGAGCGAGAACAAAAATGAATGTTTCATTCTGGCAGCCTGCAAAGGCTCACGGCGGTGCACTGACATACGTAGTATGGGACGCTTCACTCCCCTCTCTTGTTCCCGATTCGCTTTTCGCAGAGCATCCCGAATATTTTGCTATGATGGAAGACGGCACACGTTCAACTGACCACGTATGCCTTTCAAATCCCGATGTTCTTGAAGTCACAATCAAAAGCGTAAGAGCCGCAATTGAAGCAAACACAATGGACGCAAAATATGTTCACATCGGTCAGAAGGACAACGAACACTATTGTCGCTGTGAAAACTGCGAAGCACTTTACGAAAAGTATGGCAGTATCTGTGCTCCGACACTTATCTTCACAAACAATCTCGCAGATGCTCTTGACGAAGATTATCCTGACTTTATGTTCACCTTCTTCGCGTATCTTGAAACGGCAAAACCGCCAAAGGATTTAAGCCTCAGATGCAACGACAATGTCGCTCCCGTTCTTTGCGGACTTCATAGTGCCTGCAGAAGCCACCCGCTTACAGAATGCGGACACGAGGATGTCCAGGACGAAACTTTGCTCACCGCTTACGGTGAATTCGAGCCGCAGATTGCAAAGGATTTTGAAAACTGGACCAAGGTCGCCGATACAACCTACATCTACGACTACACAATCAATTTCCTTAATGTTGCACAGTTTTTCTCAAACTTCGGCACAATGCAGTCTACGATGAAATATATGCACGACATCGGTATCACAGGCTATATCTACAACTGCGGTGACGGACATTATGCGGCATTCAACGAACTGAGAAACTATCTTCTCACAAAGCTTCAGTGGGATGTCGACTGTGACGTCGAATACCATATGATGGATTTCA
Source organism: Clostridia bacterium (assembly GCA_017625835.1). Taxonomy (GTDB): domain Bacteria; phylum Bacillota; class Clostridia; order Oscillospirales; family Acutalibacteraceae; genus CAG-488. The sequence continues at coordinate 71,975 of JAGAKF010000078.1, forward strand.
TCAACGCGTACTACGGAGAAGATGCCGCACCGTACATCAAAGAAATCCTTGATATCCAGACAGCACAGATTGCCGCAACGGCTCACGCATTCGATTTTGACTGGCATTACCAGTCCGGTTACTATCCGATTCATACTATTTCGAAGCTTGACCACCTTTGGAAAAAGGCTCTTAACGCTGACATAACAGACGAACAGCGTTTCAACGTTGAAGTTGCAAACCTGAGCTGGGAATACTTCAAAGCCAACCAGTTCCTCGGAGAATACTTCTTCCTGAATCCGTTCAGACTTAAGGCCAATGAAGAGCTTTACGATGCTTTCAAAGCGCACGGCATCAGCAGGGTTTCTTCTTTCGGACTCATCCCCGAAAACAAGGAAGACGTTGATTTTATGCTTCGTCCGTTTAACTGGAGATAATTCAATATGAATTTAAGACGGTTCTGTATGAACCGTCTTTTTTCTTTTGCAGAATGAAGGATAATTATTGCGAAGTTTTTGAAGTCATATTCTGATTTTCTGTTGATTTTTCTGTCGAATAATGTTACTATTCACTCAAAGGATGTTTTTTGAACAATCCTTTCAAAATCGGACAAAATATAAACACAGCATTGAACTCCCAGGAGGTCCCGATTATGACAATTTTTAATTTCATCGCACTGTTCGGCGGTCTTGCCCTCTTTCTTTTCGGTATGAACACCATGTCCGGTAACCTTGAAAAAACTGCCGGCGGTAAGCTCGAAAAAATCCTTAAAGTTATGACTGACAAGCCCGTCAAAGCATTGCTTTTGGGTGCGGCCATTACAGCAACGATTCAGTCGTCCTCAGCTGTAACGGTTATGCTCGTCGGTCTCGTTAACTCGGGAATTATGCAGCTCGGACAGGCAGTCGGTGTTATTATGGGTTCAAACGTCGGTACAACCATAACCGCTTGGATCCTCAGCCTCGCAGGTATCGACAGCGACAATGTTTTTGTAAACCTGCTTAAACCAACAGCACTTTCGGCAATCATCGCATTCATCGGCATTCTTCTGACGATGGTCGCCAAGAAAAACCGCACAAAAGACATCGGCGGTATCTGCCTTGGTTTTGCCATTCTTATGTTCGGTATGGACATGATGAGCGAAGCGATGGATCCCCTTGCTGAAATGGACAGTTTCCGTAACCTTATGGTTATGTTCGAAAATCCGATTCTCGCTCTTCTTCTCGGTATCGTTATGACAGCCGTAATCCAGAGTTCATCCGCAACAGTCGGTATCCTCCAGGCATTATCGCTCACAGGCGCAATTTCCTACGGTATGGCAATTCCCATTATTATGGGTCAGAATATCGGTACTTGTATCACTGCTCTTCTTTCAAGTATCGGCGTAAGCAAAAACGCAAAGAGAGTTGCCGCCGTTCATGTTTATTTCAACATTATCGGTACTGCAATCTGGCTTTCAGTTTTCTATATTGCAGATATGATTTTTAAATTCGCATTTACCGAAGCTGCAATCGAGCCGGCCGGAATCGCTGTTATACACAGTATTTTCAACGTAGCAACTACGGTTCTCCTCTTCCCGTTCTCGAAGCTCCTTGAAAAGCTTGCAAGAAAAACAGTCAAAGACAAAAAAGCAACAGGCAAGAGTGCTTTCATCGACGACCGTCTTCTCAACTCCCCGGCTCTTGCGGTTTCCGAAAGCAAGAATCACACTGTTCAGATGGGTCAGGTTGCTATCTCGGCGCTTCTTGATGCAATCTCACTTGTTCAGAAATTCGATACTAAAACAGTCGATAAAATCGTTGAAAGCGAACAACAGCTCGATGACTACGAGGACAAGCTCGGTACTTTCCTTGTTAAGATTTCCAGCCATGACCTGACGGATCAGGACACAAACACAGTTTCGACTCTTCTTCACGCTATCGGTGACTTTGAACGAATCGGTGACCACGCAGTTAACATTGCGAAAACTGCGCAGGAAATCAACGACAAGAACATTGAATTTTCAGAAAATGCAACTGCTGAGCTTAAGGTTGTAACCGATGCGATCAGAGAAATCCTTGAGCTTACCGAAAAAGCTTTTGCAGAAAATGATCTTGACCTTGCAAAGCAGGTTGAGCCTCTTGAGCAGGTTATTGACGACCTTCTTGCTGAGATCAAATCAAGGCATATTGCTCGTCTTACAGGCGGCAAGTGTACAATCGAACTCGGATTTGTTCTTTCAGACTTGCTTACAAACTATGAAAGAGTTTCCGACCACTGTTCAAACATTGCTGTTTGCCTTATCCAGATCAGCAAATCCGTATTTGATGCTCACGAATATCTGAATGAATATAAATCATCAGGTAGTGAGACATTTACACACAGCTTCGACGAATATAAAGAAAAATATATTCTTCCGACCAAATAAATTGTTGAACACAGAAACAACCCCTGACGGATTTAATTGCCGTCAGGGGTTAAGCTTATTTTATTCAACTGTAATATTTACTCTGCCGTTTGAGATAACGGAAAGTGTGAGTTTGCCTGAAGCTTCATCCCAGGTTTCTTTAAGCTGTGCGCCGTTTGTTCCCTGCGCTGTTACTGTCGGCTTTTCGCTGAAGCCATTAAGCTCGATAGTTGTTTCACGGAAGTTTTTCGGATCGCTTCTCTTCTCACCAAAAGCATATTTGTACATAAACTCGTATTCAGATTCAAGTCCGTTGCATACATCATCAGTATCAAGACGGAGGTTGCACATATCAATATTGATTTTATCATCGTTCTCGGTAATGATAGCGTAGGTATGAGCTTCAAGCTGAAGATTCATATTTTTCTGAGTTTCGGGCAATGTGTAATTAACCGTCTGTCGTGCATCAATTGTTTTGTTCTCGTTGCTGTTGAATGCATAGATGTGATCATTTATATCAAACAGCACACCGTCGCCTGTGTAAATCTTCTCATAATACTTATTGAAGAAATTCACTTTAATCGGATTTATAAACAGAAAACGGAAGAAATAATTGAAGTCGTTGAGAATGAATGCATTCGGCAAAACTTCCTTTGCATCCGAATGAATCGGGAGAATCGGAACAATATAGTATCTTCCCGTTGACGGCACCCATGTTTTCGTACAGTCGTCATAGATATTGTTTAATGTGCTGTTCTCCTGCCAGAAAGTAAACGTGTCACAATAAAGACCCTGGAGAAGATGAGCATCATTACCCATAAGTGCATTTGCAATAGGATTGGTCATTTTATATGCGACCTTAATCTCCTGTTTTACCTGTTCTTTGTTCGGTACTGAGCCGTTGAGCACGTACTGATAGAACGGATAAAGCACATCGTAGAATGTTGCCGTCATAATAACGTCATTATCAATATACTGGTAGAGACCGCCACGGCTGAATGTACCCTCAATAGCGTAAACCGTTGCGCCTGCAACCGCATCGGCAATCATATCGATACCGTAGAGTGCCGGAGGATACTTGGCTGTTGTGATCGGATCGGGCTCATTCGGTGCAACACCAATGTCGTCATATTCGATAAAACCCTCCTCATACCAAAGGAAGTTTTCAAGGTTTACACCCCAGTTTCCGCAGACGTCATCAAGCCAACAGCCGAATATATTTGACTGTGAAGCAAAGTGTCTGCCGTGGCCGTTGTGCTTGTCCATAATAATCATATTTTCGCTATTGCTCTTGAACAGGTCGTAAAGCTCTCTGTCCTTGAGAAGATGATTAACATAATTAGACTTCTGCCAATAGATATATTCCATATCCTGCCAGATGAAAAGTCCGCCGTTTTCAACACATGCCTTAACGCAGGACTTCATTCGTGCAAGGATATTTTTGTGGACGCCCTGGTCATCGGTAACCTCGTCATAAGCAAGTTTTTTATTTGTAATACCGTTTGTTGAAAGCTCAACCTGAACAAATCCCATAAGCATAGTGTACTTTTTGAAAAAGTCAGAAAGCTGTTCCTGAGTGAACGGATCACGCTGCTTGTTTGTGCAGAAGCACTCTGACTGAAGCACAACGGGAATCTTTGCGACCTCGAGAAGATCAAGTAACCCATACCAATAGTCAAGCTGTTCCTGAGGTGTCATATAAGCAGGACCCTCGTCCATATAGATAACAGTAAAGTTTCTTACGTCCTCAGGTAATGCATAATATGTCTTGATTGCCGAATCAGCTGCAACTTCAGGAATATGCATATTACCTACCGGTGCGTTTCTTATCATAAACAGCGGGTTTTCCTCGTCAACGTACAGACGCAAACCGTCAACCTGCTTGCGCGTTCTTACCTGTGTTGACTGCACCTGCAATTCGGGCAGAACAACGTATTCCTCCGAAGAAGAAGCAACAACTTCCAACGGAAGCAACAAAAGCGTAATAGCTACCATTAAAACGCTTATAAATCTTTTCATAGAGCATCCCTCCATTTTCAATTTTAACATATTAGTTTTTTGTAATCAATAAAAAGTGTCGGATTTCTCCGACACTTTTCTGATCTTTTTATTTAATTGAGAAAACGCTGATTTCAACTTCCTCCTCATTGAAATAAACGCGTGTGATTCTGCCTGAGGAAATTGTAAGCTGTCCCGTAATCTGATCATCGTAGCCTGAGTAATCTTCAACCACCGTATCGACAAATTTTTCAACGGTAAGATTCGGATCATCTGAACCTGCGACTACATCTTCAAGGACTTTTCTTGTTTCCTTGTCCTTCTTCGCAAATTCGCCTATGCAAGCCGTCATCTGCTCAGTATTAAGTACAAAATTATAGGTTTTGCCTTTTTCCTGAGAATCGGTCTTCTCAACCGTGAGAGCTTCTTTTGTTATGCCCTTTTTAAGGAATCTGTCAACAACCTTCATTGTTGTTTCATAGTCAGGAAGCTCAACGACCATATCGTATCTTTCCTTAATAGTCTTTTCAGCGTTCGGAACGAACTGATTGTTATAAAACAGTTCAAACTCTTTTTCATCAATCTTTCCGTTGATAAGAGTGTCAAGCACTTCAAAGAAATTAAGCTCGATGCCGTATGCCTCAAGGTCAGCGTTTCTTTCCGCTGTTTCAATGAGGTCGTCAACCTTACCGTACTCTCTGCCGTTGATTTTAATTCTGCCGTCCGAAAGAGAAAATACCATACCGTTCATTTCGATATCGAACGAGCTGTCTTCAACTCCTTCGCCGAAAGCAACCTCTGCAGAATAAAGCTCTTTATCTTTTGCAGTCAGCGAAGCTTCAAGCGCACTTGATTCAAAAACTGTTTTCTTAAGAGCTTCAAAAGCAAGCTGCGGCTTTGATTTGCCTGAAAGTGCAAGGCCGAGAATAATTGCGATAGCGATCACTGCTGCCACAACAGGTACAATAAGTTTTTTTATATTCACTTTTTTCGGAGTTGTTTGTGTATTAGCCTGAGTCATAATAACTCTCCTTCACTGTTTGTGACTTTAAGTTTAGCATTATCCGCAACGGTTGTCAATTTACAAATTGTAAATTATATTTTTACTTTGGAGTCGCTGACGTTGATTGTATCGCACGAATTGGAAAGCGAAGAGTTTCTGTGCGAGATTACGATTACGCAGCTTTCCTTGGCAATTTCCTGCAAAGCTTCAAGAATTCTCTTTTCAGCAATTACGTCAAGTCCTGACGTTGCTTCGTCGAAAACAAGAATATCACGCTTGCGCAAAAACGCTCTTGCAAGAAGCACAAGCTGAATTTCACCGTCAGAAAGGTTCGGGCTTTTTGAATTAAAAACGGTCTGGTATCCGTCCTGCCTGCGAGCAATAAACTCGTCTGCACCGCTGAGCTTTGCGGCACGTCGGATTTCTTCAAAGCTGACGTTTTCGCAACCGTAAGCAATGTTGTTTTCAATCGTATCGTCAAAAAGAGTTGACCCCTGAACGATTATATTGAACTTTGAAAAATAGTCATCCTTCTTTAATGAGGAAACATCCTTTCCTTCGAAAAGAACAGTACCTCTCTGCGGAGAATAGAATCCGAGAAGAAGCTTTATAATAGTTGTTTTTCCTGCGCCTGTCATACCCGAAACGACGGTTATGCCCTTGCGCTTTATGCCGAATGAAACATCCTTGAGGATGTATCTGCTTTCTTTATTGTACCTGAAAGTAACATCTCTGAACCTGATAATTTCTGCCGAATCTGTTTCCTCTATAAGTTCATTTCCGTCAGTCTCGGTATCATCGATATCAAGGAAATCGTAAATTCTGCCTGCGGACAGAATAGCTGTACGAAGGATTCCCGGTGCCATAGAAAAGTCGGTCAATGAACCGAACAGCTTTCTTATATAAACAAACTGGCACTGAAGTCCGCCGACTGAAAAACCGCCCTCAGCCATCATAAGAGCTGACGCAACCATTGCAAAAACAATGCAAAGAGAAACAGAAAGCTCAGAAATGCAGTTCTGCAAAACAGAAAACTTCTGCGACTTTTCGCTCGCCTGCGTTGTATGGCGTATTTTCTCAATCAGAGACTGTTTTCTTTCTTCAACCTTGCCTGAATTCTGCAATACGGCAAGACCGTTATAAAACTCGGCAGCTTCGGAATAAAGTCCGCCCTTGTCCGACTGCTGTTTAGTTGCCGCTTTCTGCTCTTTTCTTTCAGAAAGTCGTGTCAGACCAAAGCCGAGAACACAGAAAACAATGCTCAGCACGCCAACGATCGGGCTTGTTACAAGCTGAGTTATGATTATTACGATAAAGGTAATAATCGGAGCAACAAATCGCATCAGGATAAGATTAAGGCTCTGGTTGAGCGCATCAACATCCTGCGTCATTGCGGAAATAATCTCTCCGTGTTCCGAGCTGTCAATGAACGAAACCGAAAGAGTGTCATATTTCTCCATAACCGTCTTTCTCAGTCTGGCGGAATATGAGGTGATAATATCGCTTACAATATATCCCTGAAGCAGGGCAAATACTGCATTGGCAACGAAGAACATAACAGCGGGAATTGCATAAGGAATAATTTCGCCGAAGACACTTCCGTCGCCCAGGCCGAGAAGATACTGAATTATCGAAGACGCGAAAGCATCAATGATATCACCGATCTTCTGCGGGAAGACAACAAACGTTATGCTGTACAAAAGAGTGACAACTGCGAAAAGAACAAGCTTCACCTTGTATTCAGAAAGGCTTTTAATTAAACGACGCTGAATTTCCTTTTTGTTTGCGCGTTCTTCGACTGTTTTGGTGCCTGAATCAAATCGGAATTTAAAAACACCGCTTTTTTCATCATTCATATGCCGACACCTCCAATCCCTGCAAGGAAGCAAGTTCCCTGTAAAAATCTGAAGTTTCAAGCAACTGCGTATGTGTACCCTGCGCCTCAATGCCGTTTTTATTGAACACGACAATGTTGTCCGCTTCCATAAGGCTGTTTATGCGCTGGGACACAAGAATGACTGCCGACGTTTCCGAAAGCTTTCTGAGCTTTTTTAGGATATTCTTTTCCGTCTGCACGTCGACAGATTTCATACAATCATCAATAATATATATTCCTGCTTTTTTTGAAAGTGCACCTGCGAGCGAAAGTCTGCCACGCTGGCCGCCGCTTAAGCGGTTGCCCGAATTTTCAAGAATCATATTTTCATCAGTTACAAAATCAACCGATGCTGATTCCAAGGCATTTTTCACCGCATCACGATTATCTTCTGCACCGTAAAGCAGCAGGTTTTCTTTAACGCTTTTTGAAAAGAGTACAGGTTCACTGAACGCATAAGAAACTCTTTTCCTTAAGCTGTCTATGCTGATTTCACGAAGATCCTGCGAATCGACAAGAATTTCGCCGTCAAAGTTTTCTCCGCTTCCCGTAAGCAAACCGAGAAGAGTTGTTTTTCCGCATCCTGTCGGTGCGGCGATTGCCGTAATCTGACCTTTTTTCGCAGTGAATGTCACATCGGACAAGCCACCGTTTTCAAAGCTGAGACCGACATTTCTGAATTCAACGGTATGTCCGTCATTTTCACTGAGTCGGATTCCCTGTGAATTAGGTCTTTCGGGAATCGGCGTATTCATAACTTCATTGAATCTTTTGAAAGAAACTTTTGCTCTCGGAGCAAACATTATAACAGCGGCAATTGCCGTAAACGCCGAAACGCTGATTACGGAATACTGCAGAAACGCAATGATATCGCCGATGCCTATTCTTGAAGAAAGAAGGCTGTTGCCCGAAAGCACTACCGTTGCCGCAACAACGAGATTGGAGATAAGAGAAACGATGCTGAGCCCTGTAAATACAGCTTTAAGCACATAGCTCTCGTCCTTCTTCACCTTATCGGTAACGTCCGCAAAGCGTGCTCTTTCAAGCTTCTGCGTTCTCATAGTGCGGATAGTATAGATTCTGCTTATACCGTTTTTAACAAAGCGGACAAGCAAGGAATAATTTTTCTGAAGGTTATCGTACTTAGGCAATGCCACCCTGTAAATTACAAAGAGAACTGCAACAACGACAACAACCGTCGCAAGAACAACTATGCTCAAAAACGGGCTGATCGTGAACGAAAGCACAATTCCGCCAAGGCTGACAATCGGCGCATAAAACACCGCTGACATAAGGAAATTGATAACCAGACCGATATTGTTGATATCGTCCGAGAAAACCGAATACAGGTCATTATCACAAACACGTTTCTGCTTTGAAGAAAACTCTGCCGTGTGGAGAAGATACTCTTCCCTCAATTTACCCGTAACGGACGACGATACCCTTGCTGCAATCCTGCCGGTAAGCGCAATGCACAAAACCTGCATCAAAACGCAGAACACCATTATTGCTCCTGTTCTGAAAATATATTTCTGCTGAATTTCTTCGCAGTCGATACCGACATCATCGTAAAAATACGAAACCGTAAGCGATGCGAGCTGATTTTTAAGCGCTTCGGGTGCATTGACCGCTTTTTCGTAAAATCCGAGAATTTCTTCATCGGAGAAAGCGGAAAGCTCATCCGAATAAAGGTACAGCGTGCGCAGGCTGACGCGTTCAACCATATAGTTGATCTGCTCAGCTTCCAAGTCGGGAGTTTTGCCCTGAGTGATTTCCGTTATGATATAAAAGCCTGCCGTCATTGTGTTTTCGTAAATTCTGAGGGCTTCGGCTTCGTCGTAATCTTCACGGAGGTTATAGACTTTTCCGTCCTCGGACTTTTCATAGAACGAGAAGAAGGTTTTTTCGTCACCGTCCGGAACAATCTGAGTAAAAAGCTCAACTGCACGCGCCTTTATCACCTCAGGCACAGGACTTTCGATACCCTTCTGCTGAATGCCGACGTTGATCATCTCGCCCATAAGGTACGGCACGCTAAGGCTGAACACTGCCTGGAAAACAAAAAGAACGGAGCAAAGGAATATAAGCGCTTTGTGTGCGCCGAGATGCTTTTTCAAAAACATATTCCTTTCACTCCTTTCGTAATCACTTGTTTAATTAATAACCGTATTTTTCTTTAAATTCTTCTCTTGTATTTCTTGTAAGAAGCTTTTCTCCGTCAAAAATCAGGATGCAATATGCGTGGCCGCATTTCTTACCTTTTTCAAACCATTCTGCAAAAGCTCTCTGCATACTTGTATTTCTCGGGAGCTCGTGAACTCTCTTCTGTGCATTTTCAACACCGAAAATTCGCCATCCGTCACCGAAGTCGTAAGTTCTTGTGATATCAAGCGGCTCGAAGTCAAGAAGGAAATCCCTTACCTTTGACTTTTCGGGGAGAATATTGAGATTATCGGGATACAGAAGCCATGAACCGCAGCAGACAACCATCGGGCCGTCAAATCTGTCCTTAAAGAATTCGTAAGCTTTCTTGTAAGAATCAAGTCTTGTTTCGTAGTCAAGGCTTCCGAGGTGTGACGGAATATGGAGACCAAGAACAAACTGGCTGTCCTTAAGCTCGATTCCGTGCTCGTCGTAATAATCCTCGCAGAAATCTGAAAGTTCATACTGGAATCTGCCGATACCGAATCTTTCAAGAGTATAGAACTGCTTGAACCAACCTTCAACAAACACGCCGTAAACATCGTAGTTTTCCTTACACTCAAGCATTTTTACCTTGAGGTCTATGATTGTGTTCCAGTAAATATCTTCGCTGATGTTTGCTTTCTTATACGCAGCGAGCAAAGGCTTTGTGCAGTTAAGCAGAAGAACGAGCTTTACCGTATGCTCGTTTTCGCCGATCATTTCAGCAAGAGACTTTACCTTATCTTTAAAAGCATCGAAATTCTTTTTCTTAAGCCAGTATGCTCTGTACATTGATTCATAGAGTTTGTTTGCTTTCTCGTCTGCAAGAATCTTTTCTTCTGTTCTGATGATAACTTCCTTTGCTTCTGCAGGATATTCCTGCTTGTCCATTACCAAAAGTGCGTGATTGTAATTTTTCATTGTTTTAAACCTCCGGGTCATAAAGCATATAGTAGTTGTAAATTTTTTCTCTTTTATAAAACTCTTCCTTGATTATTTTAAAACCGAGTTTTTCATAAAAAGGAACGTTGTCGGGATTCTGGGTTTCAAGACCGATTTTATATCCCTGAGGAACAAATTCCTCAATGCCTTTTCTGATCATTTCTTTTGCGATTCCTTTTCCCTGATGCTTCGGGTCAACGAAAACAGGGGAAATAATCTTCGTTTTCTTGTCAAAAACTTTTGAATCAAGGTAGCGGTACGCCATAAGAGTTCTGAAGGTTGAATCTATGTAATAGCAGAGGAACACCCAGTTGGGGCATTTAAGGAAATCTACGACGGTGTATTCGTTATGGGCATCTCGCCAGACGCAAAGCGCTCTGTTTTCGTCATCGACGTAAAAGACATCACAGTTGTTGGAAGACGTCAGCCTTTCAAGAAGAAAATGGTAAACAAACTTTTTTCTTCTTTCAACGTCCTTTGTTGCGTAGCAATGCACGGGGTCGTCGACGAAGCTTTCGGCGGCCATCCGCGCGTAAAATTTCAATGTTTCTCTGTCAAGCTTTGTTACTCTTTTCATAGAAAACCTCGTAAAAAATCATATTCGATGTATTATAACACAAAAAACAATTATTTACTATACAATTTATAAAAATAATCACGACTTTTGTGTTGAAGGCAAAAATAAAAACGCCCTTTCGGACGCACTTCGGAATATAAAAAGTGTTATAAAATTGAAATAACCCTTGACCGAATGTTTCTTTACACATTTGAGCCGGTCAAGGGTTATTTCTGTTCACTCTTAATATCTAACATCTTTTTATATACCTCTCTTTCTTAATTTCGAAAGAACTTTAATAATTTTGAATCCTGATTTAAATGTTTTTACGGTTATTGTTTAAATTCAAGTTACCATTGGCATTTAAAACTTTTTCCGAATTATTAAAGCTTTTGCTCAACCATAATTTTGAAACTGTAAATTTTCAATTAAAACTCTTTTATACCACTTTCATTTGAGTTATTGTCTGAACACTCGGGGTTTTAACTGAAAGTTTAAACTGATTCAATTTTTGAATTGAGCTTTAGGTTGTTACCTGTTCATTGGTATCACCCGTTCCTTTCTGTGTCTATAATATAACACAGATTCAACCGCTTTTCAATTCGCAATGTTCAATAAACTTAAAAGCTTCAAATTATGCAAAACACAGAAATGTTGTTCCGGGCCGTCAAAACCGTTGACACTCAAGGGTTTAATGTGTTATAATAAATATGTTGGGCGGCTTGAAAGCCGTTCGTTTTCTTTCAAAAACAATGAACACCCGTCAAAGCGACGGGTGTTTTTCTATGTCTATATTATAGCACATATTTTTTTGAAAAACAAGACTGTTATTTGTTACGGTAATAAGCTATACTTTAAACAAATTCGGGCATTTTTCTGTTTGGAACTATTGAATATGGCAAATGTTAGTGATATAATTTTTCCATATGTTTTTCAGGAGGTTTTGCTATGGCTAAAAAGATTATTGTTGCCGGTCTCGGTCACGGCGGTATCGCCGCAGCCGCTCTTCTTGCAGAGGCAGGTTACGACGTTACGGTTTACGAAATGAAGGCTGAGGGTACGCTCGGCTACGACTGGACTGACATTTTCGCTCCCGACGCACTCAGAATCGCTAAGATTCCGATGCCTGACGAAGACAAATTCGAATATAAGGAAGATATGACATTCGTTTCTTCTAACGGTACCTCCAAGCTTTATCAGCACGTTCCCGAGGCTGAGCTTGAAATCAAAATGGAAAGAAAAGATATTTACGACCTTTTCATCAAAAATGCTGTGGATAAGGGCGTTAAAATCGTTTATGAATGTGAAGTTCAGAAGCCGATTATGCTCGGAAACCGCGTTGCTGGTATCCGCACTTCAAAGGGAGACTTTTTTGCCGACCTCATCATTGACTCCTGCGGTATGAATTCCCCGATCCGTCGCAATCTTCCGTCTTCACTTATGATCCAGAAAGAAATCACACGCCGCCAGAAGGTTACTATTTTCCGTGCTTTCTACAACAAGGCAAGCGATGTTGAAGTTGAGGACAAGTTTAAGGTGCTTCTCCGTCCCGAAGGCGGCGAAAGCATTGCCTGGGTTGCTTCCGAAGAGGAACACACTGATCTTCTTATCGGCAGATTTGAGGACTTTGATATTCAAGAGGTTGAGCGTTTTGCTCAGTGGCTTCGTCCGACCAACCCGAGGCTCGGCACAGAAATCGTCCGTGGCGGTCAGTTTGTTGAAATTCCCGTCCGTCATCCCCTCTCCGTTATGGTTGCTGACGGATATGCAGCAATCGGTGACAGCGCATTTATGACGGTACCGCTTATCGGTTCGGGAATCGCAAATTCACTTAAAGCAGCAAGAATTCTTGCTGAAACAGTTATCAATGACCCGACACAGGGCTTCGGCGTTGAAGCTCTCTGGAGATATCAGGTTCTTTTCTTCAAGCATCTCGGAAGAGGGCTTGCTCCGCTTGAGTGCGTAAAGAACCTTATGTTCAGATTCACTCCCGAAGACCTTGACTATTGCTTCGACTCGGGTCTTCTTACCGACTACAACGTAACTATGACTGCGAACTTCGGCAGCTTCTATGACCTTATTGATTTCTTCGACATAAACGATCTTCTCAACAAAGCAAAGCAGGCTTGTGCGGACATCGACTTCCTGAAAAAGGTAATGAACGCAGGCAACAAGATTTCTCTCGTTACGGCAACCTGCCTCGCAATTCCGAGAAGATGGGACAGAAAGCTCGTTGAACTCTGGGCAAACGGTTACGACAAGATTTTTTAATTCAAATTTTATTTTATAAAGGAGGCTGACACGTGAGAGCAGTAGACTTCAAGGCAAAAGCTCATATTTTCAGAAACACTGCCTTTATGTTAAAGTGCAGCTTCAAGAGTGCGCCGATTGCAACGATCCTGATTTACCTTGCGTATATCAGCGAAAACGTGTACTACGCAGTTGTTTTCAACGTTATGTTTCTGCAGACGGCACTCGCGATTATCGAAGGTAACGGAACTTTCCGCGAATTTGTTATCAAAATCGGTCTGATTATCCTCGGCAAGCTTGCCGTTGACCTTTTCGGATACGTCGTCTTCCACCCGGTACGTGAAAGATATGAAATTAAGTACGAAGGTTATATAAACAGACTTATTTTTGAAAAAGCACAGCAGGTTGAGCTCGCTTGTTACGAGAATCCCGATTTCTTTGACAACTACAACCGCGCAACGTGGGTCGTTGAAAAAGGAGCTTACAAGCGTATTATTGAGGGTTCGGCATGGACTGTCGGTTCAATTATAAGCATAATTTCGCTTGCGATTTATCTTTACCAGCTTGATCCGATCCTGCTTCTTGTAATCCTCTGCCCCGTTATCGTTATGTACTTCCGCATTAAACGAAACGGCGTGGAATTTGCAAAAGAAAAAGCAATGACACCTTTTGAAAGACAGAAGGACTATACAAAAAGAACAGTTCTTCTTAAGGACTTTGCAAAAGAAATCAAGACAACAAGCATCTTCAAGGTTGTTAACCGGCGTTTCAAGGAAGCGATTGACACCAACATCAAGCTTATCAAAAAATACGGTTGGAGAATCGCTGTTCTCGAAATGTTCAGCGACTTTTTCGGTGAAGTTATTCCGATTGCAGGCGGCTTCGGATACGGTTGCTTTCGTCTCATTGTCCGTCAGGATATTCCGATTTCACAGTTTTCGGTTCTTATTTCTGCAATCACCAACTGCAGAAACAAGCTTAATCAGCTCGCCCACTACTTCACGATGCAGCAGAAACACTGCCTTTGGGTGCAGAATCTGAGAGAATTCCTTGCATATGAACCAAAAATTCAAGGTGGCACGCTTGAGCCGGGCGAATTTGAGAGCCTCGAATTCAGAAACGTTTCCTTCTGTTACATCGGAAACAAGAGAAACACGCTTACAGACGTTTCTTTTAAAATAAACAAAGGTGAAAGCATTGCCGTTGTTGGACATAACGGTGCTGGCAAGACAACTCTTTCCAAGCTTATGATGAGACTTTATGACGTTGATGAGGGCGAAATCCTTTACAACGGAGTCAACATCAAGGAGTACGATCTTCTCAAATACCGTGAAAGATTTGCAAGCGTTTTCCAGGATTACAGAATATTTGCAATGACCGTTGCGGAAAATGTTCTCATTCAGGAAGTTGACGAAAACAACATTTCCCTTGCACAGAAGGCACTTCGTCAGAGCGGAGTTTACGAAAAAATTCTTACTCTTGACGAAAAAGAAAACACAATTCTTACACGTGAATTCGTTGAAGACGGTGCGCTTCTTTCAGGCGGTGAAAGTCAGAAGGTTACAATTGCAAGAATGTTTGCAAAGAATTTTGACGTTGCGATACTTGACGAACCTTCATCCGCGCTCGACCCTGTTGCAGAAACAAAAATGTACGACAGCCTTATGGAAGGCACAAAGGACAAGACGGTTATATACATTTCACACCGTCTTTCAAGCGCAACAAGAAGCGACAATATCCTTGTTTTCTCAGGCGGTAAGTTAACTGAAAGCGGTACTCACGAAGAGCTCATGAACCTCGGCGGTGAATACTGCGAGATGTTTACTTTGCAGGCTTCGGGATACAGAGAGGAGGGTGACGACGATGAAGAAGAATAAAAAAGATGAAAAGGCACACAGCTTTAAAAATTATCTTTTTATGTTGAAATTCGTTATGAAAAACTCACCCGGCCTTCTCTTCTCGTTGATGTTTTTCGACGTTCTTTCAAACCTCCCGTGGATTCTTTCCAACGTCGTTTTGCTCAAATACATAATTGACGTTGTAACTTCAGGTGTAGACCTTTACAGAATCGCTGTTGCCTGCATCATCTTTGCGGTGGTTGTTGTCCTTGGTAATCTCGGTAACACGCTGTTCTACGAGGTATACCGTCCTCAGCAGGCCGAAAAGCTTTACTACAAGCTTTACTCGATGATTTACGAGAAAGCAGCTAAAATGGACTTTCAGGCTTACGACGATCCTGAATTTTACAATGATTTCGTTCTCGCGATGAACACGATGAGCGACCGCGTAAACAGTATTCTTTCGACGTCGCAGGATTTCGTAACGCATACCGTTTCGATTATTTCCATAACCGCAGTTATCGTCACTATCGACCCTGTGTGCTTTATTTTCATCGCACTCTGTGTCGGAATAATGGTACCTGTCGGCAGGTTGATCGCAAAGGTCAACGTTGAAAAGAAAAAGGTAATGACACCTCTTGACCGAAAGAATCTTTATTTCTCCCGAGTATTCTACTTGCAGGATTATGCAAAGGAGCTTCGTCTCAACCCTGCAGGTGAAATGATCGAAAGACGTTACAACAAAAACATAGTTGACCGTATTTTCACAATTTCACCTTTCCTGAAAAAGCAGTGGATTCTCTACTTCAGCCAGGAAAGCCTGCCGATGACATTGCTCATCTGCCTCGGCGTTACCCTTTATATGGGATACAAAGCAATCGTTACGAAAGAAATCGGACTCGGCAGTTTTGCCGCGACATTTAACGGCGTAAGCTCCGTCAGCAACAGCGTTTTTGCAATGACAAGCTGGTTTGCGCTGAGCGTCAGAGAAAACGGACTTTACGTTGAAAAATACAAAAAGTTTATGTCCGCCGAAGAAAAGATCAAGGACGGCAACATCATCAAAAAGTTCGACAAGCCCGTTCCTATCAAACTTGAAAACGTTTCTTTCACATACCCCGGTTGTGATAAACCCACACTCAAAAACATCAATCTTGAAATCAAGCCCTGTCAGAAAATTGCTCTGGTCGGCTACAACGGTGCAGGAAAAACCACTCTTACAAACCTGATTCTCCGTCTTTACGACGTTACGGAAGGCAAGATTACCGTTGACGGACAGAACATAAAAGATTGGAAGCTGCGTTCTTATCACGATAACTTTGCCGCGGTTTTCCAGGACTTCTCTCTTTTCGGCGCAACGCTTGGCGAAAACGTCGCGATGAGCGAAAATCCTGACAAGGAGAAGGTACTTCACGCTCTTAAGGAAAGCAGTTTCACGAAGCAGCTTGACAACGGAGTTGATTCTATCCTGCTTCGCGAATTCGACGACGAAGGTGTTTCGCTTTCGGGCGGTGAGGCTCAGAAGGTTGCTGTTGCACGAGCTTTCTACAAAGACTGTCCGTTTGCAATTCTTGACGAGCCGAGCGCCAACCTTGATCCCGTTTCGGAGTATTCGCTTAACGAAGCGATGTCACGTGCAGCTGAAAACAAGACGGTTATTTTCATTTCCCACCGTCTTTCAACAACGGTTATGGCAGACGTGATTTATATGCTTGAAAACGGAGAAATCGTTGAAAGCGGATCTCACGAAGAGCTTATGGCGAAAAACGGAAAGTACGCATATATGTTCAATTTGCAGGCAGAAAAATATAAAGAAGAACATTAAAAAAACGGCTGTTGCTCAGTGCAACAGCCGTTCTCTTATTCGTTTATACTAATTCAAATGACCAGTCATAATCTGTATACCATACGCCTGCGGAGAAGCTTCTTGCGCGGATTTCAACCTTATCCTCGTATACTTCGAAAACAAAGCCTGTACCGTTTGCAATTCTTCCTCTGATTGTAAGGTACATATACTGCGGAAGATTTATGCTATGGAATGAACCGTCGGACTCAACACTTGTGTATCCGTAAACATCAGTCTGTGAGTCGTTTACAAAACCGCTGTGAATGTGGCCTGTAATATAGAAAACATTGTCGTAAGACTTAAGAATAGCTTCTACTTCTTCGGACTTGTCGCCGATACCGCCGTCATCGGGCATAGGCTCATCATCACCCCAGGTTTCGGGAAGGCCGTGGCTTTCATTGATCGGCCAGTGATTGATAACGAAAATCGGAAGTCCGTCCTGCGAAGCCTTTTCCATTTCTGCTGCAAGCCATGCAACCTGCTCATCGCTGACTGTTGCATATGTATGATCAGACTCACTGCCGAGAACGATGAATGTATAACCGTTTACCTTTGTTGAATAGTAAACCTCGTCAATTTCACGTCCTGCAATTTTTTCATTGTAGTCGATAAAAAGCTCTCTTGAAAGAGCATAATCGTCATCACTTGTCCAGGTATCGTGATTACCCTGCGCAAGAATGATGTTCGTTGCGGGAGTGTAATCTGCAAAAGCGCTTGCAAGATTTGCCCATTCCTCGGGCTCACCGTGGTCTGTAAGGTCGCCTGAACAGATAAGAAGATCAAGCGGGCTTTCAAATTCCTGCATATCCTGAAGACCGAAACGAAGCATATCCGCTCTCGCTGTTTCTTCTGTCATATGAATATCAGAAATTACGGCAAAATTCACCTTGCAATCGTCATTAAGAGGCTTTGTCTCTGCCGTAAAATTACCGAAGATTCCCAGACTGAAGAAATTCAGCACTGTAAGAAGAACGGAGAGAAAGCTTTTTGTTACTGCTATAAACTGGAACATAAACAACACCTTCCTTTTGGAATTATAATATCAAAAAAACAAAATTAATACAATAGAAAACTGATTTTTATTTGCTTTGAAAAGGAAAATATGGTAGTATGTTAAAAACAAATGAGGTGATTATATGTTTTTGATTACGGCTAAAAAAATACTGAGTATTATCCTGTCCTTCATCTTCGGATTTTTCACTTATCCTTTCAGCTTCATCCCCTCGCTGAATGATGCCAATTTTGAACTTGTCGGCGGCGACTTCACTTCCGAAAGTGTAATTCTGAACGGAGAATCTCAAGATATGTACTTTGATACTGAAGTTTCTTTTAACGAAAACTATCTTGTCCTTGACAGCAAAAAAACAATAAACTTCGAAGATATCACTCACGGCTGGTACAACTACTACGGCATTGCTTACAGTACGGATGCTTATATCAAAGGTACACTCACCTACCGTTGCGGTATCGTTGAAAAGAGTGAAAACTTTTTCCTTGAACCGGGCGAAAATAAAACTTTTTACTCGTTTATCGACAATATGCTCAGCGGTACAAAAGCGAACGCGATATGCTCCGTTTCTTTCGAACCGCTTGATAAGGAAACAGCGAAAATTAAAATCAACGGAATTTCGATTTATAACCGCGAAATCCCCGATGAAGATATTTTTATTCAGACCGATACTTATAAAATCGGCGTAAACCTCCTCTGGGGCGGTGCTCTGAGCTATATGGAAGACCTCAACTCAAACGTAGAAGCGGTTGAAATCGACGGACGGATTTTCGTCGATTCAAATGCAGGTAAACGTTATGATTCAGAGGTTATCAATTCAAACGTAAACCTCATTAACAGAGCTGATACAGGAAGACTTGTACAACAATCCTATTACGGTTCTTTCAGCGGACAGGGCTATGAAAACGGCGAATATATGGGTAACGTGTGGGATTACAACCCCGTTCAGGGCGGAAACCAATTCAACGAAAACAGCAAGATTGTCGATGTACGTTATGATGATAATTCTATTTATATCAAGTGTCAGCCGCTTGACTGGGCTAAACCCAAGGAATGTATAACACCGTCGTATATGGAAGCTAATTACGTTATTGAAGAAAATCTTGTTCGTGTTTCCTGCAGATTTGTTGATTTTTCCGGTTATGTTACAAATCCGCGTCATCAGGAAATTCCTGCTTTTTATTGCATTGAGCCGTTCAACAGATTTGTTTATTACGGTGGAAATCAACCTTGGACAAACGACACAATTTCTATTGAACCCGACCTGATTTTCTGGCCCGATGCAGGTTATCCGAATTTCGTTTCGTCTGAAAACTGGGCAGGCTTTATCGGAGAGTTTGATGACAGCTTCGGTATCGGCGTTTATGTTCCCGGCGAAACAACCTTCCTTTCAGGTGTGTTCAACCGTGAAACTACTTCAAACCCGGATCCCTCAGTTGACGGCACAACATCATACATCGCTGTGATAAGATCTATGGCGCTCCAGAGCTACACTCCGTTTGAATACAGCTACTACCTTACAACAGGCGATACAACCGAAATACGCGAGAATTTTAAAACAATAGTATAAAAGCAAAAGCAAGGTGATTTTCTCACCTTGCTTTTTAGTTATTTGGATTGGTGGCAAGCTCCGTTCATTGAACATCCTGAACACGAGCATCCGCAGGAACAGGAACTCTTGCCTTTCTTTTTATCAATGACTGTTTTAGCGATAATCCCTACGAACACTGCTACAACAATCAACAAAACTACCAATGTAGGCACATTCATAAGAACACCTCCGAATTATTTTGTCTTAATTTTTGAGGGTTTATTTTCGTACTTATTCTTTCTGAAAAGCATATACAAAATAAACACAAGAACAACTGCAGCAACTGCTGTGCCGATCACACTGCCTGTTCCGCTGAACCATGAACCGAACTGGTAGATGATAAGCGATGCAGAATATGCAACTGCGCACATATATGAAATTGCGCCGATTGTCCACTTTGCATTGTTCATTTCACGTCTGATTGCACCCATTGCTGCAAAGCACGGAGCGCAAAGAAGGTTGAACACCATAAACGAGAAACCTGCAAGCTTGCTACCGCCGAAGATTTCGTAACCGATAAGTGCAAGTCTCGATGAGTCAGCGCCTTCAACAAGCTCGAACGCAAGGTCTGCGTCTGCCATTGAAGAAAGAGAACCGAACACACCGACAACCTCTTCCTTTGCTACAAGACCGAGAATTGTTGCAACAGCAGCCTGCCATGTGCCGAAGCCGAGGGGCTCGAAGATTACAGCAATAGCTCCGCCAAGAATTTCAAGGATTGATGCGCCTGAATTTTCTTCTGTAATATAGTGGAAACCGTCCTCGAAAGAGAGACTGTTAAGAACCCAGATGATGATACTTGCAGCAAGTATAACTGTACCTGCACGTTTGATGAACGACCATCCACGTTCCCACGTTGTGCGTAAAATGTTTGACGGGAGAGGAGCGTGATAAGCAGGAAGCTCCATAACGAACGGTGACGCCTCACCTGCAAACATCTTTGTTTTCTTAAGTATGATACCTGAAACAACAACTGCTGCTACACCTACAAAGTACGCAAGAGTAGCAATAAGCGGACTGTTTCCGAAAAGAGCTGAGGCAATAAGTCCGACGATCGGCATTTTCGCACCGCAAGGAATGAAGCAGGTTGTCATAATTGTCATCTTGCGCTCACGGTCCTGGTCGATAGTACGGCTTGCCATAACGCCCGGAACACCGCATCCTGAGGAAACAAGCATTGGGATAAAGCTCTTACCTGAAAGACCGAATTTACGGAAAAGACGGTCCATAATGAAGGCAACTCTGGACATATATCCGCAGTCCTCAAGAAGCGAAAGAAGGAGGAAGAGAATCAACATCTGCGGAACGAAACCGAGCACGGCACCCACACCGCCGACTGCACCGTCAGCAACAAGGCTTACAAGCCACGGTGCGCAACCGATTGACTCAAGGCCTGTTGTAACAGCAGGAACAATCGTTTCTCCGAAAAGTGTGTCGTTCATAAAGCCTACTGTCCAGTCGCCGATTGTGCCGATTGAAATTGTGTAAACAAGCCACATAATCAGCACAAAAATCGGAATAGCAAGAATTCGGTTTGTAACGATTCTGTCTATCTTATCCGAAACAGTGAGTCTGCCTGCGTGCTTTTTCTTGCAGCATCCCTGCATAAGCTTTTCTATGTAAACGTATCTGTCGTTGATAATAATGCTTTCTGCATCGTCATCCATTTCTTCTTCAACGTCTTTGATATCGAATTCGATATGCTCAAGAGTTTTCTTATCAAGATTCAGCTGAGAAAGAACCTTTTCGTCACGTTCAAAAATCTTGACCGCATACCATCTCTGCTGTTCCTCGGGCATATTGTGAACCGCAGCTTCTTCAATATGAGCGATCGCGTGTTCAACTGCACCTGAGAAAATATGAGAAATATGGTCGTGCACCTGTTTTTTAGCCTTTGCCAATGCTACTGCAGCATCCGCAGCTTCCTGAACGCCCTCGCCCTTAAGAGCTGAAATTTCAACAACAGGACAGTTAAGCTTTTTCGAAAGAACTTCGATATTTATCTTATCACCGTTCTTACGGACGATATCCATCATATTGATTGCGATGACAACGGGGATACCGAGTTCCATAAGCTGGGTTGTAAGGTAAAGGTTTCTTTCAATGTTTGTTCCGTCAACAATATTAAGGATTGCATCCGGCCTCTCGCCTATAAGGTAATCTCTTGCAACAACCTCTTCAAGAGTGTAGGGCGAAAGCGAATAAATACCCGGAAGGTCTGTAATTACTACATCTTTTTCTTTTTTGTATGTACCTTCCTTGTGTTCAACTGTAACACCCGGCCAGTTACCGACATACTGGTTGGATCCTGTCAGGGCATTGAACAACGTCGTCTTACCGGAGTTAGGGTTGCCGGCAAGAGCAATTTTAATTGACATAATTATTCTCCTTTGGTTAGTTCACGCTAGGGTGACGGTAATAATCCGAACCGTGTTTTTTATCGGAGGATTTCCGCCATTTCTTTGTTAAAATACTCGCCAATCCGCAAGGATTGGCTGTGTTTTTGCCTTGAACTGCCAAAAATCTTCTCGATAAAAAATCTTCGACCCGAAAGCTGAGGATTTTCAGATGATTTTTGGATGTTGAGGATGCTGACAGGCTGACGCCTTTCAAATCCGAAACGCCGAAAAGCACTGAAAAGACTTGCTTTCGGGCAGGTTAGGATTATTATCGTCACCCTCGACAATGTAAAAATTAACAGGGTTTGTTCCCCTTTGCTGTTTTATTCAACCTCAACCATTTCAGCGTCGGCCTTTCTCAACGAAAGCTCGTAGCCGCGAAGATTCATCTCAATCGGGTCCCCCAGAGGAGCAACTTTACGGACATAAATCTCCACACCCTTGGTGATTCCCATATCCATAATTCTGCGCTTAAGAGCACCTGTACCGTGAACCTTGACTACTGTGGCCTTTTTGCCGACTTTGACATCTTTGAGTGTTTTCATACAAAGACCTCCATATTGAACAATCAACAAGTTAGCCTAGGCTAACTCGGCGACACGAAATTACGGTTAGCTCCTGCTAACCACAGATATAATAACGCGATTTTTAAGTTTTGTCAAGCAGTTTTTCGGAAAAATTTTCAAAAAAAGAGGCAGGTTTTTCAACCGCCTCTTTTAATATTTATAGTCAGATCATTATATCAAACCAACCGCGCGGACCGTAGTATTTATAAACAAGGTCGTTTGCTGTCTTCATAATCTTTGTAAGAATAGGATACTCTTCCTGCTCGGGTTCGTACTCTGTTCCCTCAGCGTGTGCGCGTGCTACATAGAAGTTAAGCTTTGCAACTTCAAGAGCTTCAGCGTCAACAACTGTGTTTGCAAGAACAGCTTCCAACTGAGCAATCGCTGTTTCAAACTCCTCTGCAACAACTGGATCAAGCGAAGACTTATCCATAGCCTTAGCTCTGTTGACATCGTTAATAATATGCTTTGTATCTCTTGCTGTGTTGAACTGAGGGAATCTGTCGGGATATGAATAAACATCCTCGAACTCTTCATTAGTAAGAAGTTCAACTGCAAGTTGCATTACAACGTCGTTACCACCTGTTCTTT
The DNA here is from genome assembly GCA_017625835.1 of Clostridia bacterium. Lineage (GTDB taxonomy): Bacteria > Bacillota > Clostridia > Oscillospirales > Acutalibacteraceae > CAG-488. Next base: position 94,989 of record JAGAKF010000078.1, read on the forward strand.
CGTGGTTCTGGTTGTAGAAATAGAAAGTATGGTCAGGAAGAAGACCTGCGCGTGCGTCAACAATGTTGTGAGGATCAATATGGTTATGGTCGGGGTTTGTGCAGTTGGGGTCTTCAGTAACGTAACCCTCGGGAAGTTCAACGTCAACACCGTAGCTTACAGCGCCCATTGATGTTGATTCAAGCTGAATAACGCCGTCTGCATTCACGTCATCCCAGCAATCAACGAGAGCATAGAGTGAATAGTTGTATCCGCAGATATCAAACACCTTAACGCCTGAATCGATTGCATCAAGGATATTCTGGTCAGCATTGCACTGAGCTTTGTAGAAGATATCCGTCTGACGCTTGATTTCCTTCATGCTTTCGTCGCTGAGGTACTTTTCTGCCGCACCGGGATAATTCTCCTGCGGGCAAAGACCCCAGATAAGTGTGCTGTTTTTAAGACCGCCGTTGATAAGACCATCAACAGCTGAATCAAGAACACTGTTGAGAACTTCTTTCGGGAAAAGTCTTATTGCAAAGTTGATAAGATAGCTGCTCCATGAATAGCCCATAAGACGCGGAATCATATAGTTGTAAAGAGCCTCGTCATCATCGATAAGACCGTACTCAAGGATTTCACCAACTATGCTTGATCCGTTCTTTGCAGGAACAACGTAGACGATTCTGTTGATATCTTCAGAAATGTCTCTGCCCTTGTCCTTATACATCTGTAGAAGAAGGTTTGCAAGTGAACCGCCCTGGCTGATCGGAACAATGTTGATCTTGTCGTGGCCTGTCTGCTTCTTGATAAGCTGGATGTAATCATAAAGCTCTTCTACTGTGTCAATCATATTGCCGAGTGAGAAGAACGAGAAGAAGTAGAGATGATCTGCTCCTGCGATGTCGATGTACTTCTGAAGAGGAACAGCGTCGAGGATGTGTTCTCTGTCGTGGTCAGAAAGGTATGCAACACTTGTATTGTACTTAGTTGCACGGACATCCTTGATAACCTTACCGTTTTCGTCACACTTGATGTTCTTCATAATGATTTCGCCGATACCGTCGCCGAGATTTGTTGCGAGCAAATCAGCAACGTCACGCTGAAGCACAAGAGACATAATAAGCGGAACAAGAGCCTTGCTCAGAGCAATCTCAAGAATTTCGGCTGTTGATTCAAGATAAAACGGACCTGAATACTGTTCTCCGTCTGCATTGACTGCAATCTCACCGTTTTCGTCATACATGAATACTTCCGACTGGAAGATACCAGGAATAACGAGTGACGGACACTGGTCACAGTTGCCCTTGCAATCAGTCATAACGTCTGCATCGGGTGCTGCAAACGCAGGTATGCCAACGAGGAATACAAGCGAAAGAGCAACGAGCACTGCCGTTAACTTGGAAAATAAACTGTTTTTCATAATATTACCCCCTGTTTTGTGGAGAAATTTTACAACTATTATGATATACCAATTTGCCGAAAAAGACAATAGCATTGTTAAAATTTATATGTTGATAGGAATAATTTTTATTTTATCGGTTAAGCCTTAAATCAGCAAAACACTCTGACAAATTCGGGTTTGTTGAGCAAAGGCGATGCCTTTGCAATGATGCATCCGCTGTGCGGATATGATGAATGATGTTCGCTACGCGAATGATGCGTTTGCGTTGCAAACATTAAGGGTCTGCGACGCTAAAATATAACACCTCGACTTTGATAGTGCCTGTAGGGGAGGCGTTTCGCCTCCCGCAAAACTGCACCGTATCTGACGGGACGGGAAACCCGTCCCCTACGTGATGAGTTGAATAAACAGCGTAGGGCGGTGGCTTGCTGCCGCCGACAGAATTTATAGACTTTCATTAAATCATCCCGACAACCCCGAATTTGGCGTATTCAGAATGTTAGAAACACAAAAAAGAAAAAGAACAAGAAGCAGGCAAAGCTGTTTCTTGTTCTTTAAATTCATTATTTATTTTGCGAGGATTTCGCTTATCATCGTGTCAAGCATAATGAGCATTCTCGGGAGGTGGAACGGTCCTTTGAAAGTACTGCCCTTGCAAGCAGGCTCAGTCGGCTTACCGTCGCGGCGAAGATAACCGTACCATTCGCCGTAAGCGGGATCAGAGAAAACTTCCTGACAGTAAGCAAGGGTCTTCTTAAACCAATCCATATAATACTCATCTTCCGTATCGCGGTATGCCATCATTGAAGCGATAAGAATTTCGTTATGCGGCCACCAGAGCTTCATATCGTGCTCGTAAGCTTCGGGAGGATTGCCGAGACAGTCGCGGAAATAGAGAAGTCCGCCGAATTCATTATCCCAGCCGCCTTCGATTGCAAAGCGGTAAACTTCTTCTGCTTTTTTGTAAAGCTCCTTGTCACCGATACGGTTAGCTTCTTCCATAATAAACCACGCGCACTCAATGTCGTGACCCGGGTTAACGACTCTGCCTGCGGTATAATCGGAGCAGAATTCACCGTTAACTCCAACGCTTTCAAGCGTACACTTGAGCTCGGGTTTATGATGATATGCGAAAATGTCGTGCACACATTCTGCACTGTATTTGTCGTACTTTGCAGCGTTTTCGGGGTCAACACGACGCATAATTGCAGTAGTATTGAGGAAAATCATCGGATCTGCCAAAGCTCTGCCTGTTCTTGTTTCAGGAATCGTCTTCGGTCCCATACCTGTCGGGTCAGCACCGCCGTGGTTAAGGTGGTAAATAAGGTCATAAGCCTGTCTTGCTCTTTCAAGATGCTCTTTGTCGCCTGTTACGCCGTAATATTCAGCATTTGCAATGCAATAGAAGCCTTCGGAGAAGCAGTATCTTCTCTGACGAAGCGGTTTGCCGTCAGCGGTAACCGTGAAATACATTCTTCTGCCTGCATCCTTATTGATACAGTAGTTTTCCATAAAGTCAAGGCAGGATTTTGAAGCCTTGAGCCATTCATCCTTTACACCGTAAACTTTGCAAAGGTATGCAAAAATCCAACCGCATCTGCCCTGCATCCATACGCTTTTATCTGTTGAGTAAATCTTGCCTGTTCTGTCAAGGCAGGTGTAAACACCGCCGTTAACTTCGTCCATACCGTTTTCGAGCCAGAAGTTTACACAACGTTCAAGCTCTTCCTTAACCCATTTCTGAGTTTCAATCAAATACTCTCTGTTCATACTGCACCTCAACCAACGTATTTTGCAATTGCTTCGTCAATCATAACCTTGACGTTGTGTGCAAGCTCTATACCCTCTTCTGTAATCTCAGCAAGAGGAGGACGGACTGAACCGCACTCTACTCCCTTTTCTTTAAGAATCTGCTTTGCTGCAGCATACATATTGCACTTACAAGCACACATAGCGTAAATAATTTTATCGATTGCGTGCTGAATCTCGCAGGCTTCTGTGATTTTGCCTTCCTTGATAAGTTCATCAGCCTTGAGGAAGAGTTCAGGCATTACAGCGTAAGTGCCGCCGATTCCGCCGCCTGCGCCGATGATTCTGCCGGAAATAAACTGCTCGTCCGGACCGTTGAAGATGATGCAGTCGTCCCCGCCTTCCATCTTGAACATCTGGATATCCTGAACAGGCATTGATGAATTCTTAACACCGATTACACGGGGGTTTTCAAGCATCTTTTTGAAAAGAGGCATTGTAAGAGCAACACCCGCAAGCTGAGGAATATTATAAATAACAAAATCAGTATTCGGAGCTGCAGATGAAATATCGTTCCAATACTTCGCGATTGAATCTTCGGGAAGACGGAAATAAATCGGAGGAATTGCAGCGATTGCATCAACGCCGAGGCTTTCAGCGTGAGCAGCAAGCTCCATTGAATCTCTTGTATTGTTGCAGGCAACGTGAGCGATAATAGTCATCTTTCCGCCGACTGCCTTCATAACGCTTTCGAGAGTAATTTTTCTTTCTTCTTTACTCTGATAAATACATTCACCTGATGAACCGCAGACATAAAGGCCCTTCACACCTTTTTCAAGAAGGTACTTTGCAAAGTTTGCAGTACGCTCTGCGCTTATGTCTCCGTTGTCGTCATAGCAAGCATAAAAAGCAGGAATGACGCCCTGATATTTTGTTAAATCTCTCATTTTTGACAGCTCCTTTTTAATACAATATTACAGTTAAATCTTATCACAGCAATATTGTGTTGTCAAGAAAAGCAGGGGTATAAAACCCCTGCTTAAAATTAAATATTCAAGAAATCTCTGAATGCTGAAATATACGACTTTGCAACTTCTTTGTCCGAGCTCTCAGCAAAAATTCTGAGCAACGGCTCTGTGCCTGAGAAACGACAGATAACAAAGCTGTCATCTTCAAAGTAAACCTTACAGCCGTCTTCATAATTCACACGGATAACTTTCTTTCCGAAATCAGGAAGAAGCTTTTTAACCATAAGAATATCGTTGACGGTAGCCTTATATTCAGGTTCAAAGCGAAGATTATCCTCTACCATTACGAACTTTCCGAACTGTTCGGTGAGCTCATCCATCATATCTGACGGAGACTTGCCGGCGACGCTTATCATTTCTGCCATAAGGGAAGCCGCATAAACGGAGTCCTTACCGTGGATATGTCCTCTTACTGTAAGACCGCCTGATGATTCGCCACCGAGAACAGCGTCAACTTCGTCAATTTTCGAAGAAATATATTTGAATCCGACGGGTACTTCGTAGCATTTCTCTCCGAAAGATTCAGCAATTTTATCAAGCATATGTGTTGTTGCGAGGTTGCGGACAACAGGACCTTTCCAACCCTTGTATTTTACAAGGTAGTAGTAAAGAAGGCAAAGGATCTCGTTTGCATCTATGTATCTTCCGCTGTGGTCTATAATACCAAGGCGGTCACCGTCGCCGTCCATCGCGATACCGAGGTCGTAGTTTCCGCGGATAACACCGTCACGGAGGAGACCGAGTGTATTCTCGCTCGGAGCAGGCATCATGCCGCCGAACCATGCATCTTTATTGAGGTTCATTGTGTCAATCGTGCAACGTGCAGTATGGAAAATTACCTGCAACGGGTATGCGCCCGAGCCGTGCATTGTATCGAAAAGAACACGAAGTCCGCGTTCACGGAGCGCTTCCATATCAAGAAGCCCGATGATATCGTCAAGGAACTTATTGAACGGATTGCGGAGGTAAACGATGCTTCCGTTTTCGATTCCTTCATCCATATCAATCTCTTTGATTTCCTTAACTTCTGCAATAAGCTGTTCGAGCTCCTGTGTTGTTTCAAGGGGAGCGTCACGGCCCTCCTCAACAATGAGCTTGATGCCGTTGTAGTTTGCAGGGTTATGGCTTGCAGTGATTTCGATTCCGTAGTAAAGCTCACTGTCCTTTACAATATGCATAACCAACGGAGTCGGAGTTGAACGGGGCATAAACCATACGTCAATTCCGCCGCCTGCAATTACCTGTGCAACCCACTTTGCCGCACCCTGAGAAAGGAAACGGCGGTCGTAGCCGACAACTATGGGTTTATCTGTCTTACCTTCTTTTTGGGCGAGTGCAACAACACCTGCTGCCACTCGTGCAATGTTATCGTAAATAAAATCGTTACCGATTACGGCTCTCCAGCCGCCTGTACCAAAGTTAATCATTTTGTAAGCCTCACTATTGTGTTTTCTACTTCAGATTTGAATTTTTCAATGTAACTTGTGATGTAATCGACAGGAGAAGCCTCACCGTTTACAAGCGGTGTGAGGTCAAGGCCAAAGCTCTGGCTTGATGCTTCGTCCGTGTTGTGCGACTCAAAGAAAGTTGCATTTGCACAACGTCTTCCGATTGCTGCCTTGTCGTAGCTCTTTCCGCCTACAACCTGTGAACGGTAGACTGTGATAAGGTCTCTTGCAAGACGTGGGTATTTAGAAGTATCAACACATACCTTCTCGCTGTCGGGAAGCCAGTCAAGGTTACGCCAAACTTCAAGGGCAATTACCTCTTTCGGACGGATGTCCTCAGGCATACGGCGGACAGCTTCGATTACACGAAGAACAACTGCAACGTGTGTTTCGTGCTTATCCGCGAGGTTATGTGTATAAAGCCTTTCAGGCTTAACCTGACAAAGAAGGTCATAAATTTCGTCAACAGTGTCTTTGTTTGCACCGTCCTTGATTTCTGAAGAAGCATAGCCAAGCTGAACGATTGCAGTGTACTTACCTCTTTTTGCGGCATCGTTCTGCTCCTGAATTCTTACTTCTTTCATCTGCTCGTTTGTGTAGTTGCTGTACTCGCCTGCACGCGGGCTGCCTGCACCGTCAGTCATAACAACACCGCAGAAATTGCGAGACTTGCTGTTATAGCACTCAGAAATCGGGCCGTAAGCCATAATTTCGATGTCGTCCTGATGCGCAGCAATACACATATCGGTTACACCTTCAAGGCTTTCTTTGCCCGGAAAGTAAATTGACGCATTGCTCTTTTTGAATTTCATTTTTAAAACCTCCCTGTATTGGTTATGTTTTAAATGTTTTTGAGATTATATAGTAACATAATTTTTTGAAAAATCAACCAAAAAATCAGAAATATTATAACAAAAAGAATCTGACGCTGTGTCAGGTTCGTCTTTCATTTATAAATACTCTGAAAAGCGGAAGACACGACGAGAAAAATTTCTTGTACGCTTCGCAGTAATCTCGGTCGGCACGGTTGCGCTTGCATCCGCCGCTCCGACAGATCGGATAAAACTTACATGCCTTGCATTTTTCGTCAACTTTCAGGCTTTCGAGAATGAAATTTTTCGCCTTTTCGCAGTTTGCAAGATTTGCAAAGTTTTCTTCATTCACGTTTCCGAGAAGCCACTCGTCCGTACAGTAGAAGTCGCAGGGATAGACGTTGCCGTTGCCCTCAACGACAAACTGATGCGTACAGTGTCCGCACACTCCGCACTGTTCAGGTCGGTTGCCGACATAAAGATGCACAAGATTGTCAAAATACCTTATGCTCGTATACTCCCCTCTTACATAGTCCTTCACAAAGTAGTTGAAGCACTTTATAAGGAAGTCGGCATACTGGTCGTTGGTCATATAGAGTTCGCTTTCGCTCTTGTCGCCAAACGGTCGGAGACACGGAATGAACTGCAGGAATTTAAATCCCTTTGACCTGAAAAAGCTGTAAATTTCGTCGATATTCTCGGCACAGTTTCCCGTCAGCACGGTGAGGATATTGAAATCAACTCCAACATTCTGAAAAAGCTGTGCCGCGCCCAGTATCTTATAAAAAGTATTGTTTCCTTTGTCGTCCACGCGGAAACGGTTGTTATCGAAGTTGCCGTCCAGGCTGAGTCCGATAAGAAAACCGTTTTCTTTAAAAAACCTTGCCCATTCTTCGGTAACAAGCGTTCCGTTCGTCTGCAGGGAAAAATAAATCTGACTTGAAAGAACGTTGTGTTTTTTAACAAGGTTTACAAAATCCCTGAAGTAATCAAGCCCGGCAATCAGTGGTTCTCCGCCTTGAAAGGCAAAAGCCACGCTTTCACCGTTTGCAAAAGACAAGGCTTTTGTAATAAGATTTTCTGCCGTTTCCTCAGTCATGATACCGAAGGACTTGACGTCTCGCTGTTCGGTAACATCGTGGTAGAAGCAGTATCTGCATCTCATATTGCACAAGCTTGATGCAGGTTTAATCATTATTGATAACGGTGGCATGGCTTACCTCTTATTTATTGTAATAATCGTAGTTGATTCCTCTGCGGTTTTCTTTGAATGAGGCTGTAACCTCGTCCATCTTCGCATTCATTTCGTCTGCAATTTCAGGATAAACCGTTGTTCTGTTGTAGTTTTCACCGACGTCATCCGTAAGGATATGAAGCCAGTTTTTACGGTACTTGTCAAAGAAAGCAGAGTTGTCGTTCTGGATGTTTTTGAAATATTTGAAAGTAACGTTTTCGTTATCCTTCAGCACGGCATGGTCATAATTCTTGTAGCTTTCCTTTGCGAGAACATCTGCCGTGGGTACAGTGTACTGAATTGCTTTGATTTTTTCGCGCTTCATATGAAGAATCGGCACTTCCGGAGTGTGGATAACCTTATCCTCTGAGAGAAGCGGAAGCATCGAAACACCGTCAATCTGTCTGTCCGTCGGAAGATAATTCTTCTGTCCGCCGTTGCCTGTTACGGAGCAAAGGTCAATAAGCGTCGGGAAGAGGTCAACAAGCACAGCACTCTGTTCAAGGGTTGTTCCTGCATCCCAGAGACCGTCGTTATTGCCCCAACGGATCATAAACGGAACTTTCTGTCCGCCCTCGTAAGCAAGGTACTTACCGCCGCGAAGTTCGTTAACAGAGCCCTCAAGCGCAGGACCGTTATCGGAAGTGAAGACGATAATTGTATCGTCCATTACTCCAAGCTCTTCGAGCGTTGCAAAAAGCTCGCCGAGATAATAGTCAAACTCCGTCACACAGTCAACGTATGTACCCATACCCGTTGTACCGTCGAAGTCATCGCCTGCATAGACGGGACCGTGAGGCCACGGAGAAGCATAATAAGCAAAGAACGGTTCGTCCGAATTTGTAACGGTATCCGTCACCCACTGTGTAATTTCTTCGTGGATCCACTTGGTAGCGTTGCTCTGATCCTCAAGCTCGTCATAACCGTGAACGATTTCGTACTCCCCTGCCTCTTCCTTAACGTGGTAGAAAGGAGTCATATCGTTAACATGGTGACTGCCGTAGAAATAATCAAAGCCCTGATTTGTCGGAAGATATTCGCCATAATCGCCAAGGTGCCATTTACCGAATGCACCTGTGTTGTATCCTGCATTCTGGAAAACTTCCGCAATCGTGATTTCGTCACCGAGCATACCGTCACAGTTTGCACCCATTTCAAAAGAGTTGAAGAGACGTGTTGTTGCAAACTCCGTTGTTGAGCTGATTGTCGGATAGATAACATTATCTGCGTGTCCTCTGAACGGATAGCGTCCCGTAAGAAGACCGAAACGTGCAGGTGAGCAAACTGAATAACAGGAATAGAAGTTTTCTAAATTCACGCCCTCTTCACCGATTCTGTCGATGTTCGGAGTGTCATAGATTGCACCGTTGAGCGAAACGTCGCCGTAACCGAGGTCGTCCATAAGAATGAAAAGGACGTTCGGATTGTCAGTCGTTGCTTTATCAACCTTCTTAAGGTAGTCGTCGTGACCTTCCCAAAGTCTTTCAACATTGGGCTGTGAACGAAGGTTCATCGTAAGAAGATAGAGAACCGTTGTCAATACGAAAACTACACTAAGTACGGCCGTAAGAGCTTTCTGCAGCTTAACTTTTTTAAGCGTCTTAACCGCCAGAACAAAGAGTAACGCACAGATAACTGCACTCGGAAGAATCAGAAGAATATTGCCGAGGAAACGCAGACCGAGGTTTCCAGCACCTGCAAAAAGTGCGTGTTCGGCAGATTTCCAGCCTGCAAGGCAGTTTGAAAAAGCGCCGAAGCCTGCATCGGCACCGTATACCGTGTAATACATGGTTACAGCAAAGCCTGATGTTGCATAAGCAGCGAGAACATTTTTTGACGGCTTCTTGCTGATTATAAAGCTGAGAATCACAAGCACCGTGCAGATGCACATAAAAGCTACGTTCACAACTGCAAACATATTAGCTCTTTTATAGAGCAACAGTATAATAAGTAACATTGAGATGATGTTCGGCAAGAAGCTGAACACCTGCTTTTTATCTTTCATTTCAGAATCCTCTCTGTTTCGCAGGGATTATATAGTGGGAACAAGATTTTTGAAGAGGAAAGCTGTAACTGTTTCGAGAACAGCAACAACAAGCTTCACAAAATTGAGGAAGCTCGGAATTGTCTGCATCATATTGAATGCATCCTCAACGGGATTTGAAATCTCAGCAACAGGAACGAAAGTCTGATTGATAGTATCGTTCTGCATAAACTGCGGATACTCTTCCATATCAAAAACTGTAAGCTGTTCTTCGCTTGCAAAGAGCTTGTCATAGAATACGCCGTGGCCGTCGTGTGTTGTTGAATGAAGCATATCCTTTACGAACCATGTGCATTCGGGAAGCATACAAGTTGAAGCGTCGATCATTCTGTCGGGTGAGATATAGTTGATATCGTTGAAACGAGCCTGAGTGTAATCCTCGGGAAGCTGTGAACCGATCGGTGCGCAAGTTGCTCCGCAAGAAGCATACTTTGTATCAACAGTACCGTCAGAAGTTTCCATATATGCTGAAACGAGAGGCGTTCTCTGCATATTGTAGCCTGCAACAATGTAGATGTTTGTGCCGACAGCCTGAGCTCCGCGGAGAAGCTGTTCAGCCTTACCCTGAACTTCGTAGTGGTAGAAGTCAAGCTTAGCAATAAGGCCTGCCTGTGTTGCAGGATCAAGCTTCATAAACTCCTTGCCGCTTTCGTAATATTCATCAGGAACGAAGCTCCAGATTCCGGGAAGTGTGCCGAAAATCGGAATAAGGCACTCGTCAAAAACTCTGTCCTTAAGGTTTACGATAAGGCCGTCAACCATACCGAGAAGAGCTTCAAACACACCTGCCGCATCAAGAGCCTCACAAAGTGCATAGAGAAGACCGCTTACAAAATCGATTTCGATTGCAGGAAGAGCACACTCAGCATAGCGTACGAGTGCGTCCTTGTTAATTTCAAACTTGCCGTTGAAAAGTTCACCTGCAACAGCTGTTCCGAGAAGCGGACAGTTCTGGAAAATGATAGTTTCGATATTCTTTGTACCGTAGAGACGGATATAAGACATCATAACAACACCGCCCATGCTTGATGCACGGATCTGAACGTTCTTATGGCCTGTAAGCTCTTCAACTTCTTCCAAGTATGCGTGAAGCTTCTGTGCAGTTTCAACAGGATCCATACGGAAGTCATATCCGAAATAATATGAATGGTCGCCGCCGTGTTCTGCTGTGTCGGGGTGGAACTCTTCGCTTGTTACTCTCGGGTGAGAATTGCCGTTGCCGTCAAGCGCAAGCATACCGAAAGCTTCGTTAACACAACCGATAAGAACATCGCCGAATTTGTCATAATTCTTTGTTGCGATAAGTTCTGCCGCAGCAGGAACAACAGGAAGAAGAATCTCAAGGATATCCCCTGTTTCAGGTCTGAAGAGAACTCTTTCATTCTCTGTTCCTTCATCAAGCATTACGTAGCCGCTGCCGAGAGCCGCAACGTAAACCGACGGTGTTTCACCGCAAGTGCATGTGTCAGCAGCAAGAGCCGGTACCGCAATACCGATCATCATTGCAACTGTGAGTAAAACTGATAAAATTCGTTTCATTAAAATCGCTCCTTTACGATCCTTTTAAGTGTAAAAACACTTATATTCCATTTAATGTTAACATATCCGAAAAACGCTGTCAACTTTGACGGATGACGAACGGTGCCAAAATAAATCCGAAATTTTTGGTTATTATTTTTATGGTATAGAAAATTTTTAGAAAAAGATGCTTTTTTTCGAACAAGATACCAATAGTCAACAACCGTTGCTTCTGCTATAATATTAAGCACGCGAATTGACAAAGGAGAATTTTTATGAAAATCTGCGGTTTTCAGAAAATGACAATGCTCGACTATCCCGGTAAAGTAGCCTGTACTGTTTTTACGGGCGGATGCAATTTCAGGTGTCCGTTCTGCCACAATGCGCTTCTTGTGACCGAGATTGACGACGAAAACGTTTTTGACGAAGAAGAGATAATATCATACCTTTATAAAAGGAAAGGTATTATTGACGGAGTCTGCATTACCGGCGGTGAACCGCTTCTTCAGAAGGATATTGCTGAATTCCTCCAAAAAATCAAAGCAACGGGATTACCAGTCAAGCTGGACACAAACGGAAGCTATCCGCAGAAGCTCAGAGAGCTCGTTGAAAAAGGTCTTGTTGATTACGTTGCAATGGACATAAAGAACTCCAAGGAAAAGTATGCCGAAACAATCGGGCTTTCCGACTACGACCTCTCAAAAGTTGAAGAAAGCGTTGAATTTCTTCTGAGCGGTGCAGTTGACTACGAATTCCGCACAACAGTTGTCAGAGAATTCCATACGCAGGAAGATATCCTCAATATCGCAAGCTGGATCTCCGACGCAAAAAGATACTTTTTGCAGGGATTTGTTGATTCAGGAAACCTTATAGGTAGTGGTATGAGTGCTTACATACCACAAGAAATGGTGGAAATTTGCACAAAAGCACAAGAAATTGTACCGAATACAGTACTCAGGGGTGTAAAATAGCACAAATTTAACAATATCTTGTGTTTGACTGTTGACACGGTTACAATATCTATGCTATAATCGTGTCGCTCTCGAAAAAACGAAACAAAATATAGGTAAAGGAGAAAACTATGTATACTGTACTTAAAAGAGACGGCAAAACCGTAGCATTTGACATCTCAAAAATCAGCACAGCAATCTCCCAGGCATTTGAAGCATGCGAAAAGTACTCGCATCCCGATATCATCGACTTAATCGCATTGAAGGTCACAGCAGAGTTTGAGCCCAAAATCAAGGACGGCCAGATCACTGTTGAAAACATTCAGGACAGCGTTGAATCTGTTCTCATCAAGGCAGGCTACGATGACGTTGCTAAGGCATACATCATCTACCGTCGCCAGAGAGAAAAAATCCGTAACATCAACGCAACAATGGTTGACTACAAGGCAATTATTGACAATTACCTTAAGATCAACGACTGGCGTGTTAAGGAAAACTCAACAGTTACTTATTCAGTCGGCGGTTTGATTCTTTCAAACTCAGGTGCTGTTACAGCTAACTACTGGCTTTCAGAAATCTATGACGATGAAATCGGCAATGCTCACAGAAACGCTGATATTCACATTCACGACCTTTCCATGCTTACAGGTTACTGTGCAGGTTGGTCACTCAAGCAGCTTATTCAGGAAGGTCTCGGCGGTGTTCCCGGAAAGATCACATCTGCTCCCGCAGCTCACCTTTCAACTCTCTGCAACCAGATGGTAAACTTCCTCGGCATTATGCAGAACGAGTGGGCAGGCGCTCAGGCTTTCTCATCATTTGACACATATCTTGCTCCATTTGTTAAGGTAGATAACCTTTCATACAAAGAGGTTAAGCAGTGCATCCAGTCATTCATCTACGGTGTTAACACTCCGTCACGTTGGGGTACACAGTCACCGTTCACAAACATCACTCTTGACTGGACAGTTCCCAATGACCTTGCAGAGCTCAACGCAATCGTTGGCGGTAAGGAAATGGACTTCAAGTACAAAGACTGTAAGAAAGAAATGGATATGGTTAACAAGGCCTTCATCGAAATTATGGTTGAAGGTGACGCTAACGGACGCGGCTTCCAGTATCCTATTCCTACTTATTCAATTACACGCGACTTCGACTGGTCAGAGACAGAGAACAACAAGCTTCTCTTCGAAATGACAGCAAAATACGGTACTCCGTACTTCTCAAACTACATCAACTCCGATATGGAGCCCAGCGATGTACGTTCAATGTGCTGCCGTCTTCGTCTTGACCTTCGTGAGCTTCGCAAGAAGTCAGGCGGTTTCTTCGGTAGCGGCGAATCAACAGGTTCAGTCGGTGTTGTTACAATCAACCTTCCGAGAATTGCTTACCTTGCAAAGGATGAGGCTGATTTCTACGCTCGTCTTGACAGAATGATGGATATTTCCGCTCGTTCACTCAAAGTTAAGCGTACAGTTATCACAAAGCTTCTCGATTCAGGTCTTTATCCGTACACAAAGAGATACCTCGGTACATTCGACAACCACTTCTCAACAATCGGTCTTGTCGGTATGAACGAAGTTGGTCTTAACGCAAAGTGGCTCAGAGCTGATATGACAACAGAAAAGACACAGCAGTTTGCTAAGGACGTTCTCAACCATATGAGAGAAAGACTTTCTGACTATCAGGTTCAGTACGGCGACCTTTACAACCTCGAAGCTACTCCTGCTGAGTCAACCGCTTTCCGTCTTGCAAAGCACGACCTTAAGTACTATCCTGACATCATCACAGCAGGTTGTGAGAAGAATCAGACACCTTACTACACAAACAGCTCACATCTTCCCGTTGGCTATACAGAGGATATCTTCACAGCTCTCGATATGCAGGACGAGCTCCACACACTCTACACATCAGGTACTGTTTTCCACGCATTCCTTGGCGAAAAGCTTCCTGACTGGCAGTCGTGCGCAAGCCTCGTAAGAAAGATTGCTGAGAACTACAGACTTCCGTACTACTCAATCTCTCCGACATACTCAGTATGTAAGAACCACGGTTACATCGCAGGTGAAGCATTTACCTGCCCCGAGTGCGGAGAAGAAGCTGAAGTTTACAGCCGTATCACAGGCTACTACCGTCCCGTTAAGAACTGGAACGACGGTAAGACTCAGGAATACAAGGACCGTAAGGTTTACGATATCAGCAGATCAACACTCAAAAGATCTGCTCCCGCAGCAGAAGCTGCTGCACCGGTTGAAGAGGCTGCTCCCGCACCCGAAAACCGTAACCTTCTTTTCGCAACAGCAACCTGCCCGAACTGTAAGATTGCTTGCACTTTCCTTGATAAGGCAGGCTTCCCCTATGAGAAGCTTCTTGCAGAGGACAATGCAGAGCTCGCAACACAGCTTGGCGTTAAGCAGGCTCCGACACTTGTAGTTATCAAAGACGGCGTTGTAGAAAAGTACGCAGGCGTTTCTGATATCAAGAAATTCCTCAATGCGTAAAAATTATTGATAAGGGATAATATTATTATGTATGATATTATAGTTATCGGCGGTGGCCCTGCGGGGCTTACCGCCGCCCTGTATGCTCGCAGGGCGAACAAGAGCGTTCTCGTAATAGAGAAAGCAACATTCGGCGGACAGATTACGTTCTCCCCGAAAGTTGAAAATATCCCCGGTTTTATTCAGCTTACAGGCAATGAGTTTGCCGACAAGCTCGTTGAACAGGTGCTTGAACAGGGCGCAGACGTTGAACTTTGCGAAGCTCTCAGCATCAAAGACGGCGACGTTAAAACAGTTGTTACAGATTCAGGTGAATTTGAAGGTAAGGCCGTAATCATTTCGACTGGTGCAAAGCACAGAATGCTGGGTCTTGAGAATGAACACAAGTACGTCGGCGAAGGAATTTCCTTCTGTGCAGTGTGTGACGGTGCTTTCTACAAGGGAAAGACAGTTGGTGTTGTCGGCGGCGGAAACTCAGCACTTCAGGAGGCAATCCTCCTCTCTGACCTTGCAGAGAAAGTATATGTTATCCAGGATCTTGATTTCCTCACTGGCGAAAAGAAACTTGCTGAGCAGGTTTATGAAAAGGAAAACATTGAGGTTATCACAGGCACAAGGGTAACAGCTTTCACGGGTGAAACAGAGCTTGACGGTGTCGAGCTTACCAAGACTGCTGATTCAAGCGTTTCTCATCTCAGCGTTGACGGACTTTTCATCGCGATCGGTCTTATCCCCCAGAACGAAGCTTTTGCAAACGTAATCACTCTTGACGAAAGAGGATATGCAAGCGCTGACGAATCCTGCGTTGCAGGCGCAAACGGAATCTTTGTTGCGGGCGACTGCCGTACAAAGAAAATCCGTCAGGTTGCGACAGCAGCCGCTGACGGCGCAGTTGCAGCTCTCGCAGCTTGCGACTACGTTGATTCATTGAAATAAAAAAACAACCGTTCCGCAACAAAATTCGGGACGGTATTTTTATGCATATAATTGACAAGATTTTTGCTAAATGATACACTTGTTTAAATATCTCAGCCATTAATACAGTCAGGAGGCTTTTGTATGAAAAAGGGCGTTAAATTTGCAATCGGCACGGTAATGGGCGCTTCCGCAGTGCTCGGCGCCGCAGGGTACATTGCTTTTATGGAGCTTATGAGCAACAAAGCCAAGCTTACTCCGTATCTGGGCAAGCTTTTTGACAAGCCGGGCGAAGGTGCAATTGAATTTGACGACAGCAAGCCCGACGAGAGAAAAGAGTGGTTTTTCGCGCAGGAGCTTGAAAGACACGAGCTTTTAAGCGAACGCGGAGAAAGACTTCGCGGTTACCTCCTCAAGGCTGACGAGCCGTCCGACGTTTACGTTTTCTGTATTCACGGCTACCGCGGTGAAGGTAAAACAGAATTCCGTTACAGCGCAAAATTCTTCCACGACAAGGGCTACAATGTTTTTCTTGTTGACCATCAGGCGGCAGGAGAAAGCGACGGCACATACATAACCTTCGGTCATTACGAGCATCGCAACTGCCTGAAATGGCTCGAATACCTCAACGATGTTTACGGCAAAAATATCCGTATTATTATCTACGGCATTTCAATGGGAAGTGCAACGGCAATGCTTATGACAGGAAACGAGAAGCTGCCCGAAAACGTACGCTTTACGATTGCGGACTGCGGATATACTTCAATGTGGAACGAGATTTCGCACAACCTCAATGGTATCGGCAAGCTGAAAGCTCCTGTGCTCGGCATCCTCAACGGCATCAACCGCGCTGTTCTCGGATTTGATTTTAAAGATGTAAACCCCATTGATGCAATTAAAAATGCAAAAATCCCCATGCTCTTTATTCACGGCAGTGCTGACGATTTTGTCCCCTGCTTTATGGTTCACGAGCTTTACGATGCTTGCGCAAGCGAACATAAGGAAAAGCTGATTATAAAAAATGCAGCGCACGGAATTTCGTATATGATCGACAGCGAAACCTACGAAAACAAGGTAAACGAATTTATCGGAAAATATCTGTAAAAAATACACCGCAGAAAATCTGCGGTGTTGATTTTTATTTAGTTTTCTTTTTAAGATAAATCGCAAACACTGCCTGCGAAAGTCCGAGAACCATCATAAAATACTGCAAGGGTTTCAGGCCGTAGAAAAGACAGTCCGTCATACCGCAGAGCAAAAATCCCGAAACAGATGCAAAAAGCGTTACGCCGATTTCTCTTTCCTTTTTGCCCATTCGTATAAGCTTTATTACATTGATCGCAAATACAATAAAGATACCGAGCAAAAGAACAGGGCCGACAATACCGTGCTCAACCCACGCTTCAAGGAAAATATTATGCGCGTGCGGCTGCTTGATCCCATATGTATTGTGAAGCATCTGACGCACATTGTCAAAACCGGTGCCGTATCCGAAAATCGGTTTATCTTTTATCATATCAAGAATTGCGGTATAAAGACCTTTTCTTGTATTAACAGAAATATCCTTATCGTTAAGAAGGGAAAGAATACGCTTGACCGTGCCATTGAAAACAACAAGTATTCCGCCTGCCGTAACTCCGCCGATAGCAAGAAGAGTTAGAAGTTTTTTACCGCCGTAGAAAAGAAGAACAGCAAAAACCGCGCAAGCGTAAAGGTACGGACCTCTTGAATAAGAACAGGCAACTCCACCAAGGCTCAGCATAAAGCAGGCAAGGCCGATGATCTTTCGCTTCAGATTGTCGGAACAAAGGAAGGTATGCGCCGCAAATGGGAAGAGCATAACCTCTGCCGTCGAGAAAAACAGCGGATTTGAATAAGTTCCGCAAGCTCGTGTTGCAAAGGAATGGAATGTCGTTGAGCCCATCTTCGAGGTTATGAATTCGGGAAGAAATACTACAAGCTTTTCCACACCGAAATCAATAAATCTCCAGAACGGATTGAAATAACGGCTGACATCAACCGAAATGTGATAAAGCACCATCTGACCGATACCGATTGCTCCCGCAATTCCTGCGCACCAGGCACCGCAATAAAACAGCCTTTCAACGTCTTCCTGCGTTCTGACCGTTTCCGTAAAGAAATAGTAACCTGCAAACATAAGAGACCAGAGCCCGATGCTCGCCAACGAGGAAATAACCGAAGAAGTCCATAACGACGCAACAACCATCCACGCCATATAAACGAGAATACTGATGCCAAGGTCGCCGAATTTCGGTCTGACCGAATTCTTTATTCTGTTTTTAAGAACCAGAATAAAACCAATTCCCGTAAAAAACGGTGCAACATATTCCGGCATAAGACCTGCAAAAAGAAATGTTGCAGGTGCAAGATAACTGAGCTTGTCAGTTTTTTTGTTTTCAAGTGCAACGGTCATTTCATTCACCGCCCTCGGCTTTACTGTTGTTTTTATTATCTGCGATTTTTTCTTTTGCCTCTTTTTTTGATGAATATTTGTTGTAAATTACGGAACAGACTATACTCAGAATTCCTGTTGCCGCAAAGATAATAATTGCGAGAGTGTAGTTTTTATTGATTATCTCCTGACCGCACCAGGTGGAAGTGATAATCGACGGGATTCGCGCGATGCCTGTAATAAGCAGAAACTTTTTCATATTAAGTCCCGTAAGGCCTGCCGCGTAAGTCAGAACATCCTTCGGCGTACCGGGAATAAGGTAAATAAAAAACAGAGAAAGATAAACTTTTTTCTTGTTCTGAAGAAAACGAAGCGATTCAATTTTTTCGATCGGGATAAATGCGCCGACAAGTTTTCTGCCGAAAGCACGTGTAAGGGCGATTATCACAAACGAACCGATCATCGTTCCGAGAAGGCAAAGGAACATTCCCTCCCATGTGCCGTAAAGAGCACCTGAACCGATTTCAAGCGGTTCGGCAGGGATAATTTTGATTACCGTCTGGAAAGCTCTGATCGCAACGAAAACCCACTTATCAAATCCTCTGAACTGCGAAAGAAAAACCTTAAGACTTTCTGCATCACCGAAAATTTCATAAAGCTGTTTACCGTAACGAAGATAAAAATACAGGAAAACACCTGCTATCACAAGGCTTGCACAAACAGCACCTATACGCTGAAAAAGCTGAACTTTACGCTTGTAATCAACATCGTTATCAGAAGTTTTTATATTTTTCATAAAATTCTCCGAGTTCCCCTTTATAATCGGGTTCATTCCATGGCTTATGCTTTCCGTTGTAATGAATAATAACCGTATTCCTGCGAACCCAATCAAGATTCATTTCCTGCTTTTTGAATAACTTCTTTTTATAATGCTTATACGTTTTCTCATCAAGGTTATAAATACGTTCATCAATTTGCATAATCTTATCCGCAAACATTGCGTTTATTACATCCTGATCCGCAAGAAGCAGGAACTTGATGTTTTTCTGAATAAACTTAAGAATCTGACTGAGCGTAACAGTTTTTCGCCACTTTGCAAGATCAATCAGAAGAACACCTGCATTGATATAGTGGTGTTTTTTGTCCGGGAATACGAGCAAACGTGCAAGATTGCCCATTTCTATAATACCGTAAAGGTGAGTTCCGCCTGCCAGCACACAACCGTTGAGGTTCATATTGTACATCTGAGTAAGATCACCGTTAATTACAATATCAGGGTCAAGATAAAGCAATCTATCAACGCTTTCTGGAATAATATCACTGATCAGGAGACGGTAATAAGTCGCCTTACTTAACCTGCTGAGAACGGGAGCACCCGAAAAAATTTCATCGTCAATAAGCACTCTGTGGATTTTCGCATCAAGAGTGCCGAGTGCTTTTTCCATCTGCGCAAAGTCATCCTCGGTCAGTGACGAGTAAGCAACGTAGATATCAAAGCTGTTACCCGCATTCGTTTTTGCCAGAGAATGAAACATAACGCAAAGAGGATGTATGTAATTCGAGTCAAGAGCTACAAGAATATTCATAACAATTCCTTCTCGATAAGTCATTGATTTTAAAACAAACCTATACGTATATATTATACCAATAAGGATAATTAAAGTCAACTGAAATAAGACAGTACCGATGTTTAGTGTTGCTTTACTTTCTTCTATTATGTATAATGCATAATCATCAGACTATTACACTTTTAAACAGGATTTATACTGTAAACTTGAATCTCTGCAAAACAAAGGCAAAATAAAAAGCCGTCCACTTTCGTGAACAGCTTTCTGGAGCTAGTAGTCGGACTCGAACCGACGACCTGCGCATTACGAATGCGCTGCTCTACCAACTGAGCCATACTAGCAATTTGCAGTGGTTATTATAATACATATCTGCGAAAATTTCAAGGGTTTTGAGAAATATTGTTTTCTTTTATATCATTATAAATTTCATTTGCAAAATTGTACAAATATTCGTCAAATTATTCTATTTCCCGAACCGTAAAAGTTTTGATTTTGTTATCGACATCACGATTTATATATGTTAAAATTTATTAAATCCACCTTGGAAAAGGAGCGTTTTTATGGTTAAAAGATTTCACAGAATGCTTGAAAATCTTCACGTCGGATGCGAAGCTCCGAGAGCATACTTTGTTCCGTTTGAGTCTGCCGAAAAAACTGCACTTCCCCGTGAGAATTCTGCATTTTTAACTCTTCTCAACGGCGAATGGGATTTCGCTTTCTTTAACAATGTTGAGGAACTTGATATTGAAGCTGAAGGCTTTTCTTCATCTGTCGTATGTCCCGACAATATGACTGTACCCTTCTGCTGGCAGATGAAGCTTGACGGAGGCTACGATGTACCAAACTACATCAACCAGGACTACCCCTATCCTGTTGATCCGCCGCATCTTCCCGACGTTATCCCCTGCGGTTTCTACCGCCGTAAGCTTAACTTTACAAAAGCTGACGGCAAAAAGTATTTCATTAACTTTGAGGGCGTTGCTCCCTGCTTCTACCTCTGGGTTAACGGTAAGTTTGTCGGCTACAGCCAAGTAAGCCATAACACAAGCGAACTTGAGATTACAGACAAGCTCGTCAGCGGAGAAAATACATTTGAGTTGCTCGTTGTTAAATGGTGCGACGGTTCATACCTTGAGGATCAGGACTTTTTCCGTCTTTCGGGTATCTTCCGTGATGTTTACATCCTTGAACGTGACGAAGTTTATCTTAAGGATATTTATATTGATTACGCATTTGAAAATAAATTCGAGAAGGTTGACATAAACGTTGACATCACTCTCACTGCAGACGCTTCAATTAACTGGGCACTCACTGCGCCGAACGGAGAAAAGGTTGCCGACGGTACAGCAAACGGTTCGTTTGCAATCGGTGTTGATTCACCTGTTCTTTGGAACACTGAGAACCCTCAGCTTTACAACCTTACTCTCAACATCGGTAACGAATGGATCAACTTCCCTCTTGCCGTAAGAAAAGCTGAAATCAAGAATTCCTGTTTCCTTTTTAACGGTAAGAAGGTTAAAATCCGCGGTATCAACCGTCACGACAGCAATCCCGAAACGGGATACGCAGTCGATATGGAGCATATGACACGTGACCTTTATATCCTTAAGCAAGGTAATGTCAACGCGATCCGTACTTCACATTATCCCAATGATCCGCGTTTCCTCGAGCTTTGCGACAAGCTCGGCTTTATGGTTATTGACGAGGCCGACATTGAAACTCACGGTATGGGTTACAACTACGGCGACTGGTACTGGGACTACTGGGCATTCCTTTCGGACACTCCCGAATGGAGAGAAGCTTATATTGACCGTGCAATGCGCCTTTTCGAACGCGACAAGAACCACGGCTGTATCATTATGTGGTCACTTGGTAATGAATCGGGCTGCGGCGAAAACCACAGACAGATGGCAAACTACATCCGCTCAAGAAAGTCCGATGCGATTATCCATTACGAGAACGCGCATCTTGAATATCAGTCAAGACTCTGCAAGGACTTCAGCGACATTTCTGACGTAGAAAGCCGTATGTATGCTCCGCTTGATTATCTTGAATCGTACCTCAAGAATCTTAAAAATAAAAAGCCGTTCTATTATTGCGAATATGTTGCCGCCTGGAGCACGGGAGACATCCCTCTTCATTGGGGTAAGTTTGAAAAATATGACAATTATATGGGCGGTTGCATCTGGGAATACTGCGACCATGCGGTTAATATCGGAACAAAGGAGAATCCGAAATACCGTTACGGCGGCGACTTCGGCGACCTTCCGAACGACAAGATTTACTGCGTTGACGGTCTTGTTTATCCCGACCGCAGACTTCGCCCCGGTTTCCACGATATGAAGATCACATATCAGCCGTTCGAAGTTACGTATAAAGACGGAACAATCACCGTTATGAACAAGCGCTATTTCACTGCTCTTGATGACCTCGGCTTCAAGTGGACAATCGAGAAAAACGGTAAGGTTGTTTCAGAAGGTACTGTTGAAAAAGCAGAAATCAGCGCCCGCGAAAAGGCTGAATACAAGCTCTTCGACGATATTCAGAAAGATGAGCTGACAACGCTCAACATTCATTTCTTCCAGAACAGCGACACACCCTGGGCAGAAAAAGGCTTTGAGGTCGGTTACGTACAGTTTATTCTCTCGGATTCTGCAATCAAAGTTAATACATCTTCAAACGATGCATTGAGCCTCGACGAAAGCAGAACAGCAATTACAGTAAACTGCGGCAAGACTAAGTTTGTATTTGATAAGATCACAGGCAAGGTTGCTTCGATCAATAACGGCAAGGAGCTTCTTGCTCAGCCGATTGAGTTCAATGTAAACAGAAGCTATCATCTCAGCAACGGTTTCGCTGACGAATGGAAGCGTGCAAGATACGAGCAGGTTAAGCAGAAGACATATTCAAGCGAGATCACCGAGGCATCGGACGAGAAAGTTGTTATCACAACAAAAACTGCTTTTGCAGCAGCTGCTATGCCTCCCGCAATCCGTGCGGACATAATTTACACATTTACTGCAGACGGCAAGCTCAATATCAGCGTAAAAGCGAATGTTACATATAATGCACCTGCACTCCCCCGTTTCGGAATCAAGCTCGTTATGCCTGAGGGATTTGAAAATGTAACATACCTCGGCTACGGCCCTGTTGAAACTTACTCCGACCGTTACATCAGCCAAAGAATCTCTGAATACAGCACAACGGCTACCGAAAACTTTGAGCATTATATCAAGCCTCAGGAATGCGGTTCACATTATAAGACTAAGACTGCAAAAGTTATTGATGCTGACGGAAACGGACTTTCATTTGCTGACACAAGCGCAGAGGGCTTCTGCTTCAAGGCTATCCACTACGATGACGCTCAGCTTCACGAAACTCTTCACGATGACGAGTTGACTGCACTTGAAGAAACAATCGTTTCACTTGATTACAAGATGCATGCAGACTGTCAGGAATATGCTAACCTTGAACCCTGGAGAAAATTCGAAGAAAAAGAATTCGCATTTTCTTACGATATAATTCCGGAATAAGGAGATTTTACTATGAAAGCTTTTATGGATAAAGATTTCCTGCTCTTTAATGACACGGCAAAAAAGCTCTACCACGAGCACGCGGCAACAATGCCCATTTTTGACTGGCACTGTCACCTTTCGCCAAAGGAAATTTATGAAAACAAACAGCCTGCTGATATTACGGAGCTCTGGCTCAGCGGTGACCATTACAAGTGGCGCGCAATGAGAAGTTGCGGAATCGACGAGAAATATATCACAGGCGACGCTTCTTCCTACGAAAAGTTCAAGGCCTGGGCAAAGGCTATGCCTTACTGCATCGGCAATCCTCTTTACCATTGGACACACCTCGAATTGCAGAGATATTTCGATATATACGAGCCGTTGAGCGAGAAAACTGCCGATGAAATCTGGGAAAAGGCAAACAAAAAAATTGCCGACGGTGGTTTCACACCCCGTCAGCTTATTGAAAAATCAAACGTTGCCTGCGTATGCACAACAGACGATGCGGCAGACAGCCTCGAGTATCACAAATTAATCGCAGAAGACTCTTCGTTCAAGTGCAAGGTTCTTCCCGCTTTCCGCCCCGATAAGGCGCTCGGAATCGAGCTTTCCACCTATCTTCCCTGGCTTGCTGACCTTGAAAAAATAAGCGGAGAAAAAATCGACAGCTACAAAAAGCTTGTAGCCGTACTTAAAACAAGAATTGATTTCTTTGAGGAAATGGGATGTAAGGCAAGCGACCACGGCTTCCTTTACGTACCGTATAACAGAGCAAGCGAAGAAGAACTTGAAGCAATCTTCGCAAAGGCACTCAACAATGAAACTCTTACGGTTGAGGAACAGGACAAGTACAAGACAGAACTATTCCGTTTCTTTGCAAAGGAATATGCGAAGAAGGGCTGGGGTTGTGAAATTCACATCGGTCCGATGAGAAACAACAACACCGCAATGTTCAAAAAAATCGGCCCTGATACAGGATTTGATTCAATCTGCGACCGCAATATTGCGGAAGATCTTTCCAAAATGCTTGATTCACTTGAGGTTGAGGGCAATCTTCCGAAGACGATTCTCTTCTGCCTTAATCCAAAGGACAACTACGTTCTCGGTACAATGCTCGGCAACTTCCAGTCAAGCAAAGCTCCGTCAAAGATTCAGTTTGGTTCAGGCTGGTGGTTCAATGACAACATCGACGGAATGCGCGAGCAGATGAGAACGCTCGGCAACCTCGGTGTGCTCGGAAAATTCGTTGGTATGGTAACGGATTCCCGAAGCTTCCTTTCATATCCCCGTCACGAATATTTCCGCCGTATTCTCTGCGGACTTATCGGCGATATGGTTGAAAACGGACTTTATCCTTACACGGATGAGCTTGAAGATATTATCAAAGATATCTCCTTCAATAATGCAAAAAACTATTTTGGAATTTGACCAAAAAGAAAGAGCTGAGGTTTTCACCTCAGCTCTTGTGCTTTTTTGAAAATTATTTTGTTTCCTTGTTGCCCTTCTTGTAGAAGAATGCGCCGATAATCATAATAACTGCGAAAACGATGAGATAGAAGAGAACCGGGAATGAGAATTCGCCGTTTGCTTTTGCATTGAGATACGGTGTGATACCGTGCGCATAAACAGCAGCGAATACCATAAATGCAGATGCAATTACACCAATGAGAGGCATGATAACATTTTTGAAGATGCTTTCCTTGCCGTGCTTAGCTATAAATGCAATAAAAATCGGAATATAAAGAGCGTAGATTGTGATAATCGGAAGCTCTGAAGAGTCGAAGCTAAAAAGACCGAAGAGAGGCTTGCCTGTTTCAGGATTGCCCCAAAGGTTTGCTGCGTAGAAGTAGAAAAGCCATGCTGCGCAAACGAAAAGTCCGAAAACTGATGCGTTTGTGGGCATATTTGTCTCTTCGCTTACTTCCTTGAACATCTTAACTTTCGGGCCCTGATTTCTTGCTGAGAGAGCGTAGAGGCTACGTGTGCTTGCAACCATAAGGCCGTTAAGTGTACCGAGGCAGGAAACAACGATCATTGCGTTGAGAGCTGTACCTCCGACAGGTCCGAAGATGTTAAGGAAAGCTGTGGGAGCACCTGCGCCGTCCTTAAGGTCAGCAATCTTTGCACCACCTGCAAGGCCGATGTAATAAAGAATGTAAACTGCAACAATGATGAGTGAGCCGACAACAAGAGCGATCGGAAGATTTTTCTTTGAATTCTTAAGCTCTGCGTTGATTGATGTTGCGATGATCCAGCCTTCGTATGCGAATGCTGTTGCAACAACTGCTGCAAACAACGGTGCGCCGACACCTGTCTGCTCAACAAGATCCCATGTCTGGAAAGCTGCTGCTGTGTTACCGTTTTTAATACCAACGATTGTACCAACGATAGCCATAATGATAAGCGGAACAAGCTTAACAGCTGTTGAACCAACCTGGAATTTACCTGCAATGATCGGTGAAAGTGCGTTGATTGCATAACTCAGGCAAAGATAGAAACAAGACAAAGCAAGGCAAAGACCGCCTGTAATGTCATCTGATCCGAACAATACGAGTGTGTAACGTGCTGAAACCCAGGCGAGAACACTTGTCATACCCGGATAGTAGATCGTTGTTGTAAACCAACCGAGCATATAAGCGTATTTCGGACCGAGCGTTGCTTCCGCATAGTCAACAAGTCCGTTAACCTTTTCGTATTTGTTTGCAAGAGTTGCGAAGTTGTAAGAACAAACAACAATAACGATACCGCCGATAACCCATGCGAGAATACCGAGAGGCATGTTACCCTGTGTGTACTGAAGTACGTTCTGCGCCTTGAAGAAAACACCGCTACCGATAACGATGCCGACAACCATACAGATGGCTGTAAGCAGGCCGTACTTTTTCTTAAGTTCTGTACCCAAAATTAAAACCCCTTTCTTTTTTAGAAAACTATAGTAAGATTATAAAATATATATTGAAAAATGTAAATTTTCATATTATAATATAAGTATTACAAAATGTAATGTTTGGAGGCAGGTATGGACTCTTCAAAATTTTTTGCTTTACTTAAATCTGTCGAATACGGAAGCCTTACAAAGGCCGCCGATGAGCTCGGCTACACGCAGGCAGGACTTACACATATGATGAACCGACTGGAAAAAGAAATCGGCATAACTCTCCTGCAAAGAACAAAGTCCGGCGTTACCCTTACCAACGACGGAAACAAGCTTCTTCCCCTCATTCGTTCTTTCACTCAACAGGGACTTGAGCTTGAAAAAGCGATAAAAAGTATGATTGAAAGCAACGATACAGTCATCCGCGTTGCTTCATACGCGAGCATAACGAATAATTGGTTGCCGACAATCATCAGCAACTTTAAAAATGATTTCCCCGATGTCCGTTTCGAGCTCAGCGTTAATAACCTTGATGAAATATGCACGCTTGTGTCCAACAGTGAAATTGATATCGGATTCACAAGTAAGCAAGATATTCTTCACGGCGACTGGATTCACCTTAAAAATGATCCCTTATATGCTGTTTTGCCGCCTGATTGCAAGACTGAAGGCGAAACAGTACCTGTTTCTATTTTTGACAATAAAATCTTTTTTATGCCGTCACACGGCTTTGATTACGACGTTATGAATGCACTTAAGCAAAACGGAGTAAATCCGATTATAAGCCGTACTTCCCTTGACGACTCAACGATTGTATCAATGGTCAGCCACGGGCTCGGATTCTCCATTCTTCCGAAGCTTGTGCTTGAAGGAATTTCAGGCTCGTTTATAGCAAAACCCATCGAGCCGTACTCGTACCGTGAGCTCGGAATTCTGATCAAATCCAAGAATACTCTTTCCCCCGTTGCACACAAATTCATTTCTTACTGCAAGCAGGAGATAAAATAATTCTTTATTGCTGAAAGCTATTGAAAAGACTTGTTACGATATGTTAAACTCTAAAAAAGCAAAAGCAAAGGAGCATCATAATGACAAAAAACGAAGCAAAAATCAAAGCAAAAGAACTCGTTTCCAAGATGACTGTTGAGGAGAAAATCTCCCAGCTTCTTTATACATCCGCACCTATTGAAAGACTCGGCATCAAGGCCTACAACTGGTGGAACGAAGGCTCACACGGTGTTGCCCGTTCGGGAACTGCCACTGTTTTCCCCCACGCAATCGCTATGGCAGCAACCTTCGACCCAGAACTTGTTAACACAGTTGCCGATGCAATTTCAACAGAAGGCCGTGTCAAGTATAACCAGCACGTAAAATATAACGACTTTGATATTTTCAAGGGCATCACTTTCTGGGCACCGAATATCAACATTTTCCGTGACCCCCGTTGGGGCAGAGGTCAGGAAACTTTTGGTGAAGACCCATTCCTTACTTCCGTTCTAGGTGTTTCATTTGTAAAGGGTATCCAGGGCGAGGGTGAATTTTACAAAGCAACTGCCTGTTCAAAGCACTATGCTGTTCACTCAGGACCTGAAAAAGACCGCCACGGTTTTGATGCTCAGGCTTCAATGCACGATATGTATGAAACATATCTTCCTGCTTTCGAAAAGACTGTCAAAGCAGGCGTTGCAGGTGTAATGGGCGCATACAACCGTACAAACGGCCATCCCTGCTGTGCTCATCCTTATCTCCTTAAGGAAGTTCTTCGTAAAAACTGGAACTTTGACGGTTACATTGTTTCCGACTGTGGCGCGCTCAACGATATCTACGAGCATCATAAGTACGTAAATACAAAGGCTGAGGCTGCCGCTGTTTCTCTTAAGAACACCTGTGACCTCAACTGCGGTGAGATTTATCAGTATCTTATCGACGCTTACGAAGAAGATCTTGTAACTGAAGAGGATATCACCGCTGCAGCAGAAAGACTTTATACAATCCGTTTCCTTCTCGGTGAATTTGAAGAAACAAGACCGTATTCGGACATCAGCTACGACAAGCTCGACTGTAAGGAACACAGAGAGCTTAACCTTAAGACAGCTCAGGAAAGTATCGTTCTTCTTCATAATAAAGATAACTTCCTTCCTCTTGATAAGAATATTCAGAAGAAAATTGCTGTCGTTGGTCCTAACTCAATGTCCGTAACTGCGCTTGAAGGAAACTACAATGCATATGCATCAGAATACATAACTGTTGCCGACGGTATGCGCCGTGTGTTCAAGGAATCACACATTACTGTTGAAAAAGGCACAAACTACTGCCTTGAAAAGGAAAACGATTGGGGCGGATTCGGTAACCTCATCAGCGACGGTGTTGCAGCTGCTGCTCAGGCGGATATTACAGTTCTTGCTCTCGGTCTCGATTGTTCGATTGAAGGCGAAGACACAGGCTTTGACAACGACTACACAGCTTGCGGCGACAAGAAATACGTTACACTTCCTGCAACTCAGCAGAAGCTTGCAGAGGCTGTCTGCGACGAATGCGAAAACGTTATCGTCGTTCTTATGTGCGGTAGCTCAATCGACGTAGGAGAAAAAGTAAGAAACAAGGCAAAAGCAATCATTCACGCCTGGTATCCGGGTTCAACAGGCGGTCTTGCCGTTGCAAATCTTATTGCAGGCAAAGTTTCCCCCTGTGGTAAATTGCCAATAACAATCTACGACGAGAAACACGATCTTCCGAGCTTCCTTGATTATGATATGCGCGGCAAAACATACCGTTACATTGACGGTGACGCTCTTTATCCGTTCGGCTACGGTCTTTCCTACACAAGCTTTGCTTACAGTAACGCGACGGTTACAGAAAAGAACGAAGACAACATAAAGCTCAGCGTAGACATCACCAACACAGGCGATTTCAAAGGAATTGAAAAAGCTCAGGTTTATGCGAAGTTTACAGACAGCAGAACCTACACACCGCACTTCCAGCTTTGCGGTGTTGCAAAGGCTGATCTCGACAAGGGCGAAACTGCAACAGTGACATTTGATATTGATACTTACTGGCTCAAGGCCGTTGACGAAAACGGTGAACGAATCACTCCTGACGGAGAGCTTAAGCTCTATGTCGGCGGACATCAGCCCGACTCTGTCAGCAACAAGCTTCTCGGCTACGAATGCATTGAAATTAATCTTAAATAACAATCAGAAGTCCTCGGTTTATATTCTCCGGGGACTTTTTCAAAATATTAAACTGTGAGGTTTGGGTATGAAAACTAACAAAATTCGTTTTGGCATCGTCGGAACGGGAACTATTGCTCACCGTTTTGCAGAAGCAATCAAGAACGTTGCAAACGCTGAGCTTACAGCCGTCGCTTCGAGAAAAAAAGAAACTGCAGAAAAATTCGGCGACGAATTCAACATTCCGTTCCGCTTCGGGAGTTACGAACAGATGGCTGCTTCAGACGTGATTGATGCCGCTTACATAGCCGTTCCACACTCAGGGCATATCGAATGCTCCTGCCTTATGATGAACAATAAAAAACACGTTCTTTGCGAAAAGCCAATGGCTGTTAATTCGCGTGAAGCGGAGGAAATGTTCCGTTGTGCAGAAGAAAACGGCGTTATGCTTATGGAAGCTATGTGGGCAAGGCTCGTCCCCGGCACAATCGAAATGCTTGAGCTTGTTAAGAACGGTGTGCTTGGAGATATACTCGGCGTCGAAGGAAAATTCTGCTATACAATGGATGAAGACGAAATGGATCATCACGTTTTCAATCCCGAAAACGGTGGCGGTTCATTGCTTGACGTAGGAGTATACGGACTTAACTTTGCAAGCTGGTATCTTGGCAAAGATGTTGTTGAAATCAGTGCTCAATCATCTTTCTACAACGAGGTAGATAGCCATACCTGCGCTCTTCTTAAATATAAAAGCGGCGCTATTGCGGATCTGTCGAGTGCTATTCTCTTACGCAAGCCGAACGAAGGCTATATCTACGGAACAAAAGGATTTGCGCATCTTCGCAGATTCTATGCACCGCAGGAGATTGAACTGCACTTCAACGACGGTAAATCACGTGCAATTTCTGTTCCTTATGCAGGTAACGGATTCGAAGAACAGATCACGCATTTCAGCGAATGTGTCGCTCTCGGGTTGAAGAAAAGTCCCATTGTTACTCCGGAAC
Organism: Clostridia bacterium; assembly: GCA_017625835.1. GTDB lineage: Bacteria > Bacillota > Clostridia > Oscillospirales > Acutalibacteraceae > CAG-488. Next base: position 125,120 of record JAGAKF010000078.1, read on the forward strand.
AGACTATCTACATTACAAAACAGATGGATGAAATACGTAAAATCACAGGAATCGCTTATCCGCAGGACAACATCTAAATCTAATTTTTATGCAACTTGTATTATAATTCAACGTGATTTTCAGCTTTCACAATGCTTGACTATTATTAACTTTTAAAGTAAAATTATAGTGTGCAATAATCAAAAAGGAGGCGGAATATGTCAACAAAATTACGTGAGCCGAAACCAAGCACGACTGAAGACGGAAATGCTCACCGTAAACTACCTACCGGAAGGCGTTACGTCGGATCCATGGAAACGGCCGCATACATAGCACAGGACTTTGCGGACAGTTTCTCTATCGGTAAGTACCAGAACAGATTCATCTGGGACGTAGTTGGTATCGACTTCAACATCACGGGTGTTGTAACGCTGTTTACAGGCGCGTGGGACATAATCAACGACACATTTATCAGTGCGATGGTTGACCGCACAAGAACAAGATGGGGTAAATTCAGACCATTCCTTTTGTGGATGAAAATGCCGCTTACTTTGTTCGGTATGCTTTATTGGTTTATGCCGATATTCTTCCCGAATACATCAACCACCTACCTGCCGAAGTTGATTTTCTACTTTGCTTTCAGTGTTATTAATGAAACAGCAGGAACATTTATTTCGATTTCGCAGACTGGTTTGCTATCAACCATAACGCCAAACCCCGAAGAACGCGTGCGGCTTATTGCAAACGCAAAGCTGTTTTCACGATTTTTGGGAGAACAGATACCTGAATGGGTTATGGGTATCTTCATTGACCTTATCAACACAAACACGGTCAAATGGAAGCTCCAGAATCTTTTCATCGGAATGGGTGCTGCAACAAGCATACTTTCCGCATTAATGACGGTGTGGTTCTACACGGTTTCAAAAGAACGTGTTATGCAATCGGTTGAAAAGCCAAGCATAAAAGAAGGCTTTAAAGCTATTTTCAACAACAAACCGCTTCTCATCATAACTTTATCGGAATTCCTTGCAGGTTTCGCCATCGGTCAAGGCCGTTCGGACTATTACATTGACGTTTTGGGTTCAGCTTCCTTGCAAACAATCGTCGGTATTCCCGCATATCCGATCCTCAACCTCAGTTACACCTGGGTTGCTCCTTTAAGAAGAAGGTTTACCTCAAAGACACTTTGGGTATTTGAAGACCTGTGGACAGATATGTGCTGGTTAGTAGTTTTCATACTCGGTTCGTTCAACAAGAACTTTATGAAACGAAGTGTTATGATCCCGACGATGGCGGTCGAAGAAGTTTTCGAAATGATGGTTTACGGCGTTCGTCATACAATTCCTGACGAACTGCGTAACGAGGCAATGGACTATTGTGAATGGAAAAACGGATACCGTGTTGAAGCTATGACAGGCGTTGCAAAAGGCCTTGTTAATAAGCTTCAGGCCGTTGTTATGAACTCTTTCAAAAACTTTGTTCTTGCAAAGGTCGGATACATTCAGGGCGCCACAATCGGTACACAGAGCGACAAAGCTAAATGGTGGCTCTTCGCTCTCGGAACAGGAATTCCTGTTATCACAGGATGTCTCGGCGTTATCCCGAAGCTCTTCTATCCTATCGACAACAAGATGCGTGACGAAATGTACGCTGATCTTACAGAACGCCGTAGCGCAGTTGTTAAAAAGATGGATGAAATCGCTGCAGAAATCGAAGTATAATACTTCATTAAAATCACAACAACAAACAAAACCGTGAAGCTCAGATCGGGCTTCACGGTTTCTTTTTTAACAATAAAACAAAAGGAAAAAGGGTTGCGTGTTTCCACGCAACCCTTAAGAGTTTAGAGAGTAGGATTATTCAACTGTGTACTCTACTGTACCAGCTTCAACCCAAGCACCGTTAACGCGAACCATAACAACGATTGTGTTGAGGCCTTCGTTGTTTGCCCAAGCATTACCTACGAACTGAAGGTCACCGTTCTCAAGAACAGTTGCCTTGTCAGCATAGTAAGTTGTTGTTGTGCCGTTGTCCATTACGAATCTTACACCCTGTGCTGCAGGACCAACTACTACTGTTGTAGCAACTGCGCCCTTCTTACCTGATGTAGCAGCAGGTGTGATTTCACGAACACCAGCGTCACGAGTAAGCTCGAAGTTGTAAGTTTCTGTTTCCCACTTGTATGAAGAACCTTCAATGTACTTAGCACGAGCCTTAACCTGAGGTCCTGTGAGAACTGTTGAAATGCTCCAGATTTCATAAGCAACGTCACGGCTGAGTGAGTTAACTTCTTCGCCTGCTGCGTTGTAGCTAACGATTGTAACGTTCTTGTTGTATCTGTCGTATGTTCTTGTACCGCCATCTTCTTCGATGAACTGGATCATAGCCATTCTGCCAACAACTGAAATACTATAGGTGTTGCGGTCAGCATTTGTCTCCTGCCAGTTGATTGTTGAGATGCTTGATACAACTTCCTTAGCCTTGAGGTTATCAAGAGCTGTGTTAAGAGCTTCTGCTGCTGCATCGATTTCGTCCTGAGCTGATACGCCAAGATCAGGAGCTACTGCCTTAGCTGCTGCAAG
>JAGAKF010000079.1 GCA_017625835.1 Clostridia bacterium
AGGGATACTTCGTGAAAAGCTTGATTTTTCATAGTTTTTTGTAAAAATATCCCCCAGTCACGACTTCGTCGTGCCAGCCCCCTTTAGGCAAGGGGGCCTGATATCTGCAACATTGAAGATCCCTACAAACCCGAATTTGTCGGGACAATACATTAAAGACAAAATCGCACCGCAGGTTTAAAACTGCGGTGCAATTTTATTGTTTTTCTCTTTTCTTTTTAGGGGCTTGTTCTTCAAGAATTTTATACATTTCTTCCGCTGCGAAAGCAAGCTTGGTTATTACGTTCTGCTTTGACGGATAGCAGAAGAATGAGTCGTGCTGAGTGGAAATATCAAAGCAGTCGATCGGTTCGATGTGGCAGTAGTCGTACTCGACGTGCAGGCTGTAAAGGCTTTTCGGTGTTCGCTGCACTCTGTACGGCTCGCCGTTGTAGCTGCCTTCAAGCACAAAACCTTCTTCTGTATTGTGCCTTACCTTTGCATCGCCCATATAGTAATATTTGAGCGCACCCGGGAGGGTATAAACCCTTACATCGTCCTCGAAAGAATAGTTTCCGCTTTCGATTTCCTTGCGGACGTTTGCCCTTTCCCACTCAAACCAATCGGGAATGTGCGGGAATTCCGTTTCACCGTCGAGAGCCTTTAGTTCGCCAAGCTCCGTCATTTCCCATTTCTTTCCGCACTCTTCGCAGAAAAGATGTATTCCCTTGGAATTCATCTTTGATTCCGCCATACAGTGGGGACACTGGTAAAGCACCTTGTGAAGTCCCTCCGCGCGGAAATCTTCGGTAATGCGGATATTGTTGTCCTTCTGCCACTTGTATTCGTCATATTCCATTTCCTTGCGGATAACGGCATTGATTTCTTCAACGCTCATTTCGTCAACTTGTTCAGCAGTAAGAATCTGCTTCATTGTTGCATAAAGCGGAACTTTTTTCTTTCGTCTGAAGTCCCAGAACGGAGCGCGAAGATAGTTTCCGTGGTGAAGAATAACAACGACGGGAACCGCATTCTTTTTTGCGAGCTTACCGATAACCTCGGGAATTATCGACTGTGTGCCGATAGGTGAGTAACGCGCCTCAGGATAGATGCACAGCACGTCTTTGTATTCACGAAGTACCTTAGCGCACGAGCGAACCAGACTGATATCTGTTGTAAATTTTCTCTTGCAGATTGAGCCGATCTGTTCCATAACCCAAGGCTTGTGGTAATAACCTTCAAGGGTAGCGATTGTATGAACCCTGTGCGGGAATGTCGCCTTGTATTTGATCGGGAAGTCGATGAACTGCATATGGTTGCTAAGAAGCAGGTACGGCGGTTCAAGACCTTCCATATTGATTTTTTTAACCTTACTGCCTTTTTTTACGGTTAAAACAGCGAGGCAGGATGCGATATATAAAAGAGACGTGAAAAAGAAATTCTGTCTCTTGGGAAGCTTTGAAGTATCGTATTTTTTAACATCTGCGGGGTAATCAATGTAATCTTTGATATCGCTCATTCAATCACTCCATAAATCAAAATCAAAGCAAGTTTATCATATTTTAAATTTTAATGCAAGTGTAAATAAAGGAATGCAAAAAACGGAGATGACCGAAGCCATCTCCGTTTGATTTTGTATTTTATTCGTCGTCTTCGACCTTAGCTTCAGCGATAACCTTTTCTGCAACTGAAGCAGGAGCGTCTTCATAACGTGTGAAGTCGAATGTGTAGTAGCCTCTGCCTGCTGTAACTGAACGAAGAACTGTTGAGAAGTTGTTCATTTCAGCCATCGGAACTTCAGCAACAAGCTCCTGATACTTAGGCTCTTCTTCGGAAGCGCCCATACCGAGAACACGACCGCGACGCTTTGTAACGTCACCCATGATGTCGCCGAGGAATGCCTCAGGCATAACAGCCTTAAGAGTACCAACGGGCTCAAGGATTGTCGGATTTGCCTGCGGAACACCGTTCTTGAACGCGATGCTTGCAGCCATCTTGAATGCCATTTCAGATGAGTCAACCGGATGGTAAGAACCGTCGTAAAGAACAGCCTTAAGACCAACCATCGGATAACCTGCCATAACGCCTCTCTTCATGCACTCGAGAAGTCCCTTTTCAACTGCGGGGAAGAAGTTCTTCGGAACTGAACCGCCGACAACTTCTGACTCGAATACAAGTCCTTCTTCTTCTGTGGGCTCAAAGCGGATCCAAACGTCACCGAACTGTCCGTGACCGCCTGACTGTTTCTTATGACGTCCCTGAACCTGAACAGTCTTGCGGATTGCTTCTCTGTAAGCAACGCGGGGAACTGTAAGTTCAACGTCAAGACCGAATTTACTTCTGAGCTTGGAAACGATGATGTCAAGGTGCTGCTCGCCGAGACCTGAAAGAACCTGCTCCTTGGTTTCTTTGTTCATTTCGAACTTGATTGTCGGATCTTCTTCAAGAAGACGGTTGATAGCAGAAACGATCTTTTCTTCGTCGCCCTTCTTGCAAGCCTTTACAGCCATTGAAAGGCAAGGTGTCGGGAATTTAACACCGCTGAGCTCGATAACGTTGTTAGCGGCGCAGATTGTGTCGCCTGTTTTAACGCAGTTAAGTTTTGTAACAACGCCGATGTCACCTGCAGGGATGCACTTGCAGTCTTCCGACTTGTTGCCACGAACTGTGATAATCTTACCCATTCTTTCTGTTTCGCCTGTACGTGCGTTGTAAACAGGAGTTTCGGGAGTGATCTTACCGCTGCTTACCTTGAAGTAAGACATCTTACCAACGAACGGGTCAGCAACTGTCTTGAAGCAAAGAGCTGCAAGAGGTCCGTTTTCGTCACAGTCAACGTCCTTACCGCCTGCGTATGAAGCTGCGTCGGGAGCTGAGTATGCAAGTTCGTCCATAAGCATCTCAACGCCGTCCATTGTGTAGCCTGAGCAAGCGTATACGGGATAAACTGAAGATTCGTTAACGCCCTGGTTAAGAGCATCGATAATTTCTTTTCTTGTGAACTCTTCGCCTGCGAAGAATTTTTCCATAAGGTCGTCGCTTGCAGTTGCAACAGCTTCTGTGAGGATGTCGAGCATTTCCATGATCTTCGGATCGTTCGGCATCGGGATTTCAGTAGCCTTGCCGTCCTTGTACTCAAAGCCCTTACGTGATGCAAGGTTAACGTAAGCCTTAACCTGACCGTCAACTATGTAAGGAACGATAACGGGACAAACAGCGCCGCCGTGAACTGCACGTACTTCTTCAAATGTTTTATAGAAGTCAGCGTGTTCCTTATCACAACGAGTGATAGCGAACATCTTACCTCTTTTCTTAGCTGCCTTGAATGCCTTTTCAGCACCAACGTCATATTTATGGCCTGCACCGAGAACGATGAGAACGCACTCAGATGCTGTGATACCTTCAGCCATTTCACCCTCAAAGTCGAAGAGACCCGGAGTGTCGATTATATTAAGCTTGCAGTCTTTCCACTCGATGGGAGCAAGAGCTGTTGCAACGGAAACGTGGCGTCTCTTCTCTTCGGGATCGAAGTCAAGAGCTGTGTTTCCTTCTTCAACACGACCCAATCTGTCTGTAAGACCTGCGATATAAAGCATAGCCTCTGCAAGAGTTGTTTTACCTCTTCCTGCATGACCTGCGAGAGCGACATTACGAATGTCTTTAGCGTTATAGTATTTCAAAACAATTCCTCCTTGTTTATCATTGAGCGTCAGGTTGTATTTGCTGTGGTTTTTGTATTAAAAATCATCCTGCTTACCAACGCGTCATGCTGTTACTATATCACATATCAACAGAAAAAACAATAGAAATTGAAAAAATATGTTCAAAATATTTAAAAAATCAACAAAAAATAACGGCTGTGAGCATCGTAATGAAGCCCACAGCCATGTGTTGTAAATTTTAAGTTGTACAATTTGTATAAAGTGCCGATTTTTACAGGTTATCTTACTATACCGTAGTCAAGCGTTGCGTCGGCATTCATAAGTTTAACAGAGATCTGAAGCATTGCAAGAGCATCGCCTGAATTGATTTTACCATCATGGTTGATGTCGCTTGCTTTTACCTTGCACGGATCTTCAATGAGGGCGGATTTAACTGCGTGCTGGAGTACTGCGAGAGCATCGCCTGAATTGATCTGACCGTCACCTGTGCAATCGCCCATAACGATCATTTTGTATGCGTAGGTATTGTTCGCATTGGTAAGTGAAAAATCATTACCTGTTGCAACTTTTCCGGGAGCAACAACTTCCGTGAAGCTTTCTGTCGGGAAGTTTTCCATCATCGCAGTGATGTCCGGCTTGTTCTGATAAACGATTATATACTTATTGATATGGTCAATTACAGACGGAATATCGAATGAGAAGAGGGGATAATCCTTGCTGTCGAAGGGCTCGAATGTGAACTTGTTGTGCTTTGCAAATTCGTCAGCAGGAGAAACAATGTAGCCGCGTACAACAAAATCGGGTATTGCAACGAGCTCAGTTTCGCCTGTGGGCTTGCCTTCTGCGTCTTTCTTTTCAGCTGTTGTGAAGCCGAAAGCGTTTGCACCGATTTCTACGATATCCTTACCAAGCTCGATTGAAGCATACGGCTTGTTGGTACAGAAAACGTTTTTGCCGATTTTTGTAATACCGTCTGATACGGTGATTGACTGGATATCATAATCTGCAAACGGAAGGTTTTCAATGTTGGCATCAGCAATTTCGCCTGTTCCACTGACTGTGAGGATCATTGTGTCCTTGTCGTAAGTCCAGGAAATTGTCTCGCTGAGCTTGCCTTCGGTAATGACAAATTTACCGAGAGAGTTGAATTTAACCTTATTTTCGTCCGCATAAGTTTTTGCAACAGAGTTGTCGTAACCTGTGATGCTTGTGCCTTCACGGAGAGTCGGTTTGCCGCTCTTGTCGTAATAACCGATAGCTTTTTCGCCGATTTCCGCAATCTTCTCGTTAAAAGCAAAGTCAACGGCAGGTGCATTGTAGAAAGCGTAGTTGCCGATTCTTGTAATCTTTTCGTCAATTACAATCTTTTCAAAAGGAATGAGGTTGTACTGAATGAAATCGGTGCTGCTGTAGTCAGCGGTTGAACCTTCACCCTTGATGTAAAGAGTCTTTTCTTCTTCGTTGTAATTCCATGTTACTTTTTCGCCGCAGGTGCCTTCTGTGATGTATCCGACAGCGTTAAGCTTGAAATTATGCTTATCAGCGTATTTTACGACAGTCTCAACGTTTGCATAACCGTTGATTGTGAAACCGATTACTTTAGAACCCCATCTGCCGTATCCGACAGCTTTTTCACCGATAACCGTTGTGGAAGCGGGGATAGTGATTGATTTGAGCGATGAGCAACCGTAGAATGCGTTGTTTCCGATTTCGGTGAGCTTGCTCGGAAGATTAACGGTTTCAAGGGCCTGACAGCTGTAACAAACGTTAGCAGGAAGCTTTGTGATTGACTCGGGGAATGTTATTGTCGTAAGAGCACGACAACCTTCAAGGGCACTTTCCCTGATTGTTGTAAGAGTTGACGGGAAAGTGATTTCCTCGAGACTTTCGCAGCTGAAGAATGCACGTGTGCCGAGAGTTGTAAAACCTTCGGGAAGAGCAACCTTCTGAAGAGAGGTACACTCGGAAAAAACTGATTCTTCAATGGATTTTAATGTATCAGGGAAAGCAATTGTTTCAAGAGAAGAGCATTTTGCAAAGGCGTTCTTGCCGATAGACTGTGTTTTTGCGCTTAATGTAACATTTTTGAGCGCCTTACAGCCGTAAAACATATTATCGCTGACTCTTATCACTTCTGTCGGGAGAGTTACGCTCTCAAGAGCCTCGCAACCCATGAATATTCCTTTACCAAGTACTGCAATGTTGTCAGGAATAACAACGGATTTAAGCTTGCTGCTGTAACAGAAAGCATAGTCACCGATACCTGTTATATCCTTGCCGAAAACGATGCTTGTGTACTCAACATCTTTCCACGGATACTTAAGCTCGATGTCTCCTTTGTCGTTTGTGTAATCGTCGTAGTCGTAGATAGAACCTTCACCTTCGAAACTAAGCTCGCCTGTTTCAGGGTTGAAGCTCCATGTTACGTTTGAACCTTCGATTGCATTGCCTTCAGCGAATGCCGTAACGAGACCGGACATAAGCGTAGCAAGAACAATACAGAAAGAAAGAAAAACAGAAATTGATTTTTTCATTTCTACATCTCCTTTATCGTTATTATACTATCAACCAATCTAATTATATTTGATTTTAGCGCTTATGTCAACGGAAAAAAGAGGTCAGAATTTTCTGACCTCTTTTCTTTTACTTAAAGGCTATGTAATTGTAGGACATTCCGAGATCGTTTAATGCGAGCGTTGAACCGCCGGCTGTGCCTGACTGAGTTTTAAATCCATTTGTTGTAATAACAATTCCGGTAGTCGTGCTTTCAATAGCCATTGCCTGATATGTTTTGGCGGTTGAATTTGTAAAATTAACTCTTACGGCGGGGAAACCTGCGGCAAAAACAATGACAAAAGAAGGCTTGAAACCAACAGAAATTGATTGGGAAGACTCGCCGTCACCGAAATACGTTCCGGCAATGAACGGTTCGTTCCATTTAAGTTTGTCGGTTCCCGTAACGTGAATCGTGGTGTTTCGGATGTGACTTCCGCAAAGCAACTCCTTGTCCAGGAAAGAAATAAAATTCTCGTCTGTACTTTCTGCGGGGCAGAAGTCCGCTTCCATAAGGAACCAGCCCGTCATAACAAGCGCATCGGTATCACGGTCGGATTTGATTTCTACACAGCCTGATTCAAGAATATTGAGGTTTGTACGGAAAGTCAGTGCATTTGCAATACGGGTGAAGATATCGTGGCAGGTCTGACCGCCCATTGAAAACGGAACGCAAATGCTCAGGTTGGCTTTGATTTTTGCAAGTCGACAGTACTCCTGACGTTCAAGAACACCGTCGTCATTGGCAACAAATTTGTCAACGATTTCAATATTGTCGATACCTACGGCAACAATTGACCTTCGCAGAGGCACGGCTTTGTTGACGGGAGGATATTCAACGAAAAACTTGATGTCTTTCATATCATCCTGCGAAGAAAGCCAGTCAACAATTCGTTGCGGCAAAGAAACTATACTGTCCATCAATCCACCTCCACAATTTCTCTGATGATTGCCCAGACATAAATAACTTCATTCTTGAAATAAACCTTTTCGCTTCGGTCTACGGTAAATTTCTGAGAGTTGGACTCAATCCACTGTTCGTTGTCAAGCTTACTTACATCGTGGTCAGGGGGGCCGATATAAAGGTAATGGCCCTGACTGTTAAAACCGATAACGGTATTAACGCCATTGAGGTACATTTTGTTTTTGTATCTCAGTGGTTGGATGAAGCCGCCGAAAATCGGCGTACTCCATCCGTCTGAACCCTTGAAGGTGATTTCTTGTCCGTATTTTTCAAATAAAGCTGTTAAAGTCATAGCATCACCTTTATCTTTACGTTTTCAAAAGCAAATCCGTTATCCTGACAAAGGGGGATCAGAACCTGAAGAGCTTCGTGATAGAGCTTTTCTGCTTTATCGAGGATTTTGGATGAATTACCCGTGCTGTTCTGCGTAATGCTTACGTCACCGGCCTTGAAGCTTGTAATTCCGTCTGTTTCGGAAGAAGAACTTCTTTTAATAGAAAGCTTGTAGTAAGCTTTGGCTGCCGCTGCAGCAGAAATTCTGGCATCCGAACGGTCAGCATCTGCCTTGAGCATAGACTCAATTTCATTCAAAGAGGATTTGCAAAGAGCAAGGATTTTTTCTTCCTCTTCTTCTCCCCAGCAAGTAAGGTCAGAAAGGTAATCTTTAACTTCCCAGGCTGTCATTGATTATTCACCCTCGATAACTCCGCCTGATTCGTCACCGGTGTTGAAGCCCTGCGGGGCAAGTGTTTTTACGCAACCCGGAAGAATTCTTGCGAAGCCTGTGATTGATGTGATAGCAATCTGCTCAAGCTGTCTGTCAACGAGCTTGCCGTAATCTGTTTCAATGTCGCCGACCTTAACCATTTCAAGTGCACAGTTCTTGTCAAGACCGATCATCATATCGGGATTTGTTACAAAGCTTGTGCTGATAAGGTTTGCGCCGAAAGGTGTGATGAGCTTGCCTGTACCGTGGAAATTAAGTCCTGCTGCAGCATCTCTGAACTCGTCCATCTTCAAAAGATTGTTTGTTGCATTTGTTGCAGCGAGGATTGTGTTAAGCTCGTACGGAGCAAAGCTTGACCAAAAGTCGATAAGGTCAGAATATGTGCATACTGATGACATCGGGATGAAAGCTTCTGCAGAATTGCCTGCATCCTTTGCATCACCGTTGAGCAAAACGTCAACAGCATCAGCCATAAGGCTCTGTGCGAGGTAAGCACCGATTCTCTTAAGAGCGATCGAAACAATGTCAAGGCGCTGGAAACGAAGCACGTCGTATGATGTTGTAATCATTCTGCCGCGCTTCTTAAGGCGGATTGTTCTGTCGCTTACCGTGAAGTCTGCGTTAGCAAGAGTGTCACCCTCGGAAATGACGTTCATTGTTGCATTTTCAGAAGTCATCTGAAGGTCCATAACGCGATAGTCCATAGAGTCAATGTTTGTTGTTGTAGCTACGATGTCGGGGAGAAAGCTTGCTTCGTCCATACCGTAACGGACAGCACGTGAAACATATTCTGGGAAAAGAACAGCGGCATCGCTTGTCTGGAAAAATTTGCCGACGACGGAGCTGTCAGCGCCTGTGGGCTTGATATCAAAACGCTTGAGCTGTCTTTCGTAAGCATCAAGTCCTTCGAACTCAGTACCCTTATAATTCTCTGTCGGGTCAAGAGCTTCAAGTGTCTGTGTAAAAGAACGGCCTGTGCCGTACATACCTTTTTCAAGTCTTATATTATCAAAACTCATTTTAAGTCCTCCTTAAAATTTATATTCATTATTGTTTACTGTTTTTGTTTCCTTTTTTGCTTTAAGCTGCGGCGAAAGAGGAATAACTTCACCGGCTTTTGTTCTGAAAGCGTCCCTGAGCTTCATAAGCTCGCGTGTCTCAGTTTGCGCACACATTTTTTCAATACTCTCACCGTCAAGTGAGGGCACGCTTATCAATGCAAATTTCACAACTTCTTCCGTAAGGCTCTTTCTGAAAAGTCTGCCGTCTTCGGCATCTTTTTCAAGCGACGAAATATAATCGCAGATTTCACGCGACTGCTGTCGTGTGAATTTTACACATTCACCGTTTTTGATGGCTTTGATAAGATCCTGTGTCTTTCTGAATTTGCTTTCATAGCCCTTAGTAACGCCTGCATTGACCTGCGCGGGAATTGCGACGAAAGACCACTCGTAAGCGTCGGTAATGTCAGATAAAACACAGTGGCAGAGCTTGCCGTTGTATGTTTCACCCTTTATATGACCGCAGTTGCCGTGGCGGATGTCGTTTCCGCAGACGGAACAGGTAAAGCTGTTTGCGGAACAGCTTACGCTTACTTCTTTCTTTATTCCTGCATCAATCTCTGCGATAAGATCTGCGTTCTTATTTGTACGGGGCATATATGCCTTTGCCTTTACGCAGATATATTCGTCACCGAGAGAAGTGATTTTGCCGGGGATTTTTTCGCATTTTGCGGTAAAAATTCTTGCTGTCTGGTTGCCGCTACCGGGATTGTGGTCGAAAATTCCCGTAACGCCCACAAAAAGAACGGCCATTTTTTCAAGCGCCGCAATATCGAAGCGCTCACAGTCGCGGTCAACCTCGTTATCGCAAAGGATAACGTTGAAAGTGTAAACTTCCTCTGCTGAAAGTTCCTTGACGGTCAGCTTGTTGATAAGCTGTAATTCCTCATCAGTGACCGCGCAGGGAGAAACACTTGTTTTAAATTCTTTATTCATTGTTCTTTAACTCCTGTTCGATCCTTTTTGTCTGTGCTCTGTAAAGAGCCGCCTTTGAAAGTTCAACCTCATCCTGAAGCGTAATGTTGTTCCAGACAACCTCAGCAGTATCCTGAATTCCGTTTGAAACAAGCCAGAAACGGCAGATCTTTTCGATTACGGGTGTAAGAATCCTTCTGTACGCTTCAAGCTCACTTGTCAGCACGTCGGCCTGCTGTGAAGACATTCTTTCCGTCGAAGACCAGCTTAAACCGAGCATAAACGGCGGAATACCTGTCTTTGCAACGATCTGCTCAAGCATCTGGCGAACGGGGACCTCACTGTCAAGAATCTGATTGTCCGCACCGATCGCCTTTATGCTTACGTCGCCAACGGCAACAAAGTCGCGTATCTGCTTGCCGGACTGCATAGCTTCGCTCCATTCGCGAGCGACCTGCTGCGCTCTGTCCTTGGCATACGCTCTGTCAACAACATCGTTCTGCGGCTTGTAGGTAACGGCAAAACGCACGTTGCCGACACGCTCCCAGTTGATACCGATTGTATTGTAAATCTTCATAAGAATGTTGGTTACAAACGGAAGACCTTTCATAATTGAGTTTCCGCAAAGCTGACCTGCCTCAGGATTGAGGACGGAAAGGGTCACGAGCTGTGGATATGCAACGGGTGCGGTTTCGTAAAAATTCTTTACGCAAACAATGGCGGAAATGCCGTCATCACCACGTTTGAGTTCAATGTCGTCAAGGTCAGCGTTGTAAAGTGCGGCAAATCTGCCGTTGGAATCCGTAACGATTTCGCCGACAGCGGTGCCGTAAGTAATAAGCTGTTCAAGATAGGTTGAAATAAAAGCCTCTATGCCTTGCTGATTTCCGCCGACGCAGATGTTTTTAAGAAAATGGTCGAGTGCTTTTGTGTTTGCTTCTTTTGAACACTCAATCTCGAAACCGCCCGTAAGACGGACAATTTTATGAATCGCCGCATCAAGCACGGGAACAGCCTCGCGCAATTCCCTGAAAAGTGAGTTCTGCGCAGTGGCAAGAGGTACATAGTTATCAAGACGGTCGAAAGGATTGTGTCGGTAAGTTTGGGGAACAGAAACTGCAGTTTTTGCAGAGGATAATTTTTTGAAAATTCCCACTTAAGCTCTCCTTTCATTTTTTAAAAGATGGGGAGTGTATCAGCGTGATACACTCATTACGAAAAAGTCGTTGTCAGGTGCGTTTAGCGCCGTAGTGACGAAATATCTGATATCGTCCATGGCATGGTCATTTTCCTTGCGCGGTGCATCTCGGCCTGCTTTTTCGTCCCATTTGTAAAGAGAAAATTCTCTCAGCGTATCCTCACACTCGGGCGAGAAATAAATCAATTCCTGCTTGAGTGCATCGGATACCTGACGGATACCGTCGAGAACATCGTTCTTTGCGGGTATCACGGTGAATCGGCCTTTGCGGCGGATACATTGGATAAAACTTGCCGCCGACGGGTCAACGATAACTGCTTCGGGATTGAGACATCCTGCCAGCTTTTCAAGCTCAGCGTAATGCTCGATATCAGTGCGCTGTACACCCTCGGTGCGCGAATTATAATAGTATTCGCGAAGCCTGTACCATTTACCGTTATATTCTCCCCACAGACCGAAAGAACAAGGGTTCACGGTGCCGTAGTCGCAGGAGATGTAATAACGGCTGATAAGACTCTCGTCGGAAAGCCTGCGCACATGAATATCATTTGAAAACATCGGATAAACCGCACCTTGTGCGGCAACCCATTTTCCCTCAACAAAGCGCTGATAGAAAGCACCCGAATAAAGGCTTTCGTATCGTCTGATTATCGAGGGAGTCAGCGCAGGATTGTCGCGCATTGTAAAGTGAAGATAAAGACAGTTTTTCTCCGAAGCTTTCTTGATCCATTCGCGGTAAAACCAGTGCATGGGATGTTCGGGGTTGCAGTTGAACCACATTTTTGAGCGATCCAACGAGCAACGCGCGATTGCCTGCTCAACGAATGAACGCGGCATAAGTGCTACCTCGTCAAGGAGTACACCCCCGAGGGTCATACCCTGAATAAGTGAAGCTGAGCCTTCGTCTTTTCCGCCGAAAAGATAGAAACGGTTCATTTTATCCTTGTAGGTGATTTCAATAAAATTCTGCGAAGCCTTCATTTTCAAACCGAAGCCGAGGGAGGTAAGTATTGGTGTCAACGGTGTGATAACGTTGCGTTTAAGTGATGCTATTGTTTTGCCGCAGATTGCAAATGAAGTTTCGTTGAAATCATAGAAAGTCCACGCTACAAACGAAAGGGACATACAAACGGTCTTTCCCGAACGGACTGCGCCGTCACAGATGATTGCGTCGTAGCGATGTTTGTCGGAATTACGGCACCACCAGGTCAGCACATCAAGCTGTTTAGGCGAAAATTCGGAAAAAACTGTAAGTGCGTTGTTACTCATCTTCGTTTCCCCTTAATGCGGCAGCGCTCTTTTCAAGAGCAAGATAAAAGGGAAGGGCAGAGTCATCGCTCTGGCCTGAGCTTAACGCCTCGAGATGTTCGAGAGCTTTCAGACGGTCGAAGAATTTGATCTCAATTCCGCCGCCCTTAGGCTTTTTGATCTCACTTACGTTAAAAAGCTCAAGGCTTTCAAGCTCATACTTGTCCGGTCGCTCATCGTAATAAACGAGCTTGAGCGCATCGGCAACTGAACCGAAAGCCAGCTGACGGTAACCCGAAATAACCTCCTCTGCGCTGACAAGCCGTGTGCGGTCAATCCGTTCAATCTCCTTGCGGATTTCTTCGCGCGACATAAGCTTGGCGGCGCTCCTGTGAGTCAGTATTCCGTAACCCGCCTTCGCGGCAGCGTTACGCGCATTTCTTGATTCTGAGTAATAAGTACAGAACAGTTTTTCCTTTTCTTTGAGTGCCATTTGCATTTCCTTTCTCCTTGGGTTTCTGAGAAAATCCTCTCACCCTTAGCGCAAAAAAATACAGGTTATACCCCGAAAAGGTTATAACCTGTGCGTTATTTGCAAAAAAATATTTTTTTGTGATATTTTACAAAAACAAAATAAAAAATTTTTATATTTTAAAAATGAGTATTTGATATGAAAAAATGAGAAAAACGGAGAAAAAACGAGCTTGTAAAAGTTAAATTAAAAAATTGCAAAAAAGGTATTGACTTCTTTTTGGGGTTATGGTAAACTATCCGAGCATTAAAAATTATTTGGAGGTAAGTTTATGTCAACTTATATGCCTAAGGCGAACGACATCGTTCGTAAGTGGTATGTGCTTGACGCAGCAGGCAAGCCGCTCGGTCGCGTAGCAACAGTAGCAGCTGATCTTCTCCGCGGTAAGCATAAGCCCACATTCGCACCGCACGCAGATTGCGGCGACCATGTAATCGTTATCAACGCAGAAAAAGCTATTCTTACAGGCAACAAGCTCAACCAGAAGATGTACTACCATCACACAGGTTATGTTGGCCACATGAAGGAAGTTAAGTACAGCACTCTTATGCGTACAAAGCCGACTTTCGCAATGGAAAAGGCTATCAAGGGTATGATCCCCGACACAACAATCGGCCGTGAAGCTCTTACAAGACTTCGTGTATATGCTGGTGCAGAGCACAAGCATGCAGCACAGAAGCCTGAAGAGTGGGCATTTTAATGAAGGGAGGCAAATATAATGTACGATTCAATTCCGTATTTCTATGGTACAGGCCGTAGGAAGAAGTCTGTTGCACGTGTTCGTGTATATGCAGGTACAGGTAAAGTTACAATCAACGACAGAGATATCGACGATTATTTCGGTCTTGAAACACTTAAGCTCATCGTTCGTCAGCCTCTCGAGTTGACAGGCACAACTGAAAAGTTTGACATCGTATGCCGTGTAAACGGTGGTGGCGTAACAGGTCAGGCTGGTGCTATCCGTCATGGTCTTTCAAGAGCTCTCCTTCAGTATGACGAGGCTCTTCGTCCGGCACTTAAGAAGGCTGGTTTCCTTACTCGTGACCCGAGAATGAAGGAAAGAAAGAAGTACGGTCTCAAGGGCGCACGTCGTGCTCCGCAGTTCTCAAAGAGATAAAGTTTTCTCAAATTACAAGGTCTTGGAGATTTTCTCCGAGACCTTTTTTATTCGCTTGTGAAAGCGACTGAATACACATAAATGCATGTCACAACGTACCATTATGTGGACCAAAAAAAGAAGCCGGAACAAATCCGGCTTTTAAAATAATTTTTATTATCATTTTAATTTGTTCAG
This sequence comes from Clostridia bacterium, assembly GCA_017625835.1. Lineage (GTDB taxonomy): Bacteria > Bacillota > Clostridia > Oscillospirales > Acutalibacteraceae > CAG-488. The sequence continues at coordinate 14,134 of JAGAKF010000079.1, forward strand.
TTCTTTCAAAAGAGAATCAATAAACGGTTTTGTATATGTATCAATACCCACATCACCGGTTGAATGACCTTGTATTTTACTGCGTTTAACCTGGTTTAGATTCTGGTCAGACCAACGTGTTGAAAAAGTTACTCGAACATCATGGGGAAGATGCTTTGCTTACTGAACTTGAAAAACAAATCTCCGAAAAACTGTCAGGCGAAGAAAAGGATTTATTTCTGAAATACACAGACAAGTATATTGAATTTACCACCAGAAGTCTTACCGATGCTTTTGTTTCCGGTTTTCGTTTAGGCGCAAAATTTACACACGACACATTCATATAAAAATCCCTTCCTCCTTTCATTTGAGGGTCATGACATATCAAGCTCCGCAGAGTTTTCCTGCGGAGCTTGTGTGTTTTCGGTATGCAACCTGTTGCAACGAGAAAGATTTGTGATATAATGTGATTATTATAATTCAACGATGGGATTGAGATAAAATGGTTCTTTTTCGTTTTTTGCTTGCGTTGCTGACGGTTTTTGGAACGCTGTTTCCGAGTGCAGGTCTGAATTTTGAATATAAGCATCTTCCGATTGAGTTTGAGATTGAGTCCGTGAGTGACATATATGTTCCTGCGGATAACAACGCAAACGTGGTTGAATATCCCTCAATCATAAAACTTCGCCATCAGAAGAACGAAGCTGATAACGGCAAGTTGCTCGCAACGTTTGAGAAGTGGGGCGACACTTATCCCATATACGAGAGCAACGATGATGCTGAAACGTGGCAATACGTCTGCACGGTGAAAGACAACCTTAACGAAGGCTACTGGAACGAATGGATGCCGTTCCTTTATGAGTTGCCTGCGGATATCGGCGATTTTGAAAAGGGCACGGTCATTCTTGCTGCAACGTCAATATACGGCGAAGGCGTTACGGACAGCACGATAACTCTTTATTCAAGCAACGATGCGGGCAAATCGTTCAACGCTTTCTGCAACGTTGACAGAGCAGGCGGAATTGAATGGGGAGTATGGGAGCCATATTTGATTTATGAGGAAGAAACAGGCAGACTTTTCTGTTTCTATTCTGACGATTCAGACCCCGAGCATTCGCAGAAGCTTGTTTATAAATACACAACCGACCTTGTTAACTGGAGCGAGAAGTTTGAGTGCGTTGCCTGCTCCGATTCTTCACTCAGACCCGGTATGGTTTCAATTGCTAAAATGGGCAACGGCGAATATTTAATGGTTTACGAGATGGTCGGTATTTTTATGAATCCGATTTATTGCAAGAGAACGACTTCTCTTGATGATTGGGGAGACGTTTCGGATTACGGCAAGATAGTTTCCGCAGGCGGCAAAACTTTCGGCTCGTCTCCGTGCGTTGCGTGGTCACCCGTCGGCGGTGAATGCGGAACACTTATTGTTACAGGTCGACACGCTATCAGAGGCGAAAGCGATACGGGTGCGGATATGTTCATCAGCTTCGATTACGGCAAAACCTTTGCTCCGATTGATAATCCCATTCCGTATCAGACCGATGAACCTTTCGTAAAATGCGGTTACAGTCCCTCACTCTTTTTCTCGGAGGACGGAACAACGCTTTACTACATCAACAACCCTCCGTGTTATGAATCAACTTATAAGATAACGGTTGCAAAAATCAGAATTTCGGATTGACTCCTCTGCTGAAAATGTCAATATTTTGTCAACAAGTCAGGATATTTGAGCTTTTTCGGGGTCGGTTACAAACTGCGGCAAGTTACGGCAAATGCCTTTTTATTGACTTTTTGCCCGTTTGTCAATGTCAATCTGAGTGATTTGTCGAATTACGGCAGGTTATGACAAGCAAAAACAAGGTAACTACAGACACCCTCAAGTTCTCAAAGAGATAATCTGTCCCGAATGGGTTTTATCTTACAATCAAAGCTCGTTGGCTTCGGTCAACGAGCTTTTTGTTTACTTTAATTCTAGTTTGTGATAATATATTAATATCAACCTGACGGAGGTGTTTTTATGGTAGGTACAGTTGTCCCGATTTTAGTAGGACTTTTGTTGATTGTTCTCGGAATAGTCAATATGACCGGAAATGTTTCGACGTTGCACTCTTATCACAGACAAAGAGTAACTGAGGAAAACAGAAAACCTTTCGGTAAAATGGTAGGATTAGGTACTTTGATTGCCGGGTTGGGAATTGTAGCGGTAGGTGTAACGATATTCCTTGCCGAAAAATTACAGAACGAAGTGTTTGTAACTTTAGGAATTGTTTTGCTCCCGACTTTTCTTATTCCGGGCATAGTGCTTATGGTTATTGCAATGAAAAAATATAACGGTGGAATATTTTGAAATATGCAAAAAGAAAGAACAGAAAACTTTTACGATTCTGCTCTTTCTTTTAATTTTTCATTTACTATTTTTGTCACAAATGATATTATAGACATATACTAATAGCAGAGCCAAGGGGGATTTTTATGCAGATGGTGCTTCTGACTGCGCTCGGTGTCGGAGGAGCGACGATAATCGGTTCAATAATCGGTTTCATCTTTAAAAAGATTTCTCATAAATTCAGCGATATCGTGCTTTCTTTTGCAGCAGGTGTTATGCTTGCGGCGGCGGTGCTCGGCCTCGTTGTGCCGTCACTTGAGTACGGCGGAAAGTACGCAATCGTAGTAACCGTTGCGGGAATTTTCGCGGGTGCACTGTGCCTCAATCTTGTGGATAAGCTTGTCCCGCATATGCATAAACTCGCAGGCGGAGACCCTGAAGAACACTCGACAAATGCAAAACGCGACAAGGTACTTCTTTTCGTAATGGCGATTGCAATTCATAATCTACCCGAAGGTATTGCCGCAGGTGTCGGCTTCGGCTCGGGCAATACAAACGAAGCTTTACTCATTGCAGGGGGAATTGCTCTGCAGAATATACCCGAAGGTATGGTTATCATCGGACCGATGCTTTCGGCAGGAATTTCAGCGAAAAGAACGTTTATCTGTGCGATGGCGACGGGACTCGTCGAGGTTGTCGGAACTCTTTTAGGATATTTCGCTGTCAGCGTTGCATCTGCAATTCTGCCGTTTGCTCTTGCCTTTGCAGGCGGAACGATGCTCTACGTAATCAGCGATGAAATGATACCCGAAACTCATGCTCACGGCAGCCAGCGCGGTGCAACGTACGCCCTCCTCGTCGGCTTCTGCCTGATGCTCGTTTCCGATTTCTTGTTGGGATAAAAACTAAAAAATTATGCCCGATGCACACAATGCATCGGGCATTTTGTTGTTTTAATTCTGGAACATAAGAAGCAGGAAACCTGCAGCAACGGCTGAGCCGATAACGCCTGCGACGTTGGGACCCATAGCGTGCATAAGAAGGAAGTTCGTCGGGTTGTATTTGCGTCCCTCATTCTGTGCAACACGTGCAGCCATAGGAACGGCTGAAACGCCTGCTGCGCCGATAAGCGGATTGATCTTGCCTTTTGTGACAACGTAGAGCACTTTGCCGAGGAGCACACCGCCAACGGTTGAGAAGATAAATGCTGTCAGACCCAATGCAACAATGCCGAGAGTCTGTGGCTTAAGGAAGCTTTCGCCGTTTGCTGTGGCGCCGACTGTTACACCGAGAAGGATAACAACAATGTTGTTCATCGCATTCTGCGCTGTGTCTGAAAGCCTGTCAACAACACCACATTCACGGAAAAGGTTGCCGAGCATAAGCATACCGAGAAGCGGCACAACTGACGGAAGAATGAGCGCAATAAGTACAAGAACAACCACAGGGAAAACAATTTTCTCTGTCTTTGATACTTTGCGAAGCTGGGTCATTTTAACTTCGCGTTCTTTCTTCGTCGTAAGAAGCTTCATAATAGGTGGCTGAATAAGCGGAATAAGCGCCATATATGAGTATGCCGCAAGAGCAATCGGTGCAAGGAGATGGGAAGCAAGCTTGCCTGTTAACCAGATAGCTGTAGGGCCATCTGCACCGCCGATGATTGAAATTGCTGCTGCTTCCTGCGGAGTGAAGCCGAGGATGATAGCAATTATAAATGCGACATAAATACCGAGCTGAGCAGCCGCACCGAGAAGAAGGCTTATCGGATTGGAAAGAAGCGGTCCGAAATCGGTCATAGCACCAACACCAAGGAAAATAAGACATGGGAAGATACTTGACTTAACGCCCGCGTAAAGGATTCTGAGAACGCCTGAATCGTACCAGTGACTGCCTGCGACTGCTGTTGCAGGGTCACCGCCGAATGCCTGTGAAAGCGTAAGGTCATCCATAATGCCTGAACCCGGAAGGTTTGCAAGCAAGATGCCGAATGCAATCGGCACGAGCAACAACGGCTCGAATTTTTTTGCAATGGCAAGGAAAAGGAAAACAAAGGAAACACCGATCATAACGCCGTTTTGCCACGTCAGAAGAGTGAAACCGGAAGATTCCCATAAACCTGCCAGGAGGTTTGTAATCAATTCCATAAGTTTACCTCCGCTTAAATAATGATAAGAGTCTGGTCTGTGTCAACAGTTGAGCCTTTTGTAACGAGAATCTGCTTAACTGTACCGTCGCAGGGAGCAACAATGTCGTTTTCCATTTTCATAGCTTCAAGCACAATAAGAACTTCACCTGCACGGACAGCCTGTCCGTTTGTAACGTTGATTGAAAGAATTGTGCCGGGCATCGGTGAAGCAACGGTTGTACCCTCTGCAGATGCTGCAGGAGCAACGGGTGCGGGTGATGCCGCAGGAGCAGCAACAGGAGCAGCAACTATGGGGGCTACCTCTGTTACAGCCTTGAGAGCGACAGAACACTCGTCAACCTCGATTTCATATTTTTTATTATTTAACATTACTTCGTATTTCATTTTATTCATCCTCCACCAATCTGATTGATCTGAAAGCAAGTCTGTTAAGCGGAATTTCAGTCTTATAGCTGACAAGTGCCATCAACATCGCAGCAGTTGCCTCGTCAACTCCTATGAGCTCAAGCTCACCCTGAGACTCGTTGTCGGGCAGAGAGACTCCGACTTTCTGCGGTGCAGTTTCTTTTTTGTCCGAATCACCGACAGGTATGATTTCAACGGTAGCTTTTTTCTCGATTAAAGAGAAAATAAATGCAATGAGTCTGATAAACAAGGCGATCATTGCAAGGACAAGGAGCACCGTCATAAAACCGACAATCGCTACCAGCAATGCCTTCGGAAGATCCATAGCGTCAAATGAACCGTAAATGTCAGTAAAAATACCGAGCACATGCGGAGTAAATTTCATTGATAAACCTCCTCAGAAATGGTTATTTTTCAACAAGAGCAACCTGTTTTTCAGCAGGTTGCTCTTTGCATCAGTCTTTATTCTTCTTGTTTTTCTTCTCAGGAATGTTGTTAAGTGCGTTAACAACGAGAACGATAAGAGCTGTTACGACGAAGATGCCGAGCATGCCTTTACCCATGTAGGGAAGCGCATTGAGAAATGCATTGAAATCAATTGTAAACATTATAACTACCTCCCTGTTTATCTGAAGAATGTAAGGATAAGACCACCTGCGATAACTGAAGCGATCTGTCCTGAAACGTTAACACCGATTGAGTGCATAAGAAGGAAGTTCTGATTGTCTTCCTCAAGACCCATCTTGTGAACAACACGAGCTGACATCGGGAATGCTGAAATACCTGCAGCACCGATCATCGGGTTGATCTTCTTCTTTGAGAAGATGTTCATAATCTTTGCGAGCATAACGCCTGCGAATGTGTCGAAGATGAAAGCGAAAAGACCAAGAGCGATGATGAGCAATGTGTCAACAGTAAGGAACTCTTCAGCTCTCATACGTGCTGCAATTGTGATGCCGAGGAAGATTGTAACAAGGTTTGCAAGAACCTTCTGTGCTGTTTCTGAAAGTGAGTTAAGAACGCCACATTCACGGATAAGGTTACCGAACATAAGGAAACCGATAAGAGCAACAGCATCGGGAGCAACAAGACCTACGATGATTGTAACAACGATCGGGAAAAGGATCTTTGTAAGCTTTGAAGGAGCCTTACCTGCTGTGTTATCCATACGGATAAGACGCTCTTTCTTTGTTGTGCAAAGCTTGATGATCGGCGGCTGTACGAGAGGAACGAGTGCCATATATGAATAAGCGGCAACCATGATCGCACCGATGTACTTTGAACCGAGCTCCATTGAAACTGCGATAGCTGTCGGGCCGTCAGCAGCACCGATAATACCGATTGAAGCAGCGTCTCTGATATCGAAACCTAAAAGTGATGCAAGGCAGAGTGTAAAGAAAATACCGAACTGAGCCGCTGCACCGAAAAGCATAAGCTTGGGGTTGGTAAGAAGGGGAGTAAAGTCAATCATCGCACCGATACCGATGAAAAGAATAAGGGGCATCAGCTCGCCGAATTCGTTGTCGATACCGACTCTGAACATAACGTCGATGATATGTTTAGCACCCGAGTTGGGAAGGTTGATAAGGATTGCGCCGAATCCCATGGGGAGAAGAAGTGAGGGTTCCATTTCCTTTTTGATAGCAAGGAAAATAAGGATACCGCCGATAATCCACATCGCTACCTGGGGGAAGGTGACGGTGGTAAAGTTTTCAAGTAAAACGCCCATTAATTACACCTCCGACTCAGATAACAAGGAGAACATCGTCAGTGTTGACTGTTGCACCCTTTGTTGTAACGATCTGCTTAACAGTGCCGTCGCAAGGAGCTGTGATATCGTTTTCCATTTTCATAGCCTCAAGAACGATGAGAACATCGCCTGCTTTGACTGCCTGGCCTGCTGAAACGTTGATGTTAACGATTGAACCGGGCATCGGAGCAACAATTTTTGTGCCCTCAGCTGAAACTGCCTGAGCAACGGGAGCTGCTACCGGTACAGGTGCTGCTGCGGGAGCAGGAGTTGCAACAGGTGCAGGAGCGTAAACTGCATCAGAAACGTTTGTTACAACTGCTTCTGTCTCGTTTACTTCAACTTCATAATTTTTACCGTTTAATGTAACTACATATTTCATTTTATTTGTCCTCCATCAGAGTGATTGATTTAAACTCAAGTCTGTTAAGCGGGATTCCACTCTTGTTTGAAACGATAGCCATAATAACAGCGGCTGTCTTTTCGTCTGTGCCGACAAGCTCAAGGTTACCTGAAGAAACACCGGGAACAGAAGTCTGGGGTGCAGCAGGTTTTGACGCGGGAGCAACAGAGGGTGTTGGAGTTTCCTCAGCTTTTTTAGAACCGTTGATTGCTTTTGAGATGTAAACATAGATGATTAACAAAACAGCAATTACAGCAACGACGATTGCAGGAAACGGAGGTGTTGCAATTTTCTCAAGAATTTCTGAAAAATTCATTTCTGCTCCTCCTTAGATTTCCTTGATTGTATATGTGAATGTGTTTCTTTCTAATTCGTCACGCTTTTCGAAGAAAGCCTCAGCCTGCATCGGGAAAGCGATGTATGAAAGAACGTCTTCGTCGCTCTTTGCCTTGCTGCCGAGTTCAGCCTTTGTAGCTTCAAAAGCAGGAGCAAGAGTGTCAGCGAATCTGCCTTCGATCGGCTTTTCGTCGCCGAGTACCTGCTTGAGAAGATCAGGATTGATTTCTGCAGGAGCCTTGCCGTATTCGCCCTTAAGGTAGCTGCGAACGTCCTTTGAAACGTTCTTGTACTTACCGAAGAGAACGTTCTGTGTTGCCTGAACGCCAACCATTTGGCTCATCGGAGTAACAAGCGGCGGATAACCCATATCCTTACGTACTCTCGGAACTTCCTGAAGAACTTCCTCAAACTTGTCCATCTTGTTCTGAGCTGTAAGCTGAGCAACGAGGTTGGAAAGCATACCGCCGGGAACCTGATATCCGAGTGCGTCTGTATCAGTTGCAAGAACAACGGGGTTGAGAAGACCTGATTCAAGAGCCTTTGCACGAACGGGCTTGAAGAAATCGTTGATGTTCTTAAGAACGTCTGTATTGAGCCCCGTTTCGTAACCCTGCTGAGTAAGAACATAGTTCATTGTCTCTGTTGCGAACTGTGATGTACCGCCTGACATACAGGAAATTGCTGTGTCGATAACGTCAACGCCTGCCTCAGCTGCCTTCTGAAGAGTCATAGCAGCAAGACCTGTTGTTGAATGAGTGTGAAGGATGATCGGAAGCTTTGTGTTTTCCTTAAGTGCCTTCACAAGGTCATATGCCTCTTTCGGGCTCATGATGCCTGCCATATCCTTGATACAGATTGAGTGAACACCCATAGCCTCCATATCCTTAGCAAGCTTGATGTATGATTCAATGTTGTGAACGGGGCTCAATGTGAAGCAGATTGTACCTGATGCGTGAGCGCCGCACTTGATTGTTTCTTTAACTGCAACTTCGATGTTGCGGACGTCGTTGAGTGCATCGAAAATTCTGATGATGTCAATGCCGTTTTCAACGCTCTTCTGGATAAACTTTTTAACTACGTCGTCGGGATAGTGCTTGTAGCCGAGGAGGTTCTGACCTCTGAGAAGCATCTGAAGCTTTGTGTTCGGGCAAGCCTTACGGATTTTACGAAGTCTCTCCCAGGGATCTTCATTAAGGTAACGTAAGCAAGAGTCAAATGTAGCTCCGCCCCAACACTCGAGTGAGTAATATCCTGCCTTATCAAGTTCAGCAAGAACGGGAGCAAAATCATCAAAAGACATTCTTGTAGCAATGAGTGACTGCTGAGCGTCACGAAGCACTGTTTCGGTAAATTTAATCTTTTTCATAACGACTGCCTTTCTTTATAATTAATGATTTTATTTTATACTAATTAAAATGCGAGTTTTTCTTCGATATATTCACAAAGCTTATCAATAGCGATACGCTCCTGTGCCATTGTGTCGCGGTCACGGATTGTTACGCAACCGTCTTCAACTGAATCGAAGTCGTATGTGATGCAGAACGGTGTACCGATTTCGTCCTGACGGCGGTAACGCTTACCGATTGAACCTGCATCGTCAAACTCAACCATAAACTTCTTTGAAAGCATTGCGTAAACTTCCTCAGCCTGCTCGTTGAGCTTCTTTGAAAGGGGAAGAACCGCAGCCTTGATCGGTGCAAGAGCAGGGTGGAAACGAAGCACAACTCTTGTGTCGCCCTTCTCTTCGTCAACAACCTCTTCGTCGTAAGCGTCGCAAAGGAACGCAAGAGTTACGCGGTCAGCACCGAGTGACGGTTCGATAACGTACGGAAGGTACTTCTCGTTAGTTGTCTGGTCAAAATACTCAAGACTCTTGCTTGATGTGTTCTGATGCTGAGTAAGGTCGAAGTCTGTTCTTGAAGCAACGCCCCAGAGCTCGCCCCAACCGAAGGGGAAGAGGAACTCAAAGTCTGTTGTTGCATTTGAATAGTGTGAAAGCTCTTCCTGCTCGTGGTCACGAAGACGAAGGTTTTCGTCCTTGATGCCGAGTGAAAGAAGCCACTTGTGACAGTAGTCTTTCCAGTAAGCAAACCATTCAAGCTCTGTGCCGGGCTTGCAGAAGAACTCGAGCTCCATCTGCTCAAATTCACGTGTACGGAAAATGAAGTTACCCGGTGTGATTTCGTTACGGAAGGATTTACCGATCTGGCAAACACCGAACGGAACCTTACGGCGTGTTGTACGCTGAACGTTCTGGAAGTTTACGAAAATTCCCTGTGCTGTTTCGGGACGAAGATAAATTTCGTTCTTTGCGTCCTCTGTAACACCCTGGAATGTTTTGAACATAAGGTTGAACTTACGGATGTCTGTAAAGTTTGAAGAACCGCAATCGGGGCAGACAATACCATTTTCGGCAATGTACTTGCTCATTTCGTCAAAGCTCCAGCCTGCAGGATTAACGCCTGTATCCTCGATGAGCTTGTCAGCTCTGTGACGTGTCTTACAATCCTTACAGTCCATAAGAGGATCGGAGAAACCGCCGACGTGACCTGAAGCAACCCAGATCTGCGGATTCATAAGGATAGCAGAATCAAGACCTACGTTGTACGGATTTTCCTGAACGAATTTCTGCCACCATGCGCGCTTGACGTTGTTCTTGAATTCAACGCCGAGAGGGCCGAAGTCCCAGGAGTTAGAAAGTCCGCCGTAGATTTCGCTGCCGGGGTAAACAAAGCCTCTGCCTTTGCAAAGGGCAACGATTTTTTCCATTGTTTTTTCTGTGTTGGAAAGCATAAAACCAATTCTCCCTCATTATATATTAAGTCAATATTTAACTATTATAGATTATACTTAAAATTACAAAAACTGTCAATAAACAAAGTATATGAATAACGGAATATTCCGATTAATTTTTGTGGTGAAATTGTTATTATTTTGTCAAATTAATCAAAAAAACAGCACCTCCCGAAGAAGGTGCCGTTAAATCATATAAGCATGAGCAGGATAGCTGCAAAAAAGAGATATTTGTGATTGCAAAAATCTTTCTTTACCGAATCTGTAATCTCTTCGCTTTCTGCACAGCAAAGAACCAAGAATAAGTTCAAAGCAATCCAACCGAGAGAAAAGTTTATCCAACCTGAGTCTGCGGTCAGGCAAACTGTAGCAATAAGATTAATAAGCAATCCGACTACAATGACGGGCTTTGCATGGAATTTGTTTTTAAACAGTTTTATAACAAGATAAACTGAAAGGATCAGAAAACCGAGAGTGTTTTTAAAATATGAAAATAAGTAACTGATATTTTCAGGCGGTCTGGTTGCTTTAGTGAGGTTCAGGTAAAGGCATATTCCGAAAACAGCAATACCCGTTGCCAAAGATGCAAAAAGAAGATTTTTCGGGGAAAGTAAACTTTCTTTTTTCTTGCTTTTGGTTTTCTTTTCTTTAACGTCGGTTAACATTTTAAGCTTTACTGCAGAAAAGCTTAAAAGAATTATGCTGTAATAAATCGCGATTTGCACATTAAGGACACACAGCAAAGGCGCAGCAATGATTGAGTAAAGCACTTTGCTTTTGTCTGTCAAAGTGAAAACAGCGGCAAGGAACACTGCTATGCCTGCACAAGCCAGAATCTGACGGACGGTTTCGTGTTCTCTGTAAAAGAGCTGATAAAAAGTCTGAAAACTGAGAAAGAAAACTAAAAAAGCGGTAGCGGTTTTCTCTTTGATTTTTTCACCGTCAAGAATTTTATCCGCAAAGAAAATAACGATTCCCGAAAAGGCGAAGAAGACGAGCAATAACGGATATGCTTTCTGGAGAGTTAAAACAACCGAAAATACTGCAAACCCGAGGATTGCCAATATTCTGTTTTTTATGTTGATGTCCGTCAAAACTTCACCCCCGTAAGAACAATGCCTGCAATGCACAAGCCTATGATTGCAAACAGAGCTTTATTTTTCTTAAGGGTTATTCTGCCGTCGTTATAAGCTTCGCTGAAAGCTGTGTCGTTTTCGCTGACGAAGAACAACAGCGTGAAGATAACGGACAGAAGGAAATGTAACGAAAATCTGTCAGGGTCAGTTGACAAAAGAAGGTTGATAAGCATACACAAAATCGGAGCAAAGGAGCAGAAATAAATGAATTTTTTCAGCGGCGTTTCTGCTTTTTTAAAAGCTTTTGCAATCAGATACACAAACGGAATTGATGTAAGAAGATTGCTTACGATAAAGAAGCAGAGCATTTTGACTGCTGACTGATCTCCGTGTATGTAGTGCTCGAAATTGTATTTAATGTAACCGAGGAATCCGTGATAGTTTTCTACCTGAGGTGTCTCCCAGAAAAAGACTGAGCGTAGATAATATTCGTCGAAATTGTTTGCAGGAGCTTCCAGTCTTCCGCGTGCAAATTCAACCATCTGTTCAGAGGTCATTTTCATTGTGCTGTCGCCCAGCATAAGGAAATAAATAGTTGCAAATCCGACAACAACGGCGCAGACTGCAATGTAAATAAAGTTAGAAACGTTCGGTTTTTTCACAAACTGATAAAAAACAGCAATTGCCATAAGCGGAAGATACGTTGTTGCGAAAAGGTCGTAAAGGCACATCGAAACAACGCAAAAAACAGGAACAAGCCAACGAAGACCTTTCTTGTTCACAAAATACAAAGAGCCTAAAATAAAAAACATCAGGAAAAGATCCAAAGTGCCGAGATAACGTAAAAAAGCAAGCGCGGCAGGAGAAGCTACCATAAACAGTGCATATATGCCGATAGCCTTATAATTTGTTCTTTTCAGATAATTGTTAACCGTCAGACTGAAAAGGAAACAAACAACGGTATAAATAATTAGAAGTGAATACAGCAACGCGTCAACACTTAGCTTTTCACCGAAGAAAAGGGAGTATATTGCCCCTATAAGAAGACGTGAGCTGAAACCGCAGTCGTAGTTTATTACGTAAAGAGGGTAGTAATAGTTATCAATGTAATGTATGTTTTCTTTCTGTACGAGATATGCAAAAGAAACGTACATAAGCACACCGAAGGTAACGAAGAATATTTTGTTTTCTTTGATTTTGTTCAAAATCTTCATAAGCCACCTCCGAAAATTGATATCATCATTATACTATAACGTTTCTGAAAAGTAAACACAAAAGGAGTGCATCACTGATGCACTCCTTGAAATCAGAGAATATAAATTGTAACCGTTCTTCTGCCGAAAGCGTACATTGAAGACTCGTTCGGGAAGTAAAGGTCGCAAAGTGTTGCGCGGCTGCCAGTCCACTTTGTGAATCCGCCCGTATCCTCGGCTGAAGCATAACCGTAGATATACTTGCCGTCGTTTGAAACGATCCACATCTTTGTTCCGTAAGGAATCTGCTTGGGGTTAACAGCGATGTAACCCGGTCTTACTCTCTTACCTGTTGCAGTGTGTGTACCGCAGTTGTAAGCAGAAGCTGTACCGACGATCTTCTTCTTGTAAGAAACAGGAATATTTCCGTCAAGCTGAAGTGTTGAAGGCGGTGTAAGAGTAGAAATTGTCTTTCTGCCGTTTGCAAGAACGTAACCGCTGCCTGTTGAAGCGCCTGCACGCTTCTTTGTGCCGACGATCTTAACTTCATCAACGGGAGCCTTGTCGATTACTGAGCTTGTTGCAACAGACTCGGTAAGAACACCGTCAACATATTTTTCCTGATATGTGATTGTCTGAACGCCCTTAACGCCCTTTGTCTCGATCTTTGCCTGGTCAGTGTACATTGCACCTGACTTCTTTGTAACAGTCTTGTAATTCATTTCAACTGTTTCTGTTTTCATCTCGTAGCTTACTCTAGTGATCTTGATAAGCATATCAGCTTCAAGAACTGTGTCAAGAGGCTTTGAAATAACGTCGTTATCGTCGATTGTAAGGATGGCCTTGTCGAGAGCGTCGCTTACTGTACCGCTTGCAAGACGAACTGTCTTTGTTTCGCCGTCAGCAACGATTTTGATATCAAATGCACGTGAAATGAGGATTGACGGATTGTCTGAAATCTGATCTTCAAGAGAGCAGTTGAGAACGTCACCCTCTGCAATTACAATTCCGTTCTGCTCAAGAGCCTGAGCAACTGTACCCTTACCCTCATAGCTGACAGGATCAGCACCATTGTCCGCAACAGTGAAGACGTGTGACTTGTGAAGTCTGATAACTGAGCCTGCACCGTTTGAAAACTCTGAAAGGTCAAGTGTGTCGTTTTCTTCAACTGTAACGCCGACCTGAGCGAGGATCTCTTCCGCAGTGTCACGCATTGTAACAACTCGTGTTGTTTCACCGTCAATTTCAAGAGTAACTGTGTTTGAATTTGCAGCTGCGGCATAGATTGTTGCAGAGCAGAGGATTGCAATTACAACAAGCATAATAAGCTTTGCTTTTGATTTAAGCAGTGCTTTGCCGAACTTTTCAATCGTATTCATTCTAAATAAAACTCCTTTTCTTTACGCTGTAAAACAGCTTTGGCGCGGAAATAAAACGAAAAATAAGAATTAAAAATTGCGCCGACCTTGCACATTATAGGTAAGTGGGGTGGCTTTGTCAAATTTTTAAAACACATTTTTTTGTGCATTTTGCTTACTTTTTCGGCACTAAAAGAACATTTGAAAAGAATTAATTTCTTAAAAAGAAAATTAAAAGAGAAAGCTTTGTGCAAAATGCAAAAAGTTACAAAAAGTTACAAACCGATAAAATATTTGTAACTTTTGTTATATCATACGCATTTTACCTTTATTTTATGATAAACTGATTGAAGTATTTGGGAGTCTGTGATATAATAATTCGGTATAATTCATTCACTGAGGTGATAATTTGGCAGCTAAAAAAGAAAACATACGAAATTTTTCGATAATTGCTCATATTGACCATGGTAAGTCCACGCTTGCTGACCGTTTGCTGGAAAAAACAGAGTCAGTCGCAATCCGAGATATGACAGAGCAGTTGCTTGATGATATGGACCTTGAAAAGGAGAGAGGTATTACAATCAAGGCTCACGCTGTAAAGCTTAACTATAAAGCTAAGGACGGCGAAGAATACGAGCTTAACCTGATTGATACTCCGGGTCACGTTGACTTCAACTATGAAGTTTCACGTTCACTTGCGGCTTGTGAGGGCGCGGTGCTTATCGTCGACGCTTCGCAGGGTGTTGAGGCTCAGACTCTTGCTAACACATATCTTGCTCTTGACCACGACCTTGAGATCGTTCCTGTAATTAATAAGATCGATCTCCCTGCTGCTGACCCCGAAAGAGTAGCTGCTGAGGTTGAGGATGTAATCGGTCTTGAGTGTATGGATGCTCCGCGTGTTTCGGCAAAAACAGGTGAAAATATTGAAGCAGTGCTTGAAAAGATTGTTTCCGATATTCCTGCTCCTCTTGATTCTGACGATTCTAAACCGCTTCGTGCGCTTGTCTTTGACTCGTTATATGATAACTACAAGGGTGTTATTGTTTATGTCCGTGTTGTTGACGGCAAGATCAAGGCAGGCGATACAATGCGGATGATGGCAACGGGTGCAGAGTTTACCGTTGTCGATGTCGGTTATATGAGAGCGACAGCTATGGAGTCCGCAAAGGAGCTTACTTCAGGTGAGGTTGGTTACATTACAGCTTCGATCAAAACTGTCGGCGATGCACGTGTCGGTGACACGGTTACAACGGCTGAATATCCTGCGACGGAACCGCTTCCCGGTTACCGTAAGGTAAATCCGATGGTATTCTGTGGTGTTTATCCTGCGGATGGTGCCGACTACGAAAATCTCAGAGAGGCTCTTGAAAAACTTCAGCTCAACGATGCCGCACTTTCTTATGAACCTGAAACATCAGGTGCACTCGGCTTCGGCTTCAGATGCGGTTTCCTTGGCCTTCTTCATCTCGAAATTATCCAGGAACGCCTTGAAAGAGAGTACGATCTCGACCTTGTAACAACAATTCCGAGCGTTGTTTATAAGATACATCTTACGGACGGTACGGTTCTTGAAATCGACAACCCGACAAACTATCCTGATCCTGCATACATCGACTTCAGCGAAGAACCGATCACAAAGGCAAATATCTATGCTCCTAACGAGTATGTCGGCGCAATTATGGACCTTTGTCAGGAACGTCGCGGTATTTTCAAGGATATGACTTATGTCACACCTGACCGTGTTGATATTGCTTACGAGCTTCCGCTTAACGAAATTATCTATGACTTTTTCGATGTCCTTAAATCAAGGACAAAGGGTTACGCCTCGTTTGACTACGAAATCAAGGGCTATGAGCGTTCAGACCTTGTTAAGCTCGATGTTCTTCTTAACGGCGACGGTGTCGATGCTCTTTCATTTATAATTCATTCCGATAAGGCATACGGCAGAGCAAGAAAAATTGCCGAAAAACTTAAGGAGCATATTCCGAGACAGATGTTTGAAATCCCTGTTCAGATTGCAATCGGCGGAAAAGTTATCGCCCGTGAAACAATCAAGGCGATGAGAAAAGACGTTCTTGCTAAATGCTACGGCGGTGACATTACTCGAAAGAAGAAGCTTCTTGAAAAGCAGAAGGAAGGTAAAAAACGTATGCGCCACTTCGGTACGGTTGAAGTTCCGCAGGAAGCGTTTATGGCTGTCCTCAAGCTTGACGAATAAATTATTAAGGACGGCGAGTGGTAAACTTGCCGTCTTTTATTTGGTGATATTATGAAAAAAATCGGTTTATACATTCATATACCGTTCTGTAAATCAAAATGTCCGTACTGCGATTTCTATTCAATGCGGTCGGATGCAATCGGCTATGACGATTATACCGCCTGTGTGCTTGAAAGTATGGAATCCTGGCAGGACAAGCTGAACGTAAGAGCTGACACACTCTACTTCGGCGGTGGAACGCCATCGCTCATCGGCGGAAAAAATATCGCTCTAATTGTCCGCAGGGCGAAGGCTCTATTCGGTGTTGACGGTGAAATAACAGTTGAGTGTAACCCTTCGGCTATTGAAGAAGGATTTTTTGAAACCGTTTCAAAAGCAGGAGTGAACCGCATTTCTTTGGGAATGCAGTCCGCTGTCGATTCCGAACGCAGAAAACTCGGCAGAACGGCAGACAGGGATTGCATATTAGAATGTATAAAAGAAGCGCGGAATGCAGGTATTGAAAATATTACTCTTGACGTAATGCTCGGTGTTCCCGACCAGACGCTTGAAAGCCTGAAAGAAACGGTCAGTTTCTGCCTTGAAAGCGGTGTTCCGCATATAAGTGCGTATATGCTCAAGCTTGAAGAGGGGACATACTATTATAATAATGCAGAAAAGCTGAATCTTCCCGACGAAGATTTAACTGCTGATATGTACAGCTTCCTTTCAGAACAGCTTACTGCAAACGGGTTTGAACATTACGAAATATCAAACTTCGCAAAACCGGGATACGAGGGAAAACACAACCTGAAATACTGGAACTGTGAAGAATATCTCGGTATAGGTCCGTCGGCACATTCGTTTATCGGCGGAAAACGATTCTATTACCCGAGGGATATTGATTCCTTCCGTTTGGGAAATGCCCCCGAAGCTGACGGTGACGGCGGCGATGAGGAAGAGTACATAATGCTTCGTCTGCGCCTTGCAGAGGGATTGATTTTTTCTTCATATTATGAAAAATATCAGAAAAACCTGCCCGAAAGAATAATTGAAAAAGCGAGGTTCTTTGAAAAGCAAGGACTTATGAAAGTTACGGATACTTCGATTGCTTTTACGAGAGAAGGCTTCCTATTGTCAAACACTATAATTTCTGAGCTGATTTACGTTTAATCTGCACAAAATTCAGTTTGATATATTGTATTTCATTATTCGATGTGTTAGAATAATCTAAACTACCATAGGGAGGTATTGTTATGAGTTTTCCTGTTGCATTGCAGCTGTATTCCGTTCGTGACGCCATGGCGGAAGACTTTGCAGGCACAATCAAAAAAGTAAAAGAAATGGGCTATGACGGCGTTGAATTCGCAGGTCTTTTCGATCAGAAGCCTGCCGATATCAAAGCTTTGCTCACTGAAGTCGGCCTTACTCCGATTTCTGCTCACGTAGCTTATGACGAGCTTGCTGCTGACCCCGAAAAGGTTATTGCAGATTACGCTGAAATCGGCTGTAAGTATATTGCAATTCCTTACGCTGTTGAAGAAAGACGTCCCGGTGCGGAACTCTTTGATGACACAGTTGAAGGTATCAGAAAGTTTGCACAGATCGGTAAAAAGTACGGAATTACATTCCTTTATCATAACCACGATTTTGAGTTCATCAAGGTTGGCGACGTTTACGGTCTCGATCTTCTTTACAGCACACTTTCAGCTGACGAGCTTCAGACAGAGCTTGACACTTGCTGGGTAAATGTCGGCGGTGAAGAACCTGCAAAGTATGTTGAGAAGTATGCAGGCAGAGCACCCGTTGTTCACCTTAAGGACTTCTATATGAGCGGTAAGGGCAAACCGGCAAAGCTTTATCAGCTTATCGGTATTGACGACGGCGCTCAGGATGCAGAGGAAGAAGAAGCATTCGGCTTCCGTCCCTGCGGCTACGGTGTTCAGGATTTCCCTGCAATTCTCGAAGCTTGTAAGAAAGCGGGAACAGGATGGGTTGTTGTTGAACAGGATCAGCCGTCATTAGGCAAATCACCCGTTGAGTGTGCTCAGATGAGCATTGATTATATCAAAGAAATTAATAAATAAGGAGTTTTTAATATGTCAGATTCAGTTTTAAATCAATTCACACAGTCTGTTGAAGAAGAAAAAGTAGACACAGGCAGACGCTTTAAGGTTGGTATCATCGGTACAGGTTGGATCGCTGAGTCTCACCTTGAGAGCTACCTCGAAATGGACGATGTTGATATCGTTGCAATGGCAGACCTTATCCCGGGGAAGGCTGAAAAGTTTGCAAAGAGATACAACAAAGACGGCAGACTTGATAACGTTCGTTTCTATCCGAGCCACAAGGAACTCCTTGATGCTGAAACAGAACTTGATGCAGTAAGCGTTTGTACATACAATATGACTCATGCTGAATGTTCAGTATATGCTCTTAAGAAGGGCGTAAACGTTCTTCTCGAAAAGCCGATGTGCGTTACAACTGAAGAAGCAGTTGAAATCATGAAGGCTGAAAAGGAAAGCGGAAAGATTATTTCAATCGGCTTCCAGCCCCGTGGCGATGAGAATATGAAGATGGTAAGAAAGATAGTTCAGTCAGGCGAGCTTGGCGAGATCTATTACATTCAGACAGGCGGCGGACGCAGACGCGGTGTGCCGAACGGTACATTCATCGAGAAGTCAACAGCAGGTATCGGCGCTATGGGCGACATCGGTTGCTATTCACTTGACGTTGTTCTTAACGCTATCGACTATCCGAAGCCGCTCACAGTTTCAGGTTATACATCAGGTTTCTTCGGCTCAAACCCGAAGTACAACAACCCTGCAGATGCAGCACGCTTCAATGTTGAAGACTTTGCAGCAGCATTTGTTCGTCTTGAAGGCGGCATCATCCTTGACTTCCGTATTTCATGGGCTATGCATCCTGACACACCGGGTGACACAATCATCTTCGGTAAGGAAGGCGCACTCAGAATTCCGTCAACAGACTGCTGGAACGGTTCAATGTCAGGTCCGATGACAATCTACCACGACGTAGCAGGTGAGCAGGTTGAAACAGTTGTTCCCCTCATCGAGAACAAGGGTAAGGGCCTCTTCTATAAGAAGTGCCGTTCATTCCTTGAGGCTATCGCAAACGGTGATCCGGCTCCGATCCCGACAAGCCAGATTCTCTACAACCAGGCAATTATTGACCACATTGTTAAGTCAGCAGAGCTTGGCAAGGAAATCGAAGTTGTTATCCCTGAAATCTAAAATAATAATTAAAACCGTTGGAGCTTCGGCTTCAACGGTTTTTTTGTAAAAGAAAAAGGAGTGGTTTTTCCACTCCTTTGGTTATTTGATTATTTCTTTGCTTTTGCTTTTTCGTTTTCTTTAACGTACTTGTCGTTAAGCTCGCGCATCTCGTCTTTGATTGCTTCAACAGCTGCAAGGTCATATTTCTTTACGCCGAATTTTTCAACGAACTCTTCATAAGGAATGCTGTCGATGTAGCACTGCTTGTACTTAACGTTGATGCCCTTAACCTTGATGATTACATTGATTGCAATAACAAGAACAAAAGCTGCGATAACACAGTATGCACCGAAACTTACGCCACCTTCAACAAGACCGGGAAGAACAGGTGTGATGCCTGAAATGAACATATTGTAGCAAACAATTGAAGCAACTGTTGCAATAATGCCGAGGCTTGAAAGGATGATGTTTCTGATAAAGCCCTTCGGTGAGCTTGAAAGGATGCTCAGTACGAGGCTGAGAAGCGCACACAAAGCAGCAACAACGATTGTAACCGCAGAAACTGCAAGGCAGATGAAAGCTTTGCCGAGAAGCGGTGAACCGAACATTCCGAACAAACCGTCAAAGTCCATTACAGAAACTTTGTTGTAAATTTCAAGAGCATTGAAAGTAACATTGTCGTCAAAGAAAGGTCCTACTGTATGGAGCGTTGCCAAAGGAAGGAAAAGAGTTCCGACAACAAGAAGAATGAGAACAAGACGAACGATTGAAAGGGGAGTGCCGATTGTTGCGTTCTTTAATCTGTCAATTCTTTTCTGTGTTTTTGCATGCTCAAGTTCAGCGTTGATTGCGTCAACTTCGAGTCTTTCTTCGATTTTATAGTAGAGGAGATTTACTCCACAACTCGGACAATTAGGTTTAATGTTTGTGAGGCCGAGTTTCTTACCGCACTTAGGGCAACTTGCCATAAAGGATTCCTCCCATCTATTGATACAGACATTTTAACATATATTTTCTTATAAATCAAGAACCTTTTAACTAATTTGCATATTAAATGCAATTTTTATATGAATCCGCCGTCGATTCCGAGCACCTGACCGGTGATGAAACTGTTGCTTTCGTCAGCGAAGAATAGTGCTGCTTTGGCAATTTCGTCAGGAGTGCCGATTCTTCCGACAGGAGTTTCTTCTTTAAGAGCCTGCATCGTTTCCTCGTCAAAGCTGCTGTTCATCGGGGTATCTATAACTCCCGGTGCAATGCAGTTAACTGTAATTCCCGAGGGTGCAACCTCGCGCGCAAGAGCCTTTGTAAGGCCGATAACTGCAGCCTTTGAAGCCGAATAATGAACCTCACACGATGCGCCGACGACGCCCCACATTGAAGAAATGTTTATGATTCTTCCGTGCTTGTTATGTATCATAAAAGGCAAAGCGCACTGACAGCAGTTGAAAACGCTTTTAACGTTGCAGTCAAACATTCTGTCAAAATCTTCAAGCGTGATGTCGGTAAAAAGCTTTTGCTGTGCGATGCCCGCGTTGTTGACGAGCACATCAACTCCGCCGAAAGCTTCTTTCGCTTTTTCAAAAAGAAATTGTGCTTCTTCGGGCTTGGAAACATCCGCTTTCACGGCAATGGCACTGTGTCCTTTTTTCGTGAGAGATTCGCAGAGAGCAGCTGCTTCGGATTCGCTTGTGTTGTAGTTGATAACAACGTTGTACCCTGAATCAGCAAAAAGCGCAGCTGTTGCTGCGCCTATACCTCTTGCTGAACCTGTAATCAATACAGTTTTCATTACTGTGCTCCACCGCCCATAGCTGCCAATGCTTTTTCGTCAAGCTTTGTGTAGCCTGTAAGGTCGAAGATTGAATTGTCAACCGTATCCTTGAATTCCTTGATTTCACAGATTGAAACTGTGTCGCCGTCAACAACTTCCTGACGAACCCACTTTTTGCCTTCGAAATAGTATTTTGTTACAACACCGTCGTCTGTTTTGTACTCTTCGCAGGTATATGTTTTGCCACCGTCTTTAACGGTTGTTGTCTTAACGTATTTCTGGTCTTCGCCTGCCTGAGGAGTCATAATGTCTCCCATACCCATAGCGTCAGAATCAGTTTCCATATACATCTTCATACCTGAGTAGTTGAATGCAACGTATGTTTTGCCGTCCTTGTTGATAACCTTGGAATCAATTCCGTTGAGTGAAAGAGAAGCGCCGAACTTTTCACCGTCCATTGTAACTGTTGTCGGGATTTCTGCGCTCTCACCAAGGACTGTCATAGTCATAGTGAACTTCTTGTCATTGATTGTCTTTTTGATGATATCATCGCGAAGTGTAGTCTTCTGTACTTTTGTGCCTTCGTCAAGAAGATCATCTTTTGAAGCGTTGGGGTTAAAGTCTGCAAAATCGTCGGGGTTTACTGCTGCAGTGCCGTTTGAAGGTTTGGTTGTGCCTTCACCTTTGGTTGTGCTTGCAGTTGTTGAATTTCCGTCCTTCTCAGAAGGTTCGACGGGCTGTGTTTGTTTAACGCCGTCTTCATTTGTTACAACTTCACCTTTAGCATCTGTTACATACTCAAAGTTTTCGTCTTCCTTGTCACCGCAAGCGGCAAAGGAAACAAGAATAATCATCATTGAAAGAATAATACATAAAGCTTTTTTCATTACTGATAACCTCCGTTGGTTTGTTACACATATAGATTACATTATTTGCCGAGTAAAATCAAGTGAAATATTTGTAAACAATTTATTAGCTGTCTGTTATTGACATTATCGTGTTTAGGATTATAATTTTTACGAGGTGATTTTAATGCAGGATGTTTTTTGTCCGTTGAAATTAACAGGTATATCTGCTTCTTTGTGCAGGGCTTTGAATTTCGAAGCACCGAAAGAAGCGGAAAAATCGGTAGAAGTTCTTGATAAGCTTACGGAAAACAAGAATATTGACAGGATATTTATGTATAATCCCGATGCGGTTGCACTCTGGATTTTTGAAAAATACACGGATCTTTTTGCTCCCGTTATGCTCAACAGCGATATTACTCTTCCGTTGCAGACGGTTATGCCGAGCGTAACACCCGTTTGCTTCGGCACAATGTATACTGGTGCAGAACCTTCGGTGCACGGAATTCAGTCGTATACTAAACCCGTAATTAAAATTGATACGGTTTTTGATGTGCTTATCCGCAACGGAAAGAAACCGTGCATTGTTTCAACGGGTAACGACAGTATGTCGAAAATTTTCCTTGAAAGGGAAATGGATTACTTTATAGTTGAAACTCCCGACGAAGCAAACGAAAAAGCACTTGAACTCATAAAAGAGGACAAGTACGACCTCATCTGTGTTTATAACGGAAACTACGACGGCAGAATGCACCGTGTAGGTCCCGAAGGCGAGGAAGCAATCGATGCCCTGAAGCATAATGTGAATGCTTACGAAACCTTTGCAAAGGCAATAAAAGAAAACTGGACTGAGCATAAAACCCTTCTCGGTTTTGCGCCTGACCACGGATGCCACGAAATTGACGGTGGCGCAGGAAGCCACGGACTGATGATGCCAGAGGATATGAACATCGTGCATTTTTACAGCGTTATATAAAACGAACTCCCGAAAGCTTAAAGCGATCGGGAGTGTTTTTTTAAAACTTTATAACCTCATTCTTTTCGGCTGATTCAAACATTGCTTCAACAACCTTGATAAGGCGCCTCTGCTGGTCGTGTGTGACCAACTGTTCTGCCTTGCCCTCAAGAGCATCGCAAAGATTGTTGTAAAGTCTGCTTTCGTCGCTGAAAGAAACTTTTTCGACGTAGGGGAGGGGATACTTTTTGATTGTTTCGTCGGTTCTGGGTGCCATTGTCTTTGTAAGGCCGACGCCAGCCTGAATCGGCACTGCATCTCTGTTTTCCCAGTCGGAAACCTTAACGATTTCACCGTTATAATCCCAGTCTGTGATAACGGCAGTTCCGTTTTCACCCTGCATATACCAGCGGGGAAGGTCGATAAAATTGCTTGTGCCGACGTAAAGGTGAACTGTGAGGTTGCCCTCGTATCTGAGTTCGCAGCTGAATCCGTCGTCAACTTCGTCGTTGGTTATGTTTGTAATCTGATTGTAAACGGAAAGAAGCTTCTTGTCATCAAAAAGCATAAGAATCTGGTCAAGGGTATGTATGCCCCAGTCAAGGATCATTCCGCCACCCTGAGCTTTTTTCTGTCTCCAGTCACCGGGGATACCTCTTGAACCGCAGACACGTGATTCAATATTGAACAGTCTGCCGAGAGTGTTTTCTTCGTAAATCTTCTTGATCGTGAGGTAGTCAGGGTCGAAACGTCTGTTCTGATGAACAGTGAAGAGCTTGCCTGTTCGTTCGCTTGCGGCAATCATTTCTTCAAGCATTTCGCTGGACATCGTAACGGGTTTTTCGCTCATTACGTTTTTGCCTGCTTCCATTGCCTGAATTGCAATTTCCCTGTGAAGGTCGTTGGGAGTTGCAACAACGATGAAATCAATTCTTTCGTCAGCAAGAAGTTCTTCTCTTGACGAGAAAACGTGAATTCCGTTTTCCTTTGCAAGTTCACATCTTTCTTCTTTGATGTCATAGATGCCGACGAGCTCCATTCTCTCGCTCATATCGCGCATCATTTTTTCAGTATGCCATTTACCCATACCGCCGTAACCGATGACGGCAGTACCGATTTTTCCGTTTATCATTTTATAATGCCTCTTTTCTTAACTTTTGCCGTAAGGCATGGATGAATTATGGTTTATGCCCACCACATTTCAGTGGTTGCTTCTGTAATAAGTACGTTTTTGAGAGTGTTGACAGCTTTTGTAAGACCTTCGTTCTGGCTCATAAGGCTGTCTTCGTGCTCAATGCTGATTGCGTAATCGTAGCCGACAAGACGGAGATTGCTGATGATATCCTTCCAGTAAACCTCGTCGTTACCGTAGCCGACGCTTCTGAAAATCCAAGAACGGTTGATTTCATCACCGTACGGCTTTGTATCGAGAACACCGTTAACAGCAGTGTTGTATTTGTCGATCTTTGTATCCTTTGCGTGGAAATGGAAAATAGCGTCGCCGAGCTTGCGGATACAAGCAACGGGATCCATACCCTGCCAGATAAGGTGGCTCGGGTCAAAGTTTGCACCGATTTCGGGGCCCACTGCTTCGCGAAGGCGAAGCAGGCTGTCGCAGTTATATACGCAGAAACCGGGGTGAAGCTCAAGAGCAATCTTGTTAACGCCGTGAGCCTTTGCAAATTCAACAAGATCTTTCCAGTAGGGGATAAGAACCTCGTTCCACTGCCATTCAAGAATTTCGCTGAAATCGTCAGGCCAGGGGCAGGTTACCCAGTTTGGATATTTTGCGCCTTCCCAGTCACCGGGACAGCCTGAGAATGTATTGATCTGATGAAGACCAAGCTTTTCAGCAAGGAGAATTGTGTTGCGGATTGTCTTGTCATATTCAGCTGCAATTTTCTTGTTCGGATGGACAGGGTTGCCGTGGCAGCTGAGCGCACTGATCTGCATATCGTATTTTGCGATAGTTGCCTTGAATTCCTCGAGCTTTGCCTCGTCGCCAAGAAGCTCTTCAGGATTTGCGTGTGCATTTCCGGGGTAACCGCCGCAACCGATTTCAACCATCTCTATGCCGAGAGATTTGAAATATTTAAGTGCTTCGTCAAGCGGTAAATTCTGAAGCAAACAAGTAAAAACACCAAGTTTCATTTTAAAACTCTCCTTTATTATAAGTTTTCTTTAAAGAATTTCATACTGCGTGCAATGTCCTCAACGCCTGTCGGAACGGGCTCGTCATTTTCAAGAACAAGCCATTCCATATCAACTTCCTTGGCAGCCTTGAAAACTGAAAGAAGGTCGTTTTCACCTTCACCGAGAGCCATAGGCTTGCGGTTGATACCGTCCTTGATGTGAAGAAGAATGATTTTGTCTGCATTGTCCTTGATGTAATTATAGTTGTCAGCACCGCCGCAGAAGCTCCAGTATGTGTCAAGCTCGAGGTAAGCACCATCAGCAATGCAATCCATACAGAGTCTGTCACCGAATTTAATTTCAAACTCTTCTGTGTGGTTATGATAGTAGAACTTGATTCCCTCTTTTTCGCCGATCTTGTTTGCATATGAGAATGTATCAACAAGTGCCTTGACGTCTTCTTCGGTGCTGTGCGGAGCTCCGCCTGTACCGACGTACTTAAGGCCGAGGATTTTTGCAATGCGGATTGTTTCTTCGATTGTCTCGGGTGCAAACTGGTCAACGCCGATATGGCAGCCGACAGCTGTAAGTCCGAGCTCGTCAAGCTTAGCCTTGATTGCTTCGGGTTCGCAACCGCCAAAGCCTGCAAACTCAACGCCCTCAAATCCGATTTCCTTTACTTTCTCAAGGATCTGAAGAAATTCTTCTGCATTTTTGTAGTCGTCTCTTAATGTGTAAAGCTGAACTGCAAGTTTCATTATGTATAACCTCCTGAAGGATTTTTCCTTATCAAATGAATTCTACAACAAAGAAAAAATCATTTCAACACTTTAATGCAAAAAAGTGGGTTTTTCTTGAAAAATTTTTTCGTTTCAATTCATAAATAATATACCAAAGCATAACAGAAAGTTCATATCTCTGTAACATTTCGGGATTAAAATCTAACTGTACTCAACGAGAGAGCCGCAACTCTTGTTAGTACATACCCCTCCTCAATAAACCCCTCAATTATTGGAAAAAGAAGTCGAGCAATCGGCTTCTTTTTTCTTTTGTTTTGCTTTGATGTAAATTTAAAATCTGAATTTTCACAAGTGCATAAATATGTTTTTTATGCCAAAACTATACCTGACGAAATGATAAGGAGAATTATTTATGGAAAAATCATCAGGTAAGGATAAATTCAGATGGATTCAGACCAAGGCTTTTTACGGTGTTGTCTTTGCGCTTCTGCTTGCAATTACGGGAATTGCCACAGCGATTTACAATGTTGCAAAAGTAAAAGACATTTTGCCTGAATCAGGAGGAAAGGAACCTGAAACCTTTTACAGTGTTCCCGACTTCACAACGGGAAAAACACAGCATCAGGCAAATGCGAACGTAACGGATGTTCCAGACAACAGGGACGAAACAAAAACAACGGTCAATGACCTTAACCGCCCGTATTCGGGATACTACCTTCTTCCGCTTAACAGTAAGGTGGCAAAGGAATACAGCAACGGAGATATGGTCTATTCAAAAACTATGGACGACTGGCGTACCCACAACGGAATCGACATCAGCGGAAACGTTGGTGACAATGCAATAGCCGTTCAGGACGGAACGGTGCTTGAAGTAACAAGCGACGAGCTGTGGGGAGAAATTGTCGTCATTCAGCACGGCAACGGACTCAAAGCAAAGTATTGCGGAGTCAAGGCAACCGTAAAAGCAGACGAAAAAATTGAACAGGGACAGGTTATCGGAACAGTTGTTGCAATTCCGCTTGAGGAAAGCGATGGAATTCACGTTCACCTTGAAACTGAAGTTGACGGAAAAACTGTCGATCCGATCAAGGCCCTTAACCTGCTCGGTGAGGCAACCGATAACCCCGAAGAATAAAAATATCCCCGCGGATTGATTGTTTCCGCGGGGATCGCTGTTTTAAATTTCTTTGCCGAGAATTTTTGCACTCTTAACGAGTTTCTTGATTCGGATGTACTCATTCTTGCCGGGGCAGATGTCGTAAATTCCGAGTGTTCCGAGGATGTACCAGGATGCCGTTGCGCCGTTGTCTTCGTCGCCCGGGAAACCGTCATCTTCGAAACTGAATGCTTCCTTACAAAGCTTTTCTACCCAGTATTCAGTCTTTTCTTTTTCACCGAGTTCAGCGTAAATATACGGTAAATGGAAGCTCGGCTGGTTGGAAATTGCACACTGACCGAAGTCAACTGCAGCCATTTCGGTCATTTCGTGGATTTCGCAGTCGTAAGCGCCTACATTATAATAGGGAGGTGTTGCAAACAATTCGTCCATTTTTTCGATCAGCTTGTCTTTACCGCCGTAAAGCTCTGCCAGACCGAGAAAATCGTGAGGAACGGCAAATGAATTCTGCCAGGCACTTCCTTCGGTGTAGTCTCCGCCCCAATCAAACGGGTCGAAGCCGTCTTCGAAGCTTCCGTCAAGCTTTCTGCCGCGCATAAAGCCTGACTCCTTGTCGAAGAGCTTTTCGTAGTTTTTGCTGCGTGCCATATATTCATCGATAAGCTCGTCTCTGCCAAGAACCTTTGCAACCTGCGCGATGCAGAAATCACCGTATGCGGAGTCAAGTGTGAGATTTACGTTGTTTCCGAACAAGTCCTTCGGAACGTATCCGAGCTTGCAGTAGTAGCTTGCGCCCTCTCTGCCGTAGTCCTCGTCGTCGGAATCGTTGTTCGCGTGGTGAAGCATACCTTCAAGAGCTGTTTCAAGCAGTTCACCGCTGATGATACCCTTAACAGCAGCGTCAGCAATTATAGCATCAAGAAGCGTGCTGGGCATACAGCCTCTTTCACCGATTGACGGCCAACGCGGCAACCAGCCGCCGTCAGTGTAGTCAACGATAAATCCTTCAAGCATTTCAGCGTATTCTTCCCTGCCGATAAGCGCAAGAAGCGGGAATTCCGAACGGTAAGTGTCCCAGAATCCGTTGTCGGTGTAGCGGACACCTTCGCGGATTTTACCGTCTGACGGACTGTAATGAAGCTTCTTTCCGTCTTTGTCGATTTCGTAAGCCTTGTGCGGAAAAAGTCCCGTTCTGTACATACACGAATAGAAAGTTTTCATCTGTCTTTCATCGTCAGTTTCAATTTCGATTCGTGAAAGATATTCTTCCCAGAGTGCTTCGGCTTCAGCCTGAACTTCCCCGAAGGTTTTGCTGAGGCTGTCCTGATTCATGTTTTCAAAAGCCTGCTCAAAGCTTATGTATGAGCTTGAAACGTCAGCTGTGACAACCTTGTCCGCAAAAGCAATGTGCACGCAAGCGTCTTTACCTTCGTTTCCGCCTTCGTCGAAACGTGTATTTGTTTTGTCGATCGGCTTATCAAATTTAATAATAAGATATGTTTTGAAGTCAACTGCCGTACCGCCACTTTTGCCGTTTGTCCAGGCCTTTACACAGTTGTTTTCAAAGTCAATTTCGTAGCCGTAATCGCCCTTGATCGGATAAATCGTGAAAAACGGTGTTCTTGCTTCGGGGTAGGTGAGGCGGATTTTACAACCTCTTACGCAGGGCGTAAGCTCAAAGTCTGTTTTTGAACGGAGAAAACGGACTTTCATATAATCGGGGCGCATAACAGCCTCTTCGGGTCTGAAACCTGACCAACCGCGGCTGAAATCGTCAAAAATCTTATCGGTCTGCGGAGTGAAAAGGAATGTGCCGTAATCGTTAATCCACGGGCTCGGCTGATGCGTAAGGCGGATACCCTCGATGAATCTGTGGTCGGGGTAATAGTACCAACCACCCTCGTATTTCGTCTGTGCCGAAAATCCGCACATTGCGAACGGAAGCTGAACGAGAGGGAGTGTGTTGCCGTTGGAATAGCGGTGGACGGACTTTGTTCCCTGCTTTATATTTACAAAAGGAATATATTTCATAAGCTGACTCCTTTGAATGATTTTAAGTAATTTTATCATATGCGAAAAATAAACGCAAGACATTTAGTGTTTATTGATGTATTGACTTTTGAAAGTGTTACAGTTATAATTTTATAAACGGAAAAATTTGATTCAGGAGGATATTGAAAATGAAAACAATGAAAAAAGCACTTGCAATTTTCCTTGCAACAGTTATGGTTCTTGGTGTTATGTCAGTTTCAGCTTTCGCTTTTGACATCACAACGGTAGTCGGAACACCCATTGAAACAGTCGGAATTACTGTTGAAGCACCGATTGCAGGTTATTATGCAGACGGCCTTCATTCAGTTGAAGCTCCGTCATACGAGATTGTTGATCTTACATGGACAGATGCTGAAACAGACGAAATTCTCTATTCAACAAATGAGGACGTTGCAATCGTTGACAAGGTATACGAGGAGTACTCAATCTATACCGTAACAGCTTCTGTTTACGCAGCTGATGGTTATGTTTTCCCTTTGAATACTGATGCGATTACTGTTGAAATCAACGGTCGTGAGGCTAAGGTAGAAAAAGTTACCGAATTAGGAAAAGTTATTGTTGTTTCCTGTGATTTCGTATGCGAAGCAGGTGATCCCGATGACATCGGCGGAACAAACATTTCATTTGACCAGATACTCAGTTTGCTTAAAACAGTTGTTCAGACTTTCTTCCGTCTTATCGGATCACTTCTCGGATTTGAATAATTGAATCAATATAACTGTCCTGCAGAAAAGCAGGGCAGTTATTTTTTTGAAAATCCTTGAAAAAGAATATGGTATATTATATAATTCTCTTACGAATTTAAAGGAGGTGGGTATCTTGTCAACGCCACTTGCACAGCTCATAAGACCGCAGACTCTTGACGATGTCGTCGGTCAGAAGCATCTTATCGGCGAGAATATGCCGCTGAGGAATATAATTGAATCAGGAAACCTGCCGAATATGATTTTCTACGGCCCGTCAGGTATAGGCAAAACGACTGTTGCTTCGATCATCGCGAAGGCGACAAACCGTAAGCTTTGCAAGCTCAACGGAACGACAGCAGGAACGGCAGATATCAAAGCCGTCGTTGCTCAGCTCGACACTTTCGAAGCACAGAACGGAATTCTTCTTTACCTTGACGAGATTCAGTATTTCAACAAAAAGCAGCAACAGGTTCTGCTTGAATATATCGAGGTCGGTTCAATAACGCTCATCGCATCTACAACGGAGAATCCGTACTTCTACGTTTACAATGCAATTCTCAGCCGTTCGACGGTTTTTGAATTCAAGGCTGTAACTCCCGAAGAGATTGAACCTGCCGTTAAGCGCGCGTTCAGCTTCCTTGAAGAAAAGAACGGTGTGAAAATTAATGTCGGTGACGACGTTGTGAAACATATTTCAACAGCATGCGGCGGCGATGTCCGCAAGGCGATGAACTCCGTTGAGCTCTGCACTCTGTCTACAAGACCTGAAGCCGACGGAACGCTTAATGTAACGATTGAAACGGCGAAAAGTCTTACACAAAAAAGCGCAATGAAATATGACCGTGATGGTGACGAGCATTACGATATCGTTTCGGCTTATCAGAAGTCGATGCGAGGTTCAGACCCCGATGCTGCGCTTCATTACCTTGCCCGTCTCCTTGATGCAGGCGATCTTCCGTCAGCTTGTCGCAGGCTTATGGTCTGCGCGGCCGAGGACGTCGGACTTGCGTATCCGATGATTCTTCCGATTGTAAAGTCCGCTGTCGATATGGCGATGATGGTCGGTCTTCCCGAAGCAAGGATTCCGCTTGCAGATGCGGTGATTATGGTTTGTAATGCACCTAAGTCCAATTCTGGCGAAGCTGCGATTGATGCGGCACTTGCCGATATCCGCAGAGGTAAAAGCGGACCGATTCCCCGGCAACTTCAGAATATGCACTTTGACGGCGAGGATAACAAAAACAAGGGTCAGTTTTATGTTTACCCTCACGAATATGAGAATCACTGGGTAGCTCAGCAATACCTGCCAGATGTCCTGAAAAACGCAAAGTATTACGTTCCCGGTGACAACAAAACCGAACAGGCATATAAAGAGTATTGGGATAAAGTAAAGAATAAAAAGTAATCATTGCAACGCATATGCGTTGCTTTACGGGCCTGTAGCTCAGTTGGGAGAGTACTGCATTCGCATTGCAGGTGTCGTGAGTTCAACTCTCATCAGGTCCACCAGATAAAAAACACAGCATCGTCATTTTTGACAATGCTGTGTTTTTTTGTATACAATTTATTTCGCTGAGAACATTATAATAAACGCTTTTTCGCCTTCGGGAAGATTGAGTGTGATACCCTTTGTCATAAGTTCGTCACCCGTTATTTCAGATACGTTTTCGGGTGAGTCGTAGTCGTATACTCTGTATACGGTTTCTGCTGACAGACCGTTGAGCTTAACCGTGTATTCGCTGTCTGTAACGTCTGCGCGCTTGTAAACGAGTGCCATTCCGCTCTGTGCCGAATAGTCGGAATATTGCATCGCAAGCATTCTGTCCGAATAATAGCTGCCCGACGAAAGCGGATAGTAGTATCCGTTCATCATAGAGCGCTGGTTGATGTATTCTCCGTAATGCTCGCCGTGGATTGTTCCGAAAGTTTCAAGGCTCATAGGCATAATTGAGCTTCTTGCGGCATATTCGGATTCGCTGTAAGCAACCGTTCCCGAAAGAGGAAGCCAGAAAGAAAGCCCGAAAGTCTGGAACTGTGTTGCTTCAAGTATGTTTTCGTGAGGGTTACAGTTGTAGTCACTACGCCATACGGGAACACTGCGTCGTGTCATTTCAAGATCAAGTCTTCTGCCGCCTGAGGCACAGTTGTCAATGATAAGGCCTTCAACGTTTTCGCACAGACCGTCAAGATATCTGTAAAGATTTGTGACGTAATGGTTTTCCGTTATACCTGTTCTTTTTCCGTAATATTTCTTATCTGCCTGATTCCAGAAAACGTCGGGCGAGAAGTTGAAATCCTGTCTGTAAACGGAAACACCGTTCTCCTTAAGGAAAGTTGAAATATAATCAATCAGGTAATCAGTTGCCGCATCGTTCGCAAGGTTCCACATAATGTTGTCGTTTTCTTCAATTTCGATAAGCCACTTATCGTTTTCCTTGCCTTTCTCGTAGAAGAGTGAATCCTTGCACACTCGCTCAGGCTCAAACCAGAGAACAAGACCGCAGCCTTTTGTTGCGGCAAAGTCGGAAACCTCACCGATGCCGTTCGGAAAACGCTCGGGATTTGCGACCCATGAGCCGACCGAATCGTGCCAACCCTCGTTGTATTTGTACCATCCTGCATCCATCCAGAAATAATCAACCTTGCCGTAAACTTCTTCACCGTAGCCGTCTGCTGCGGCAAAAAGTTCTTCTGCCGTCTGCGTGTGCATAGGACCTGAAAATTCCAGCATCGTCATTGTGTCGGGAATGTTTCCGGGGTAAACACAATTACTGATCCAGTCACGGAAGGTGTTGAAGCCCTTAAGCGGATTCCCGTTTTCGTAAAAGCTTATTGAAACAAGAGGGGAACGGATTTCTTCGTTCGGAAGAAGATATGCTTTTAACTTTTCCTGTTTTACCTTAATGTTTACCCGACCTGCAACGGCATTGATATCGGCCTTCCAAAGACCGGTCCAACCAACACCGAGAACGATGCCTGTATCTTTACCGCTGATGTTGAAATACGGAAGATAAGTGTCGGTTGCTCTGCCGTCTTCGCTGGTAAATGAAGAGGGGAAAGCAGTAAGGTTTTTCTGCATCAGTGCAAAATCGTACGGCTCGTCTTTACTGCCTTTTGAATAATAAAGCTTAGCTTTCTTCAGTTTAAAGTCAGTATCTGCGGCATAAAAATCGCTGATTACAGGAGAATTTTCTTCGCCTTTGTTAGCAATGTAAACTGTCCATTCACAAGTTGCATTTTCTTCATAAATGGTGGCTTCGACTGTTGCCTCGAGGGAATTTGACTTGTGTTCAAGCGTTATATAAACGGTTTTACCTCCATTGTAAACAGCACCTGTTTCACTTTCTTCGCCTACGGAGATGTTCCAATCCTCAATGTTTTTGTTCAACGTTTTTCCGCCGACTTTAAAGTTGTACGGCAATTCTTCAATATCTCCCTTAAGAAGAATGTTTTCGTCAAACCAATCACGACACATCTGCTTTTCGCTTTCGCTGATTTTTGTTTCTTCGGCAGATATGTTTTCAAAAGTAATGTCGCTGTTATATTTGTTTTCGGGTATTCTTTCAAGCTGGGTGAAAAATGCACCGAAAAAAGTGGCGATTGTCAAAAATATTGATGTGATAGACTTAACCATAATTCAATCTCCTCCTTCACAGGATTATATATACCATTATAAATCTTTGAAACTTTTTGTCAACAACACCCTGACTGCAACGCTATTTTTTATTAAAATTTGTTTGCTATTTTTCTGTTTGAATATTGAACTTTATTTTTCATTGTGCTACAATTCCTTCTTGAAAGGCGGTGGCTATTATGGCACAGTTAAAAATGTATTGGCTGGCAGGTACACCTATCGCAGACCTTGCCTTGCCGGAAGAATATAAGGTTTCAAGATACAACGGTACAGCCGAAGACAGAAAAGCTTGGGTTGACTGTTGCAAGAACGGTCTTGTTGGCGATGAACCGTTCGAGGAAATTTTCCAGGACAGAATCATCGAGCACGACTTCACAAATCCTGACACAGACACATATTTCATCGATTTTGAGGGTGAACACATCGGAACAATCACTGCAGTACATCACACGGACGTAAACTGCGGCGAGGTACATATGGTTGGCCTCAAAACTGAGTTCAGAGGTAAAGGCCTCGGCAAACACCTCAATAATATCGCTCTCAAGGACCTCGAAGCACGCGGCGTTGATTATATCTATCTCACCACAGACGAGTGGCGTAAGGGCGCTGTGAAGAGCTATCTTTCATCAGGCTTCAAGCCCGTTGAATATGACGAGGGAATGCAGAAGCGCTGGGAAGCAATCCTTACAGAGTACGATATCGACAGCATCGATATGGTAAACGAAGATTGCTCATTCTACAAAACAATTTATAAGGCTCCGAAAATCAAGATCGGTGTTGTCGGTGCAGGCCGTGGCAAGACAATGATTAACTACTGCGTTAACTCAAAGAATGCCGAGCTTGTTGCTGTTTGTGACAACCACAAGCCGACTCTTGACTTCGCAAAGGAAAGCTACGGCAACGATACAATCGTATTCTACGATGACCTTGAAGATTTCCTCAAGCACGATATGGATGCTGTTGTTCTTGCAAACTTCGCAACAGAGCACACACCGCTTGCAATCCGTTGTATGGAAAGCGGCCTCGACGTTATCAGTGAGGTTCTTCCCGTTCAGACAATGAAGGAAGCTGTTGAGCTCATCGAAACAGTTGAAAGAACAGGCAGAGTTTATGCTTATGCTGAAAACTACTGCTATATGGGCGCACCGAAGAAGATGCGTGAGCTTTACAGATCAGGCGTTCTCGGCGAGTTCGAATACGGCGAAGGCGAGTATATGCACAACTGCGAGTCAATCTGGCACGACATTACAAGAGGTCTCCCCGAGCATTGGCGTAACAATATGCACGCTTGCTATTATTGCACACACTCAATCGGTCCGCTTATTCATATCACAGGTATGCGTCCCGTTAAGGTTTCAGGCTTTGAGGTTGCACTCAATGCACGTATGACACGTATGGGCGCAAAAGCAGGCCCGATCGGTATGGAAGTTATCACACTTGAAAACGGTGCAGTTCTCAAGTCAATCCACGGTGTAGGTTGCTCCAAGGATTCAATCTGGTATTCAATCTACGGCTCAAAGGGACGTATGGAAAGCTTCCGTGAGGATAACGACCGCCACGGTGTTAACCACCTTTATGTAAACTGCGACGAAAATGAGGGCGACAACAAGTCCGAGGCAGTAGAAGTAAGCACAGAGGACAGCCTTTCAAAGCTTGCTGAGGAAGCAGGACACGGCGGTTCAGACTTCTACACAATGTACAACTTCGTTGAAAAGCTCCGCGGCAGAGAAGATATGGACGTTATCGACGTTTACGAAGCAATGGATATGTTCCTCCCGGGTATGTTCGCTTACTATTCT
This sequence comes from Clostridia bacterium, assembly GCA_017625835.1. Lineage (GTDB taxonomy): Bacteria > Bacillota > Clostridia > Oscillospirales > Acutalibacteraceae > CAG-488. The sequence continues at coordinate 49,076 of JAGAKF010000079.1, forward strand.
GTTCTTGAAGGCGGCAAGCCGATGGATATCCCGAACCTCCGCGATCCCGAGGAGCGCGCAAAGTGGAAGGATGACACACGCTGCACAGATCCGAATGTAGCAGGTGATATGCTCATCCCGAGCTATTCAAAGGGTAACCCCGACTTCCCTGATTCAACATACGAAAGAGTCAGAAAGATGTACGAGGAAAAGCTCGCAGAAAGACAGAATAAGAAAGACTAAAATTAAAAATCATCGGCTTTTTTTAAGTCGATGATTTTTTGCTGTTATTTTGATTTAACCCTAAAATGTAGTCAGCCGAAACATTATAAAACTTGCAAAGTTCAACGAGATGTCTTATTGGCATTTCGTTGATTCCTTTTTCATATCTGGAATAAACCTGCTGTGTGGTATTCAGCACGTCTGCGATTTCTTTTTGAGTATAGTCGTTGTCCTCACGCAGATCCCTGATAATTTCATAATACTTTTTCAAGTTTACCACCTCAAAAAAATAGTACAATACATCATTTGTGGTGTATTGACTTTACACTATTTGTGGTGTATAATTGTTTATGAAATATACTTAGCTGCAGTTCGTGCAGAAGATATTTTTTGAACGCAAGAGACAATCGTAAAGAAGAAATCAAAAACGATTGCATTGTTTTTATTTTCGGTATTTATAATTACTTGTTTTATGACTGAATTAGCGGTAAAATAAAAATGCAAATATTTGAATGGAGGAATTTATTATGACAAGATTTCTTAGTATGCTTTTCTCAATTTTCATGTTCTTTTTCTCTTGGCTTATACCTGCTGAAACACCGGGTGAGAAGCCGTTTGACCCACACATTATTGAAATAAACGGTATTACATATCAGAATGGTTTTGTTCCGCAGGACATGCATTTTAACAAAAAATATGATGTTGACACAGTAAAACCTGTGTACAGTCAGTTTGCTTTGCCGGAAGCTATCAATTATTATCCTTTTGAGGATAATTGGATTGTCAGAGGCGAAAGTACAACATGGGGAACGAGTGCTCAAAGTGTTGTATATTGTCCCGTTGATGAATGGGAAGAGCTCCACTCATATTATGCAGACCCCAATAATTATAATTATTGTTTTACAGTTCAGATTGATTTCGGAAATAATACAAAATACGAAATTCCGGATGTTGATATGGAAATGTTTGAGAGAATAATTCAGTTTGATAAAGATAATGGTTACGGAACAAACAGCTCGAACAAAGCTGAAACTATCACGCTTCCGATTAGTCATGATGATAATGTTAGATTCTATCAATATAGCAAAGACGGAATGTTTTATAATCATACTACGGAGTTTACGGTATACGAAGGTCATGTATATTATTATAGATATTCCAATATGGCTGTAGGTCAGGATGAAGTAGCCATTCTTCCTGAAGAAATGGAAAACTATATTCTTTCATTACTTGAAGAAAATGATTTGTGTGGATATTTTGAATAATTTTTTCCAAAGTCTTATAAGCAAGCTCGACCTCACCTCGCGTGAGGTCGTTTTTATTATAAAATTTGTTTATTAAATTCGGATTTGTTGAGCAAAGGCGATGCCTTTGCAATGATGCATCCGCTGTGCGGATATGATGAATGATGTTCGCTACGCGAATGATGTGTTTGCATTGCAAACATTAAGGGTCTGCGACGCTAAAATATAACACCTCGACTTTGATAGTGC
>JAGAKF010000080.1 GCA_017625835.1 Clostridia bacterium
AATAAAGAGCAATATAGCAACAGATGCCACAATTGTCCGCTTGCTTAAGTTCCGTTTTTCTTTCGGCGTCTGCACTATAAGCGGCGGTTCGCTCCGTCTTCCGATTGCAATCATAAACACGGTAAGAGCAACAAACAAAATACCGTAAAGCCATAATTGATTTTTACCCGCTTCACTTATGCCCGAAGAATTTATAAGTGCTGATAAATCGGTAATTCCCGTTGCATAGAAAAACACAGCCAATGAAACAAGCCCTGATGCTGCAGCAAGAATTTTACGCCATAGTTTAAGTGGTTCAGGCTTGAAATTTACACTTCTCGGGGCAGGCTCAGGCAAAGGTGTTATTTCATCCGGACTTTCTTTTTTCTTGATTTCTCCGCCACAGCAGGCAATGATTTCATCAACCGTTACCGCATCGGGAATGAGGTGCCTTGCCATACGGTTTGCAGATGTTGTATAGAAGTTGTTGCCAGAGAAAAACTCACGGGGAGTGCCTTCTGCGACAAGATTACCGTCAAAGAACATACCGCATCTGTGTGCATATTCTGCACAAAAGGCCACATCATGGCTGACCATAAGCACGGTTACGCCCTGATTTGTCAGCTTACCGATAATATCCGCAAATACTACCTTTAATTCTGCATCAAAGCCTTTTGTCGGTTCATCGAGAAGAAGTATATCGGGTGCGGTAAGAAGAACCTTTGCAAGTGCCGTTCTCTGCTGTTCACCGCCTGAAATGTCATAAGGATGTCGGTCAAGAAAGTCGGTTAGCGAGCAAAGACTAACCACACGGGCAACCTGCTCATCCTTTTCTTTCTTTGTGCTTTTAGTGTTACTAAGCGCTTCATATAAATCCTCACGCACTGTTCTTTTTACAAAAAGTGCCTGCGGATTCTGCGGCAGCATTCCGACCTTGCCGTTCACTTTTACGTTTCCTCTGTAAGCCTTGCGAAGTCCCGAAATTACTTTGAGTGTAGTTGTTTTACCTGCACCGTTACCGCCGAGAATTGCATAAAATTCACCCTTGTGCAGAGTGAGAGAAAAACCTTTTATAACATCGGGCAGGTCTTTTTCGTATCTGAACCATATTTCATCACACTCAAGAGTTATTTCGTCAGTATATGTATGCACTTTTTCCCTTTCAAGGGGAAGAAGTGCTTTTTCTTTGCTTCTTTCAGTCAAGAACTCACTACCGTCACGTACAGTAATCGGACAGTCAAGCTTTGTTTCAACACCTGCCCACACTCTCATTGCTGTCGGCATAGCAAGGAACATTCCGTTATCCTTTTGACGAAGATGAAGTCCAACTTTTTCGGGAAAATCATCACAGATAATTTCACCTTTCTCCATTACGATAACTCTTGTTGCAAACGGAAAAGCTTCTTCAAGTCTGTGTTCGGTAAGAATAACCGTTATACCGAGCTCACGGTTGATTTTTCCAAGAAGAGCAAGGAAATCAGAAGCGGCAATAGGGTCAAGCTGTGCTGTAGGTTCATCGAGAACAAGTATTTTCGGATTCATACACATAACCGAAGCAAGGCTGAGAAGCTGTTTCTGACCGCCTGAAAGCTCGGTTACATTCTTATAGAACCAATTTTCAATACCGAAGAATGCCGCAACCTCCGCCACGCGGTGGCGGATAGTCGGCGTATCAAGCCCAAGGCTTTCAAGTCCGAAAGCAAGCTCGTGCCATACCTTATCGGTTACCACCTGATTTTCGGGAGACTGAAGCACAAAGCCGATTTCCTGT